>NZ_JBFAIS010000034.1:0-84201 GCF_040654795.1 Streptomyces sp. NPDC050617 | reverse complement strand
CCTTGGGCTGGGCGCCGCGCGGGCTCCGGCGCGTACGGCCGCCCGGCACGAACTTGCGTACGCGCCACGCCGCCCCGTCGTACGTCCGGCGCCGGTCAGGCCGGTGGGCCGCCGGTCCGGGTGACGACGGATTCGAGCCCGTCGAGCAGCCACTCCAGGACCTGGCCGAACGGCTGCGGGCCGGGGGCGTGCCGCTCGGGATCGTTGACCCAGCGGATGAAGTGGGGGTGCCTGCCCGCGGCGGCGATCCGTTCGAGATAGGGCGCGGCGGCCTGCTCCAGCTCGTCGTCGGTGCTCAGCCCGACGCGGGCCCGCATGGTCCGCTCCTCGAGAAGGGCGAGCCCCGAGCCGAACACCTGGCCGAGCACCGTGTCGACGCACCGCATGCGGGTGGCCGCGTCGAGCCCGAGGGGGTCGAGCTCGGTGAGCGCGGACTCGTAGAGGTCGAGGGCGTTGGGCCCCAGCGGGGGGCGGCTGAAGGCCAGGCGCGCGAACCACGGGTGGCGCTGCACGGCGTCCCAGCCCGTACGGCCCATGGCGCGCAGCGCGGGGCGCCAGCCCTCGCCGCGCGCGACGGCGAACTGCCCGTAGACCTGATCGGACATCAGGTCCAGCAGGCCGTCCTTGCTGCCGACGTAGCGGTACAGGGCCATGGGGCTGCGCACGCCCAGCCCGGTCGCCAGCGCCCGCATGGTGAATTCGCCGCTCGCCTCCCGGTCGGCCATGTCCATCGCGGCGCTCACGATGCGCTCGCGGCTGAGCTGTTCGGTGCGGCGGGGCGGTGCGGGCTGGTCGAACCACACCAGGCCGCTGGGCGCGGGGCGGCGGTCTTCGGAAGTCATGGTGTTCGGACCCTAGTCGGTGTACGTTGTCCACCATGAGTGGACGATGTACACCGAAGCCGCGCGCACACCGCCCCGACGTGCTGGACGCCGATGTCCTGATCACCGGCGGCGGACTGGCCGGACTGACCGCCGCCCTGGTGCTCCGCCACCACGGCGTGGCCGTCACGCTGGTGGAGAAACGCTCGACGACCTCGCCCCAGCCCAAGGCCCGCCGCCTCCACATGCGCAGCATGGAGATCTACCGCGAGCTCGGCCTCGCCGGGCTGGTCCACGACGCCGCCCGCGACCTCGCCGGGCACGACCACATGGCGGCCGGCCGGACGCTCGCCGAGGCCGAACAGCTCCCGCTGTGGCAGCCCATGGCGGCCGGCGCCCCCCTTGTCGACGTCAGCCCCGAGCCGCCCTCCCTGATCGCCCAGGACATACTCGAACCGGTCCTGCGCGCCGCCGCCGTCGACGCGGGCGCCACCGTGCGGTTCGACACCGAACTCCTCGGCCTCGACCAGGACGAGGACCGGGTGCGCGCCGAACTCCTCGACCGTACGGACGGCAGCCGCCACCGCGCCGAGGCCCGGTACCTGGTGGCCGCCGACGGGGCGCGCGGCTTCGTCCGCGAGACCCTCGGCATCGGCCGCTCCGGAGAGGGAGCCGTCGGCCGCCCCAACGTGAACGTCTACTTCCGAGCCGACCTCGCCGACGTCGTACGCGGCCGGGAGTTCAACCTCTGCCAGATCGACCACCCCGACGCCCCCGGCGCGCTCGCCTCGGTGGACGGCCGCCGCCGATGGGTGTTCATGAGCCCCGGCGGCGAGACCGACCGCGACTGGCCCGCCCTGCTGCGCACCGCGCTCGGCGTCCCGGCCCCCGACCTCGACGTCCTCAGCGTGCTGCCCTGGCAGGCCGAGATGCTCGTCGCCGACCGCTTCAGCCACGGCCGCGTGCACCTGGCGGGCGACGCCGCGCACGTCATGCCGCCGTATGCCGCCAGCGGCGCCAACACCGGGATCGCCGACGCGCACAACCTGGGCTGGAAGCTCGCCGCCGTCCTGCGCGGCGAGGCCGCCCCCGCCCTCCTCGACAGCTACGACGCCGAACGCCGCCCGGCCGGCTGGTTCGCGGCCGACGAGTCCAGTCGCCGCATGGCGAGCTTCCAGAACCTCGCGTCGGCCCCCGACCCCACGCTCGCCCACCCCTACATCCTGGCCGTCGGGGCGTTCCAGCACACCGCGGGCGCCCTGGCGAGCGACCCGGACGCCGCCGACGACCCGGAGCCGGTCACCGAGTTCGCCCCGGCCGGCCGCGTCGGCACGCGCGTACCGCACCGCTGGGTCGACGCGGCCCGCACCCGCTCGACGCTCGACCTCGCGGGCCCCGGCTGGTCCCTCCTCGCCGGACCGGAGGCCGCCGCACCGCGCACGGACCGGCTCCCGGTCCACCGGCACGACGTGGACTTCCTGCCCGCCGGCCAGTGCCTGCTGCTGAGGCCCGATCAGATCGTCGCCTGGCGGGGCACGGACCCCGATGCGGCGGTCGAGGCGCACAACGGTCTGCTCCGGGCGCCCGCGGCGAGCGGGATCGGCACGTAGCGGTACGGCCGCAACCGGCCTCGGGGAACATCGGGACAGCTGTGGCGCTGAGAACGGTCATGGTTCGACCGGCGCGAGCGTGCTGACGCGGTTCTCGTACGCGCGGAGGCGCCGCGGATGTCGAGTATGGCGCGCGACAGCCCGGCTCGCTCCCAGTTGGTCTGGTCCTCGTCCGGCTTCGGCGCATCAGGGTCCCGGAGCGGGCGTGGGACGCCGGCGGCAGACGCCGTCGACCGGGTCGACCGCGAGGAGCAGGTGTTCGGTCCTGGGCGCACCGGGCAACGCCGTTCGGGGGAGGGGCCCACGTAGGGTGAGCGGTGTGACCGATCTTCCTGACCTCCGGATCGAGCTCGACGGGCGGCCCGCTGCCGCCGAGGAGCTCTTCGCCCCGCTGATGAGCAACTACGGCCATTTCACCGCCATGCAGGTACGCGGCCGGGCCGTGCGCGGCCTCGATCTGCACCTCGCGCGGCTGGACGCGGCCACGCGCGAGCTGTTCGGCGCGGACCTCGACGGCAGCCGGGTCCGCGAGCTGATCCGGCAGGCGCTCGCCGACACGGAGGACGCGTCGGTACGGGTCAACGTCTTCCGCCCGGCGCCCGGCGCGGCGCCCTCGGTGCTGGTCAGCGTGCGCCCGCCCACGACCATGCCGACCACGCCGCAGGCCCTGCGCACCGTGCCCTACCTGCGCCCCGTCGCGCACATCAAGCACACGGGCGGCTTCGCGCAGGGCTACTTCCGCGACCAGGTCCAGCGGGCGGGCTTCGACGAGGCGCTGCTGACCGGCCCCGACGGCACGGTGTCCGAGGGGGCCATCACCAACGTCGCCTTCACCGACGGCGGCACAGTGGTGTGGCCCGACGCCCCCATGCTGGACGGCATCTCGATGCTGCTGCTCCGGCAGGCGCTGGACAAGGCGGGCCTGCCCTGGCGGCGAGCGAGCGTGCGTACCGCCGACCTGGCTTCGTACGGCGGGGCCTTCCTCACCAACTCCCAGGGCATCGCGCCCATTTCCCGCGTCGACGAGCTGGACTTCCCCGCCGACGTGCTGCTCGTGGACGAGGTCGTCCGGATCTTCCAGACGATTCCGGCGGACGCCCTCTGACGCTCCGACCCTCCCCGAGGTGCGGTACCTGCCGTAGCGGCACATCGCATTCCCGCCATCGGGGGCTCCGCCCTGTGCCGCCGGCCGGAGCCCGCACCCGGTGATCGTCTTCGCCGTGGTGCGCAGGTCAGCTCAACTCGCTTGCAGAGCAGGGGGAGTTCGGTGTGCCAATACGCGCACGGTCGGTTTCGGCCTGATTGGCCGTCAACTCCCCTGGAAACATTGACAGTCGGAATCCCAGTCCATACCTTCTTGGATCGTAGGAAAGATAAATGATTGATGATCCGATAGACGGTGTGAGGGACTGGGGGAGTCTTGATGACCGAGTCGACCGCGACAGCCGCTGTCGTGCCAAGGCCAGGCGGCGGACGCGGATGGACGCTGGCCGCCGTCTGCGTGGCGACGTTCATGCTGATGCTCGATCTGACCGTGGTGAACGTCGCGCTCCCTGATATGCGCACGCATCTCCACGCGACCTTCTCCGACCTGCAATGGGTGCTCGACGCCTACGCCCTGGGGCTCGCGGTCTTCCTCCTCACCGCGGGCTCCCTGGCGGACCGCCTCGGCCGGAAGCGGGTGTTCAACACCGGATTCGTGATCTTCCTTCTGGCCTCGCTGGCCTGCGGCCTCGCCCCGAACGCGGCATTCCTGTCCGCCGCGCGAGGGGTGCAGGGCCTGGGCGGCGCGATGCTCTTCGCGGTCGGCCCGGCGCTGATCGGACACGAGTACCGCGGCAAGGAGCGGGGCAAGGCGTTCGGGATCTTCGGCGGCGTGGTGGGACTGTCCATCGCGTTCGGCCCGTTGATCGGCGGCGCCCTCACCGACAGCCTCGACTGGCGGTGGATCTTCCTGGTGAACGTCCCGGTCGGCATCGCCGCGCTGGTGATCGGCGTGCTGCGCATGCGCGAATCGCGGGACCCGCGAGCGCACCCGGTGGACTGGTGGGGGCTGGTCCTTTTCTCGGGTGCGCTCGCCCTTCTTGTCCTCGGCTTCCTGCGCGGGGAGGCGCAGGGCTGGGGAAGCGCCGCGATCGTGGGCATGTTCGCCGCATCGGCGCTGCTCTTCGCGGCCTTCTACGTCACCCAACGGCGGCTCGGCCAACGGGCGATGCTGCGCCTGACGCTCTTCCGCAACGTCACCTTCAACGGCATTTCGGCGGTCACCCTGCTCTGCGCGGCGGCCACCATGTCCGCGCTCTTCCTGCAGATCTCCTACGTGCAGAACGTGCTGGGCTTCTCGGCCTGGGACACCGGGCTGCGGTTCCTGCCGCTGACGCTGACGCTCTTCGTGGCGGCGGCCGTCGCCGGCAGCCTCACGACCCGGATGCCGCAGCGCGTGCTCGTCGGCTTCGCGATGACCTTCGTGGCGCTGGGGCTCGCCCTGGTCCTGCTGGTCGACGCGGACAGCGCCTGGACGTCGCTGCTGCCCAGCATGTTCGGACTCGGCCTCGGCATGGGCCTGTTCAACCCGCCGCGCGCCTCGCTGTCCATCGCGGTGGCCGAGCCGTCCGAGGCGGGCATGGCGTCCGGGATCGGCGAGACCTTCCAGCAAGTGGGCGTCGCCGTGGGCATCGCGGCCTTCGGCGCGCTCTTCCAGTCCAGGGTCACCGACCTGTTCGTCGACTCCGAAGCGGGTCGTCAGCTGGGCGGACGGGCCCAGGAGTTCGGCGAGGCGGTCGCCGCAGGCGGCGGCTCGCAGGCCGTGTCCGGCATGCCGGCCGCGATGGCCGAGCGACTGGACCAGGCGGCCCGTACAGCATTCGCGGACGGCCTCCACGAGGTAATGATCGTATGCGCGTCGATCGCGGCACTCGGCGCACTGATCGCGTTCGCGTTCATCCGCACCCGAGACCTCCATGAGAGCGCCCTGACCGGGGCGGAGAGCGAGGGTGCCCGCGCCGGAACCGCGGTGGAGACGGCAGCAGCGGATGCCACGGGGAAAGTCTCCGCGCGGGCCTGACCGACCGGCGTGCGACGGTGCCCCGGGGACTTCGGCCCCCGGGGCACCCGCCGCTCTCCGCACCACGATCCGGCGATCGTGGATGTTCATCCAACCCGCCACCGGCGATAATGGCAGGTGAGCGCAGACCGAAAGACCATTCCATCCCCCCGACGGAAGCGGCCCTTGATGTCAACCACCGACCATCTCTCCGCCCCACTGCCTCAACCCGCGGCCGAGGCAGTGGACTTCCCGCTCGTGCGCCGGACCGGCTATCTGCTGCACAAAGCCGGACTGCTGCTCATGCACGAGGCCGACCGGGCCCTGGAATCCCGCGGGATGCGGATGCGGTACTTCTACGTGCTCGCCGCGCTGGAGGGCCAGATCAACCTTTCCCAGCAGGACTTGAGCCGACTGCTCAACCTCGATCCCACCACCATGGTCGCGCTCATCGACGAGATGGAGGGCGCCGGGCATGTGGAGCGACGGCGCAACCCCGCCGACCGCCGGCGCTACATCCTCCATCTCACGGACGCCGGACGGACGGCGCTGGCCGCCGCCTCGCGCGCCGTCGACGACGTGGAACAGGTCTTTCTCGCCGCGGTGGACTCCGCCGACCGCGACCGGCTGCGGAAGATCCTCGGCGAACTGCTCGCCGACCGCTGGCCCAGCGTCGTCGCCTGCGAGGACTGACCGGGGCGTTCCGATCGGGGCGTCCGACGTCCGGCCCGGGCGGCCCGCCGGGAGGACCGAACAGCAGAATTCAGCACTCCGCAAAACCCGGCCCGCATTATCCGGAGGCAGCCTATTCGGAGCATTTAATTCCCCCGTCAAATTCCGTCAAATGTATTTTGGTTGACTTGAATTAGTTGAAGTGAGCCTCTTCACAAGGGCCCTGTTGATGTTTTCCCGGTGCTAGCCTCATGGTGAGTCACCACGGGGGAAGGAAAACGGGGATGAGTGAAGAAAGGTTGGTTTTCGACTCGCTCGACGCCTGCCTCGGGCCGCGAGGCGCGAGGTTCTTCGGCACGGGATACAAGCGAGTCGGGCAGCAGTTGCACCACATCGAGGCGGACGGGCTCACCGAGCCCGGCGCGGGCGCCGACGCCCGCGCCACGCTCACCTATCCGGCCGACTGGTCCCGCAAGGCCGCGGGCCGCGAACTGCGGCCGCACCTCAGCAGCATCGACGCGCTCGTGCTCGCGGCCTCGCTCGCCGAGATCCACCTGAACGGCGCGTACGGGCTGGACGAGGAGCAGCGTCGCCGCACCTGGCTGCGGAGCGCGGACATCCGGGCCGGCAGCCGGCCGCACGAGGACCTCACGGACTTCGCCGTCACGGCCCGGCTCGCGCGCACCGCGCCCGCCGGCCCGGCGAACGGCGGCGGGGGAAGCGGCGGCGCGGGGAGCGGGGCCGGTCCGGAAGCGCCGGTCAGCAGCGTCTACGACTGCCGCATCGGGGAGTTGAAGGTGCGCTGCGACTTCGTGCACGAGGCGGAGGGCGCCGGGCCGCGCGGTCCGGCGCGCTACGAGACGGACGAGGAGGCGCTCGGCGCCGCCCGCACCCGGCACTACGGAGCGGGCTACAAGGCGCACAGCCACCACGCCGACGGCGTCAGCGTCGATCTCGCCGCACAGCAGGTCAACGCCCGGCAGTTCGTCGTGCCGAGCGTCGAGCGGCTGCACGAGGCGCGGGGCGCCGAGGCCGCGTACGCGCCGTCGGTGTCGCTCGTCGACACGCTGGTGTGCGTCGCCCAGCTCGCGCAGGCGCTGCTGTACGTGCAGGACGGCGTGGACCGCGGCCGCAGCAACACGCTGTGGATGCGGCGCACGGTGGTCGGCGCGCACAGCCCGCTGCGGCCCATGGCGGGCCCGATCGAGGCCAAGGCGTACGTCACCCGGACCCGGCTGCTCGGGCTCGGCGACGACACCTGGCGGGTCGCCGACCTCGCGGTCGACGACTTCTCCGGCATCTACGGCCGGTGCTCCATCGCGCATCAGCTGCCCATGCTCGCCGCCGCCTGAGCGGCCGGCAGCCGTCGTGCGGCGACCGTCCCTCGGACGGCCGCCGCACGCTACGGGCCGCACCCAAACCAACGGCGCACCGAGGCGACGACTCCGCTGCGGGCCGACAGCCCTGCATCGGGCCGACGGCTCCGCACCGGGTCGACAGACCTGCATCGGGCCGACGCTCCGCTTCGGGCCGACGGCTCCGAGTGGAGCCCGCGGCGCCGTAATGAGTCGACAACTCTGCGAAGAGTCGATAACGGGGAACTGCATTCATGAACGGAACACCGATGACGCGCTTCGGTGAAGCGCTCGTCGTATTCGAAGGACCCGGCCGGATCAGCTGGCGCGCCGCGGAACACGGGGAGTGGGCGCCCGACGGAATCTGGCCGGAACAGACGCTCCGCACTCTGCTGGCCGAACACATCGACAGCGGTTCGCCGCTCCTCGTCGTCCTCGACGAGGCCCGCGACACCGTGCCCGTACTGCGCGAGGAATGGGACCGCGCGCCGTACTCCGTGCGGGCCGCGCTGACCGGCGCCCACACCCTCGCCCGGACCGGAACGGACGGAGCCGCGGAAGCGGCCGGGACCGCCCGTACGCGCCGGGGAACGGAACTGGCCGCCTCCGGGACTCCGTGCGCGGAGTTCGGCCGGTGCGCCGAGCACGGCGAGATCATCGAGGTGCGGGTGCCGTTCCTCGACTGGCTGCCCGAGCCCGTTCGGGCCCGCGCCGCCGCCTTCCTCGCCGAGAGCGACGAGACCCTCGCCCGCACACCGACCGCGCTGCTCCCGCCGCTGCTCCTGGAGGAACCCCGGCCGCAGCACCAACAGGCCGCGCCCCAGGTGCGGTTCGCGCGCCGGCTGCTCCCCGGGGCGCTCACGCCGGCACGGCTGTCGGCGGCGGTCCGGCACATCTTCGGAGACCGGACCGCGCAGTACGAGGGGCCGACGGCGCGGTACAGCGGTGCGGCGGTGGCCTGCTGATGAACGATCAGGAACGGACCGCGGCCGACGCCTTCGCGCTGCTCAGCCGCGACGAACTCGGCGCGGCCATCGCCACCATGGCCTTCGCCGGACTGGCCCGCACCCGGCCGGACCCGGACAGCGGGCCCCGGCCGGGCGGCGCCGAACCCGAAGGGGGCGACCTGTGATGCCGCGCTCCGTGCTCGTCACCGGCGGCAACCGCGGCATCGGGCTCGCCGTGGCCCGCGCTCTGCGGGACGACGGCGAGCACGTCGCCGTCACCCACCGCGGCGACGCGCCGCCCGACGGCCTGTTCGGCGTACGGGCCGAGATGACCGACCCCGACAGCGTGGACGCGGCCTTCACCGAGGTGGAGGCCGCGCAGGGGCCCGTGGAGGTGCTCGTCGCCAACGCGGGCATCACCCGCGACATGCCCTTCCTGCGGATGGCCGAGCGGGACTTCCTCGACGTCGTCGACACCAACCTCGGCGGCGCCTACCGCGTCGTGCGGCGCGCGGCCCGCTCCATGGTCCGCGCCCGCTGGGGCCGCATCGTCCTCATGTCGTCGATGGTGTACGCCTTCGGCGCGCCCGGCCAGGCCAACTACGGCGCGTCCAAGGCGGGGCTGCTCGGCCTCGCCCGCTCCCTGGCCTGGGAGCTGGGGCCCCGCAACATCACCGTCAACCTCGTCGCGCCCGGCCTCATCGACACCGAGATGGGCCGGGGCGTCACCGACCGCCGCCGCGCGGAGCTGGCCCGCATCACCCCGCTCGGCCGCCCCGGCACCACCGAGGACGTCGCGGCGGCCGTGCGCTATCTGACGGGGGAGTCCGGGCGGTACGTCACCGGGGCCGTCCTGCCGGTCAGCGGGGGACTGGGGCTCGGCGGATGACCACGGACCACCACCTCACGGAAGGAACGGCACCGACCATGGAAGACCGCGTCATCCACCTCGCCATCTCCGGCACGTACTCCAGCGGCAAGAGCACCACCACTGAGGCGGTCTCGGTCGCCACCGGCATCCCGCGCACCCACGCGATGACCTCCCGCGAGATCCTGCTGGACCTCGTGCCCGGCAAGCAGGTGCAGGAGCTGTCGGCGGCGGAGCTGATGGCGCTCGGCCTGCGCCGCCTGGAGGAGCGCATCCACAACGAGGCGCTGCCCGGCTCCTTCGTCTCCGACGGCTCGGTGATCCACGAATGGATCTACGGCGAGGCGCGGATGCGCGTCGGCATCAACCCCGGCGCGGGCTTCTTCGCCAAGGCGCTGAAGAACGTCGCCGGGCTGCCCGTCAAGCGCTTCTACCGCGACTACATGAACGCCTACGGGCAGATCACCAAGGCCCGCGCCAAGCGGATCTACGACGCCTATGTGCACCTGCCCGTGGAGTTCGAGATGAAGGCCGACGGGCACCGGCCGGTCTCCGAGCCGTTCCGCAAGATGTCGGACGAACTGCTCATCGCGACCCTGGAGGAAATGGAGATCCCCTACCACGTGGTGGGCGGCACCGTCACCGAGCGGGTCCGGCGCATCGTCGACCTCTTCGACCTGCCGCTGGTCATGCCGCTCGACGAGGCCGTCGAGATCGCGCAGGAGCGGGTCCGCGAGGCCAACGAGGTCCTGGAGGCCGACGCCCGCCACCACAGCGCCCGGCGCTCCACGTCCTGGCGGCGGCGCGTCTCGTACGCGCTGCGCTACTGACGACCCGGGCGGCGCGGTACTGATCCGGGCGGCGGGCCCGCCGGGCGTCCAAGGGGCCTCCGCACCTAAGATCGGCGAGCGAGACACAGCGCCGACCAGCGGAGACGACCTCGATGAACGACCCGGCAGGCCCGGCGCACCCGCGTGGCGACGCCGCCGCGCACCATCCGTACGGCCGCGACGCCGCCCACGACCCGTACGTACGCGTCCGCGGCGCCCGCGAGCACAATCTGCGGTCCGTGGACGTCGACATCCCGCGCGACGCGCTCGTCGTCTTCACCGGGGTCTCCGGCTCCGGCAAGAGCTCGCTGGCCTTCGGCACCGTGTACGCGGAGGCCCAGCGCCGCTACTTCGAGTCCGTCGCCCCGTACGCGCGCCGGCTCATCCACCAGGTCGGCGCGCCCAAGGTCGAGGAGATCTCCGGGCTGCCGCCGGCCGTCGCCCTGGAACAGCGCCGCTCCGCGCCCACCTCCCGGTCCTCCGTCGGCACCGTCACCACCCTCTCCAACTCGCTGCGGATGCTCTACTCCCGCGCGGGCGACTACCCCGACGGCGCGCCGCGGCTCGACTCGGACGCCTTCTCGCCCAACACCGCCGCCGGGGCCTGCCCCGAGTGCCACGGCCTCGGCCGCGTCCACCGGGTCACCGAGGACTCCCTCGTACCCGACCCGCATCTCTCCATCCGCGAGGGCGCCGTCGCCGCGTGGCCCGGCGCCTGGCAGGGCAAGAACCTGCGGGACATCCTCGCCGCACTCGGCCACGACATCGACCGCCCCTGGCGCGAGCTGCCGCGGGCCGACCGGGACTGGATCCTGTTCACCGACGAGCAGCCCGTCGTCACCGTCCACCCCGTGCGCGACGCGGGCCGCATCCACCGTCCGTACCAGGGCACGTACATGAGCGCCCGGCGCTATGTGCTGCACACCTTCGCCGACTCCAAGAGCAGCACGCTGCGGGCGCGCGTCCAGCGGTACCTGGTCAGCGGAGCGTGCCCCGGCTGCCATGGGCGGCGGCTGCGGCCCGAGGCGCTCGCCGTCACGTTCGCGGGCCGCGACATCGCCGACGCCGCGGCCCTGCCGCTGAGCGCGCTCGGCGACCTGCTGCGGCCCGCCGCGGCCAGGGCCGACGAGAGCCCCGCCGCGCTGCTCGCCGCGGACCTCGTCGCCCGCGTCGAGGTGCTCACCGAACTCGGCCTCGGCTATCTGAGCACGGACCGGCCCACCCCCACCCTGTCCGCCGGCGAACTCCAGCGCCTCCGGCTCGCCACCCAGCTGCGCTCCGGGCTCTTCGGCGTCGTGTACGTGCTGGACGAGCCCTCCGCCGGGCTGCACCCCGCCGACAGCGCGGCCCTGCTCACCGTCCTGGACCGGCTCAAGGCCGCCGGGAACTCCCTCTTCGTCGTCGAGCACCACATGGACGTCGTACGCCGCGCCGACTGGATCGTGGACGTCGGGCCGCACGCCGGGGAACACGGCGGGCAGGTGCTCTACAGCGGCCCCGTGGCCGGGCTCGCCGACGTCGCCGAGTCGGCGACCCGCCGCTTCGTCTTCCCGGACACCGGCGCGCCGGGCCCCGGCGCGCCCGCCCGCCGCACCCCCACGGGCGCGGTGCGGCTGCACGGCGTCACCCGGCACAACCTGCGCGACCTCGACGCCGACATCCCGCTCGGCGTCTTCACCGCCGTCACCGGGGTCTCCGGCTCCGGCAAGTCGACGCTGATCAGCCAGGTCCTCGCGGACGCCGTCGCCGAGCACCTGGGCGGCGAGAGCGCGGAGACCGCAGACACCGCTGACGCCGCCGATACGGGCGACGAGCCGGCCGCCGGAGCCGACGGGCCGTACGAGGTGCGGGCCAAGGGGCTGGAGGCGATCGACCGGCTGGTGCGCGTGGACCAGAAGCCCATCGGGCGCACCCCGCGCTCCAACCTCGCCACCTACACCGGGCTCTTCGACGCCGTCCGGAAGGTGTTCGCCGCGACCGACGAGGCCCGCGCCCGCGGCTACACCGCCGGCCGGTTCTCCTTCAACGTGCCCGCCGGCCGCTGCGATACCTGCCAGGGCGAGGGCTTCGTCGCCGTGGAACTCCTCTTCCTGCCCGGCACCTACGCCCCCTGCACCGCCTGCCACGGCGCGCGCTACAACCCCGAGACGCTGGAGATCACCTACCGGGGCGCCACCATCGCCGACGTGCTCGGCATGACCGTCGACGCGGCGGCCGGCTTCCTCGCCGACGTGCCCGCCGCGCTGCGCGGCCTCGCCACCCTGCGCGACGTGGGCCTGGGCTACCTGCGGCTCGGCCAGCCCGCCACCGAGCTGTCCGGCGGCGAGGCCCAGCGCATCAAGCTCGCCGCCGAACTCCAGCGCACGCACCGCGGCCACACCCTGTACGTGCTCGACGAGCCCACCACCGGACTGCACCCCGCCGACACCGAACTGCTCCTGCGCCAGCTGCACGGGCTCGTGGACGCGGGCAACTCCGTCGTGGTCGTCGAGCACGACATGGCCGTCGTCGCCGGGGCCGACCGGGTCATCGACATGGGGCCCGGCGGCGGCGCGGCGGGCGGCCGCGTCGTCGCGGCCGGCACCCCGGAGGAAGTCGCCCGTGCGGAAGAGAGCCTGACGGCCTGCTACCTGCGGGCGGCGCTGCCGGGGACGGGTACGAACGGCTGACGGCCGTCCGGGTGGGCCGCCCGGCCACCGGGGCACCGCCGCGCCCGCCCGCACGCGCCCTACCGGCGGCCCCACGGGTCACTTAGGCTGCTGTGCGGTCGGCGGCGGCGCCCGCCGAGGCGCCGCCCGGCGCCCCGCCCGGCGCCGTGCACACCGTCGCCCGGCTCGGGCCGGGACCGCGGAGCCGGAAGGGGCGGCTCCCCGAGCCCGGTACGGAATCCCGCAAGGCGACGGCGCACCGCCTCCTTGATCCTGGTGACCTGTCGCGTCCGTGATCCGTCCGGCGATCCGCCCGGCGCCGCGAGACCGCCCGCGGCGCCGACGGGCCGTCAGCGGCGTGCGTACGCCGCCAACCGTCACAGTGGGGAGACCGCGCATGTCCAGCAGATCCCACAGACCCGCCTCGGGCCTCGACCGCCGCACGTTCCTCGCCGCCGCCGCGGCCGCGACCGGGGCTGCCGCCGTCGGCGGCCTCGGCATGGCGGGCGGCGCGGCCGCCGCCGCGCCCACCGGCCACGGCACCACCCTCGCATCCGTCGCCGCGCCCCGCGGCGCCGGCGGCTACCGGCGGCTCGGCGACGGCCCCGGCTGGCCCCGGCTGCTCCGCTCCGACCTGGCCACGACCAAGCGGGGCCGCACCGAGCGGCGCACCACGCTCGCCTCCTTCGTGCAGTTCACCGACATCCACCTCACCGACGTGCAGCACCCGCTGCGCTACGAGTTCTTCCGGGCCGGCGGCCCCGGAGCCTGGCGGCCGCACGAGGCGCTGACCCTGCCCGGCGTGGTCTCCCTCGTCGAGCGCGTCAACGCGCTGCGCCGCGGCCCGGAGACCGGGGAGCCGTTCGCCTTCGTCATCACCACCGGGGACAACGGCGACGAGAACGCGCGGATCGAGGTCGAGTGGTTCCTGACCGCCCTGAGCGGCGGCCGGCTCGATCCCAACACCGGTGACCCGGACGGCTACGAAGGCGTGCAGGACAGCGGGCTGCCGCTGTACTGGCACCCCGAGCGTGACCTGCGCGACCAGGACAAGCAGGTCGGCTACCCGCGCATCGACGGCTACCTCGACGCCGCCATGCGGAGGCTGAGCAGCCCGGGGCTGAACATCCCCTGGTACTCCACCTTCGGCAACCACGACCTGCTCTCCGGCGGCTGCTACCCGGCCGCCGGAACCTGGATCGGGGACGTCGCCGTCGGCTCGAAGAAGCTCCAGATCATCCCCGCCGAGCAGGCCAAGTGGCTGATGGAGGGGGAGGCGAAGGGCGTCGACCCCAAGGGCGACCGGATCAGGGCGGTGCTGCGCGAGCACCGCGCCGAGATGCGGACGGTCACCCCGGACGAGCGCCGGGCGCCGCTGACCGCCCGTCAGTACGCGGCCGCGCACCTCGACCCCCGCCACCGCGGCCGCGGACCCCTCGGCCACGGCTACACCCGCGAGAACCTCGAATCCGGCGACCTCTACTACACCTTCCGCGTCTCCGACGACGTCATCGGCGTCAGCCTGGACTCGACGGACCCCGGCGGCCACTACCAGGGCTCGCTCGGAACCTCGCAACTGCGGTGGCTGGAGCGGGTGCTGAGGCGGCACAGGGATGAGTACGCGCTGGTCTTCAGCCACCACGCCAGCTGGAGCATGGACAACTTCACCCCGGACCCCGCCCGCCCGGGCGAGAAGCGGCACGGCGGCGCGGAGCTGATCTCGGTCCTCCAGCGCCACAGCAACGTCCTGGCCTGGATCAACGGCCACAGCCACCGCAACCGGATCAGGCCGCGCGGCACCTTCTGGGAGATCTGCACCGCCTCGCACGTGGACTACCCGCAGCTGGCCCGCGCCATCGAGATCACGGACAACCGGGACGGCACCCTCTCCCTCTTCACCACCCTCATCGAGTCGGCCGCCCCCTACCGCACCGACTTCGAGGACCTCTCCCGCACCGGTCTGGCCTCCCTCTACCGGGAGTTGGGGTTCAACGCGCCCGGCGCCGACGCCACTCTCGCGGGCGATCCCAGCGACCGCAACACCGAACTGCTGCTGCCCCGCCGCTGACCCGCGCACCCGCAGCCCCTGACTGTACGTCATGAGTGTTCACGGTCAGGGGCGTTGCGGCACCGTCGCTTCAGTGGTCTCCTCCAGCGCGTCCGGCGCGGATACGGGCCGCCCCTCGCAGACGTCGACCATCACCCGCCAGCTGCGGAGGAAGTCGCGGCGGGCCGCGGGCGCGAGGAGGCCGAGCGCCTGGCGCAGCGGCTCCACGCGGGCGCGGGCGCAGCGCTCGACGAGGGGGCGGTGCGGCTCCTCGACGCTGACGATCGTCCGCCGCCGGTCGCGCTCGTCCTCCGTGCGGCGCACGAGCCCGCCGCGGCAGAGCTCGTTGACGAGCTGGCTGGTGGTGGTCGCGCCGAGGGCCATCCGCTCGGCCAGTTCCCCGACGGACGCCGGGCCCTCCAGCGCGAGCGAGACCAGCGGCGCCAGATGGCGGTTGGCGAGCCCGGCGCCGGAGAGGAGGGCGCGCAGCTCCTCGGGTACGTCCTCGTCCGGATCGCGTGCGCGCCGCAGGAAACGGGCCATCAGGCGCGTCAGCGCCTTGAGGTCGTCGTCTACGGTCGGCGCGCTCGCGGCGGGGCCGCCGGTGCGGCCGTCCGGGCCGTCTTCAGGGGTCAACTGGTAAGCCATGGCGTGAAGTTCAACATGTTCGGTGATCCGCCGCAAGGTGCTTCTAGGTTCAACCAAATCGTCGCCCCGTGACATACTGCCGACACCGCGCGCCACGCCCGCGACCTGGCACGACCGGCCCGACGACGCCGTCACGACACGAGGGGGACACCCGTCCATGACCCGCGCACTGATCATCGGAGGCGGTGTCGCCGGCCCCGTGGCCGCACTGGCGCTGCGCAAGGCAGGCATCGACTCCACGGTCTACGAGGCGTACCCGCGAGGCGCCGACGACGTGGGGGCCTTCCTCATGCTCTTCGCCAACGGGCTCGCCGCGCTGCGCAGCGCGGACGCCCTCGCGCCCGTGGCGGACCGTTCCTTTCCGGCCGAAAGCGTCGAGTTCTACAGCCGGACGGGCGAGCGGCTCGGCCGGCGCCCCCTGCGGGGCTCAGGGGAAGGCGGCCTCGCCCCGCGCACCATGACCAGGGCCGACCTGCACCGCGCCCTGAGCGACGAGGCGGAGCGGCAGTCGATACCCGTCGAGTACGGCAAGCGCCTCGTGGACGCCGCCACGACGGCGAGCGGCGGCGTCGCGGCGGTCTTCGACGACGGCAGCCGGGCCGAGGGCGACCTGCTCATCGGCGCCGATGGGCTGCACTCCCGCACCCGCACGCTGCTGGACGCGGCCGCGCCCGGCCCCCGGCACGCGGGCCAGAGCACCGTCTGCGGCCGCCTGGCGCACCACCCCGAGGCCGCGCCGCCCGGCACGTACCGCATGATCCTGGGGGACCGGGCGGTCTTCGGCTGCACCACGGCGCCCGGCGGCCCGACCTACTGGTTCGCCAACATCCCCGGCCAGGAGCTCTCGCGCGACGGGCTCGCCGCCGTCACCCCCGACCAGTGGCGGCAGCGCGTCGCCGACGTCTTCGCCGGGGACGACACGGCCGCCGCGGGGATCGTCGCGGCCACCGGCCCGGACATCGTCGCCTCCAACACCTACGACATCCCCTCCACCCCCGTCTGGCACAGCCGCTCCATGGTCATCATCGGCGACGCCGCCCACGCCACCGCGCCCAACGCCGCGCAGGGCGCCTCCCTGGCCATCGAGGACGCCGTCGTCCTCGCCCAGTGCCTGCGCGACCTGCCGGACACCCCGCGGGCGTTCGCCGCCTACGAACGGCTGCGCCGCGAGCGCGTCGAGCGGATCGTGGCCATGAGCGGACGCCTCGCCGCTCGCGATCCGCAGGCGGTGCCCGAGCGCACCCGCGACGCGCGCACCGCGCGGGCCCTCGACCGCGACGAGGGCCGGGGCGGCTCCGACTGGATCCGCGACTACCGCATCGACTGGGACGAGAAGGCCGGCTGAGCCGGGCGGGCCCCGCAGGCCGGACGGGAGGCCCGCGACAGCGCCCGGCGCCGAGTTGCCGCACGTGAGCGCTGCGGCACACTGGTGCACATGCCGGAGCTCCCGGAAGTCGAAGCCCTCGCCGGATACCTCGGCGAGCACCTGAAGGGCCGCACGGTCGCCACGGTGCTCCCGCTCGCGGTGAGCGTCCTCAAGACGTACGATCCGCCGCTCGGCGCCCTGGAAGGGCGGACCGTCACCGACGTACGCCGCCGGGGCAAGTTCCTGGACCTCACCGCGGACGGCGGAGCCGACGGACCGGCCGTGCACCTGGTGATCCATCTGGCCCGCGCGGGGTGGCTCCGCTGGCGCGAGGAGTTCCCCGCCGCGCCGCCCCGTCCCGGCAAGGGCCCGCTCGCCCTGCGGCTGCGCATCGACGGGCCGGACGGCGCGCCGGGCGCGGGCTTCGACCTCACCGAGGCCGGCACGCAGAAGCGGCTGGCCGTGTACTGCGTCCGCGAGCCGTCCGACGTGCCGGGCGTCGCCCGGCTGGGCCCGGACCCGCTCGATCCGGAGTTCACCCCCGAGGCGTTCGCCGCCCTGCTGCGCGGCGAACGCCGGCAGCTCAAGGGCGTGCTGCGGGACCAGAGCGTCATCGCCGGCATCGGCAACGCCTACTCGGACGAGATCCTGCACGCTGCCCGCATGTCCCCCTTCAAGCCGGCCGCGAACCTCACCGACGACGAGGCGCGGGCGCTGTACACGACGGTCGTCGACACCCTGAACCGGGCGGTCGAGCAGGCGCGCGGCCTCGCGGCGGGCGACGTGAAGGCCGGGAAGCGGGCGGGGATGCGGGTGCACGGCCGGACCGGGCAGCCCTGCCCGGTCTGCGGGGACACGGTGCGCGAGGTCTCGTACCGCGACTCCTCGCTCCAGTACTGCCCGACCTGTCAGACGGGCGGCAAGCCGCTCGCGGACCGGCGGCTCTCCCGGCTGCTCAAATAGCCGCCGGCCGGAGAAGCCCCGCTCCGCCCGGCCGCGTACCGGGCGCCGCCCTACTCGGCCGCCTCCCGTTCCCGCGCCTGCGCCTTGCCCAGTACCGACCGTTTGTAGGAGTAGCCGAAGTACACCACCAGACCGATCACGAACCACACCGCGAAGCGCACCCACGTCTGCCACGCGAGATAGGTGATCAGCCACAGCGACGCCGCCACCCCGATCAGCGGGACCACCGGCATGCCCGGCGCGCGGAACGTGCGCGGCAGCTCCGGCTGCTTGTAGCGCAGCACGATCACCGAGACGCACACCACCGCGAAGGCGAGCAGAATGCCGATGTTCGTCAGCTCCGCCGCCTCGCCGATCGGCAGGAACCCCGCGATCGCCGCCGACGCGAAGCCGACGATCCAGGTCACCCGTGTCGGGACGTGCCGCTTGGGGTGCGTCTTCGCGAACCACTTCGGCAGCAGCCCGTCGCGGCTCATGGCGAAGCCCACACGGGTCACTCCCAGCATGAAGGTGAACATCACGGTGAGGATGCCGATGATGGCGCCGGCCGCGATGACGTCCGCGAGTCCGCTCAGCCCCACGGACTTGAACGCCGTGGCGAATCCGCTCTCCTTGTCGATGTCCTTGTAGTTCTGCATTCCCGTCAGCACCAGGCAGACCAGGACGTACAGCACCATCGAGATGGCCAGCGAGTAGAGGATCGCCTTCGGCATATGGCGCTGGGCGTCCTTGGACTCCTCGGCCACCGTCGACATCGCGTCATAACCGAACACGGCGAAGAAGACCGTCGCCGCGCCCGTGAACGCGCCGCCGACGCCGAAGGGGAAGAACGGGCGGTAATTGCCGGTCTTGATATGGAAGAAGCCCACCGCGATGATCAAGATCACCACCAGGACCTTCAGCCCGACGACGACCGTCTCGAAGCGGGCCGCGTTCTTGATGCCGCGCGACAGCAGAAAGGCGATGAAGACGCAGAGTAACGCGGCGAACAGATCGACCCGGTGCCCGTCGCCGGTGCCGGGGGCGCCCAGCATCCAGTGCGGCAGCTCGGCGTCCATCTCCCCGAGCAGATAACTGATATAGCCGGAGATGCCGATCCCCACCACCGCGACGATCGCCGTGTACTCCAGCAGCAGATCCCAGCCGATGAACCAGCCGCCCAGCTCGCCGAGGACCGCGTAACCATAGGTGTAGGCGGACCCCGCCTTCGGGATGAGGCCCGCGAACTCCGCGTACGACAGCGCCGCCGCCGCGCTCGCCACCCCCGCGATCAGGAACGACACGAGCACGGCGGGCCCCGCCTTGCCGTTGGCGATCGTGCCCGCGAGGCTGAAGATGCCGGCGCCGATGAGGCCGCCGACGCCGATCGCCGTCAACTGCCATAGCCCGAGCGAGCGTTTGAGCTGCTCGCCCGGTTTTCCCTCCTCGATCTGCTCGATCGGTTTGCGGCGCAGTACGCCCTGTCCCATCCGTAGCCCGGCCATGGCCGTTCCTCTCCGTCGGAGCCGATGGCCGATCATCATGGCCGGGCCCGGACGCGTGCGGAAGATCTCGCACCGCGCCGCGTGGGAAGGTCAGTTCACCGCGGGCGGCGCGGCCGATGCCGAAGTCCCCCAGTCCGAGGGCGCGGAGCCGACGCCGAAGGACAGCGACCGGCCGCGCCGGATGTCCTCGGTCCGTACGTACGTCTTCCCGTACGGCGAGCCGTTCAGGCGCACCGACCGGATGTACCGGTCGTGGTCGTCGGTGCCCGGCGCGGTGATGGTGAACCGGCCGTGCGGGTACCAGCGGCGGTCCAGGCGCAGGTCGACGCGGTCGAAGAGGGGCGTGGACAGCCCCCAGGCGTCGGCGCCGGGCTGCACGGGGTAGACGCCGATGGCGGACAGCACCATCCACGCCGACATGGTGCCCAGATCGTCGTTGCCGGTCATGCCGTCCGGCGCGTCGGTGAAGAGGGTGAGCGCCGCGTGCACCACGTCGGTGGTCTGCCAGGGCCGGCCGGTGGAGAGATAGGTGTACGGGGCGATGGTGTCGGGTTCGTTCTGCGGGTTGTACTTGTCGGCGTTGTAGTAGTCGTACGGGCCGTTGACCCACACCTTGCGCGCCGTACCCGCCGGGTCCTTCAGCAGCTTGTCGTAGGCGAAGAAGGAGTCGAGGCGCTTGTTGGCGGCGTCCTTGCCGCCGATCAGCGACACCATGCCGGACAGGTCCTGCGGCACCAGCCACTGGTACTGCCACGCGGTGCCCTCGTGGAAGCCGACGCTCTTCGCCGGGTCGGCGGGGCCGGTGAACGCGCCGCCCGCGTCGCGGGCCCGGAAGAAGCCGGTGCCCGGGTCGAAGACGTTGCGGTAGTTCTGGGCGCGCTTCGCGTAGCGGGCGGCGTCCGCCGGATGCCCGAGCTCGCGGGCCATACGGGCGAGCATCGCGTCCGACAGCGCGTACTCCAGGGTCGCCGACGCGCCGTGGTCGAAGTCGGAGTCGCCGGGCTTCTGGTGCTTCCAGTCGGCGATGTAGGGGACGTAACCGTCCTTGATATAGCGGGCGTTGGCCTCCCGGCCCACGGCGGGGGAGTCTGCCGGCGGCACCCCGTCGGCGTTCTTCCTGAGCGCCCGGTACGCCTCTTCCTCATGGCCCGTCAGCAGCCCCTGCTGATAGGCGTTGGTGAGGTAGGGCGTCACCGGGTCGCCGGTCATGATGTTGGTCTCGACCGTGCCGTACCCCCACTTGGGCAGCCAGCCGCCCTCCGCGTCGACGCGCAGCACGGACAGCGCCATGTCCCGTGCCTCGCGCGGCGCGAGGAGCCCCAGCAGCTGCGCCTGGGTGCGGTAGGTGTCCCACAGGGACCAGTTCTGGTAGTAGGCGAACCCTCTGGCGCGGTGGATCTTCTGGTCCCAGCCGGTGTAGCGGCCGTCCACGTCGCTGCCGACGTTGGGCGCGAGGAAGGAGCGGTAGAGGGAGGAGTAGAAGGTGCGGCGCAGCGTCTCGCCGCCGCCCTGGGCCCGTACGCCCGCCAGCCGCCGCTCCCAGGCCGCGTCGGCGGCGCGGGCCGTACGGTCGAAGCCGCCGCTCTCGGCGCGCAGATTGCGCCGCGCGCCGGCCGCGTCGACATAGCTGACGGCGGTGGTGGCCTCCACCGTCCGGTCGCGGGTGGCGTCGAAGCGGAGGTACGCGCCGTTGCGCCCGGCGCCGGTGGAGCTCTTCGAACCGGCGGTGACCGTCCCGTCCCGCCAGGTGCCGTAGGCGGCGAAGGGCCGGTCGAAGCGGGTGACGGTGTACAGGGTGTACGGCCTGGTGCCCTGGCAGAAGCCGTGTCCGGTGATGGCGGTGCGCACGGTGCGCGCGTCGAGGATCTCCACGCTGGTGGAGTCCGTCTTGTGCAGCGACTGCCCGGCGTTGAGCAGGACGTTGGCCTTGTCGGTGGCGGGGAAGGTGTAGCGCTGGTGGCCGGTGCGCTTGCCGGCGGTGAGCTCGGCGGTGATGCCGCCGTAGGACTTCAGCCCGACGCGGTAGTAGCCGGGGCGGGCGCTCTCGTCGTCGTGGCCGAACTCGGCGGCGTAGCGGGCGTAGTCGGTCTCGGTGACCTCACCGGTGGTGGGCAGCGTCGGCAGGTCGCCGCCGAGGCCGCAGCCGACGCCCGAGAGGTGGACGGCGCTGAAGCCGCGGATACGGGTGTCCTTGTAGTCGTAGCCCGTGTTGTGCCCGGTGTCGGGGGAGAGCTGCACCATGCCGAAGGGCACGGAGGCGCCGGGGTAGGTGTTCCCCTCGTTGCGCGTACCGATGAAGGGGTTCACCAAGTCGGTGAGGCGCCCCGTGGTGTGCGTCTCGGCGCCCTGCGCGGGTACGGACAGGAGTCCGCCCAGCAGGGCCGCGCAGGCGAGGGCGGCGGCGCGGGCGCGCCGCCGCGGATGTGGGGTCCATTTCATCGCTCACGACCTTCACACGATCGGTGACATCGTTGTCAGGGCTGAGGCTGGCCCGGCCCGTACGCCCTGTCAAGGACGCGCCAAACAACGGGGTGCGCGCGTCCGCCGGAAGGCCCTGTCCGAACCGGTCCTTCCGCGCCCCGCCCACAGGGACGAGACTGACGCCCTGCCAGTCGATTCCCCTACCGTGAACAGAGGCGGACCACCATGCCGAACGGCGCGCAGACCCTGATCCGCGGCCTCGTCGACGCAGGCGTCGACGTGTGCTTCGCCAACCCCGGCACCTCGGAGATGCACTTCGTCGCGGCCCTCGACGACGTCCCGGAAATGCGCCCCGTCCTCTGCCTGTTCGAAGGCGTCGCCACCGGCGCCGCCGACGGCTACGCGCGCATGGCCGAGCGGCCCGCCTGCACCCTGCTCCACCTCGGCCCCGGCCTCGCCAACGGCCTCGCCAACCTGCACAACGCCCGCCGCGCCCGTACCCCCATCGTCAACCTCGTCGGCGACCACGCGCTGGGCCACAAGCCCCTCGACGCCCCGCTGGAGTCCGACATCGACGCGCTGGCCGGCAGCGTCTCCGGCTGGCTGCGCCGCACCCACGACGTCGCCGACCTCGGCACGGACGCGGCCGAGGCCGTCGCCGCGGCCGCCGAGGGGCAGATCGCCACGCTGATCGTGCCCGCCGACATCTCCTGGACGGAGGGCGGCAAGGCCGCGCCCACCGCACTCGGCGCGCGCTCCGGAGCCATCCCCTCCGACTTCGCGGCCGTCACCGCCGCGCTGACGTCCGGCGAGCCCGCCGCCATCCTCCTCGGCGGGGCCGCGACCCGCGGCGCGGAGCTGGAGGCCGCCGCCCGGATCGCGCGGGCGACCGGCGCGAAACTGCTCTGCGAGACCTTCCCGGCACGCCTGGAGCGCGGCGCGGGCGCCCCCGAGGTCGAGCGGCTCGCCTACCTCGCCGACGCCGCCTCCGCCCAGCTCGCCGGCGTGCGCCATCTGATCCTCATCGGGGCCGCCTCGCCCGTCACCTTCTTCGCCTACCCCGGCAAGCCCGGCGACCTGGTGCCGGAGGGGTGCCAGGTGCACCCGCTCGCGCCGACGCCGCAGCAGGCGGCGGCGGTGCTGCTGCCCTTGGCGCACCAGGTCGCGCCCGAGGCGGCCCCCGCGCTCGCCGCCGCCCGCAGGCCCGACCGCCCCACCGGCCCGCTCACCGCCGAGTCCGCCGCCGACGCCATCGGCGCGCTGCTCCCCGAGGACGCGATCGTCGTGGACGAGTCCAACACCTCCGGCCTCTGGCTGCCCGGCGCCACCGCGGGCGCGCCCCGCCACGACTGGCTGACCCTCACCGGCGGCGCCATCGGCCAGGGCATGCCCGTGGCGACCGGCGCGGCCGTGGCCTGCCCGCGGCGGCCGGTGCTCTGCCTGGAGTCCGACGGCAGCGCCATGTACACGATGCAGGCCCTGTGGACGCAGGCCCGCGAGAACCTCGACGTCACCACCGTCATCTTCGACAACCGCTCCTACGCGATCCTCAACCTGGAGCTCCAGCAGGTGGGCGCGGCGGCCGCCGGCGAGCGGGCCCGCGGCCTGCTGGACCTGTCCCGGCCCGAACTGGACTTCGTGGCCCTCGCCAACGGCATGGGCGTGCCCGCCGCGAAGGCCACCACCGCCGAGGAGTTCACCGCCCAGCTCGAACGCGCCCTCGCCGACCCCGGCCCGTACCTCATCGACTGCGTGGTGCCGCCCGTCGTCTGACGGAGGGGAACCCCTCGGCATCGGCCCGTACGGACGGAGGCCGCCGGTGCGTACTCTTCGGTACGGCCGCGAACGACGCGGCGAAGGACCGAGCATCGGAGCCGCCATATGCCGGACACCAAGCGCATTCTCTGCTTCGGGGACTCGCTCACCTGGGGCTGGGTCCCCGTGGCGGAGGGGGAGCTCTCCCGGCGCTACCCCTTCGAGGAGCGGTGGACGGGGGTCATGGCCGGCGCGCTCGGCGACGGGTACGAGATCGTGGAGGAGGGGCTCAGCGGCCGGACGACCACCGCCGACGACCCCATCGACCCCCGGCTCAACGGCTCCCGCTACCTGCCGTCCGCCCTCGCCAGCCATCTCCCGCTCGACCTCGTCGTCATCATGCTCGGCACCAACGACACGAAGGCGCACTTCGGCCGCACGCCCTACGACATCGCCACGGGCATGGCCGTGCTGCTGAGGCAGGTGGCCCACTCGGCGGGCGGCGTGGGCACGGGCTACCCCGCGCCCCGCCCCCTCGTCGTCGCGCCGCCGCGGCTCGGTGAGCTCACCGGCCCGTGGCGCAACGAGGTCTTCAGAGGCGGCGCGGAGAAGTCCGCCCGGCTCGCCGGCGTCTACCGCGCCCTGGCGGACGCCTCGGGCGCGGCCTTCGTCGACGCCGGGGAGTTCATCACCACCGACGGCAAGGACGGCATCCACTTCACCGCCGAGAACAACGAGGTCCTCGGCCGCGCCATGGCCGACGCGGTGTCCGCGCTGCTGTAGCCGCCCACGGCAAGAGGGCCGGACCCCGCCGGGGCCCGGCCCGCTCCGCGGATCGCTCAGCCGGACCCCTCCCACAGGCCCGCGTGCCTGCGGTGCGCGTCCGCCACGCCCTGGTTGAAGAACCGGTCGTAGTACTCCAGCTCCACATGGTGGGCCTGGAGCCAGACCCCCGGCACGTGGATCGCGTCCGTATGGGCGGGGAACCGGCCGTGCGTGTCGAAGATGTACGAGCAGATGTCGCGCGTGCACTCGACGACCCGCTCGTCGTACTCACTGGCCTCCGCCAGATAGCGCTGCCCGTAGTCCTCCTTGTAGATCCGGGCGAAGACGTCCTTGTCCGTGTACGTGCCGCCCGGACCGAACTTCGAGCGGATCACCGAGTCCACGGCCGCCGGCATCGACGCGTGGTACGGCGGGCAGGCGGCCTCGATCAGCCGCTCGCCGCCGCGCTCCAGGCCGACGGGGTGGGACCGGGTGTTCGCGTACTTGGGCAGCGGTACGTGCCAGCGCCAGATGTCCGCCAGCCGCCAGCGCGGGGTGACGAAGGAGAAGCCCAGCATCCGCCCGTACAGCCGGGAGAACTTCGGGTCGCCCAGCGCGATCTGCGGGTTGATCGAGGCGTGGATCCACGCGCCCAGCCCCATCGCGTCCGCGACGAGCATCAGGTTCTGGAGCAGCAGATCCGCCTCGATCTGGGTCCGCAGCGGGCCCAGCGCCCCCAACGGCAGCTTCAGGTCGCCGTTGAGGAAGCCGTTCTTGACCCACTTCTTGACGCCCGCCGGGCGGTAGAAGTTCCGGTCGTCGACCAGCGTGGGCCGCGCCCCGTCGGGCTGCGTCAGGAGGTACATCAGCCCGTTGATGTACTGGTGCGAGAGGTCCACGACGGGGAAGAAGACCGTGCTGCCCGGCAGGTTCGACAGGAACCGGTTGGAGTCGAGGTAGGCGGGGAAGTCCCGCAGGCCCTCGGCCACGTCGAGCCGCGAATCGAGCACCTTGACCTTCGCGAGGCGGGCCCGCTCGATCAGGTGCGCGGCGTCGAACGGCGCCTCCGGCGCGGGCGGCAGCCTGCGCAGGAAGTACGTACCGCTGTCGTCGATCATGAAGAAGTGGGTGCCCTGGGCGTTGTCCGGGCTGCCCGCCGCCCGGCCGGCCATGGTGAGGTTGGGCTTCGACATGATCGGCTTGCCGTCGCGCGGATCCTCGAACGGCCGGTCCGGCATGGTCAGCCCGGTGCAGCCGGTCAGCGCGATCAGCACCGCCTCCTCCAGCTCGCCCAGCGGCTCGGGCGCGTGGGGGGAGTGGTAGGTCATCGACCCGGCGGAGACGGACGCGCCCCGGCTCACCCGGTGCGTACGCCGCCGCCACACGGTCTCCAGCAGGGGCCGGACGAGCAGGTCGTCCAGCCCTTCGTGCGCTGCTGTGCTCATCGCCGTCCTCTCAGCCCTCGGCGCCGGGGCCCCGCGCCGGCTGGACCGGCCGCCAGGGGGCGAAGGCGGTGCCGTGCCGCGGCAGCATGGCCGCCAGCTCCGGGCAGTGCCGCAGGATGACCGAGTTCATCGAGCCCTGCTCCACCCAGTCCATGCCCAGCGGCGTATAGACCTCGGGCCGGTAGTCGACGGTCAGGAAGCGGTCGCTCTGCAGCCGCCGGGTGGCCATCAGGATGAAGATGCGGAACGCCGTGTCGCTGAACCCGAATCCGGTCGGCGGGTTCTCGGCGAACAGCCCGACCATCGTGTCGATCTCGTCGACCGAGCTGTACACCTCCTTGAGGCGCGCCACCGTCTGCGGGTCCTCGCTGAGCTCCTCGAACCGCCGGATGCGCTGCTTGCGCAGCCCGGCCCGGAAGTCGTTGTACCGCGGCACGCCGCGCCGCCGGGTCCGCACCAGGTCCACGACGGACAGGTCGATCACCTCGCCGTCGCGCTCGAAGCGCTGGAGCGCGCGCGGGAAGTTGTTGAGCGTGATCGCGCCGGGGTGGGCGATGCCGAAGGAGTACAGCGAGTCGGTGAGCCCCGTCTTGCGGGCCACGGACTCGGCCGCGACGCCCTGGATGTCGTTGAAGCCCAGCGTCTCCAGCCGCTGCCCGAAGTGGTGCTCGCGCATCTCGAAGTCGTCCGGGATCAGCGGGTGCATCCGGTAGACGGTGACGAAGTCCTCGGTGAGCGAGTACGGCACGTCGTTGTGGTCCGGCAGCGTCCGGGGGATGCCGGTCAGGGCGTGCGCGTCCAGCAGCCACAGGCCCAGCTTGCTGAGCCAGTTGTCGGGCGGGCCCTCCCAGTTGGTGTGCAGGCCGATGTCCAGGGCCTCGGTGGCGAGGATCGCCGGGGTCCACTCGATCGTGTGGATTTTGGCGATCAGCGCCGAGACCACCAGCCGCGCGGTCTGGTATATCCGCTCCTCGCTCATCGTCGGGTAGGCGTGCCGCAGCGCCCCGCAGACCGCGTTGTGCTCGCGGGCGAAGAGGGTGTGCATCATGCTCAGGCCCAGCCACCAGTTCTCGCTGAAGCCGGTGAGCGGGATGCCGTCGTGGCCGATGGGCAGGTGGCCCTCCTCCAGACGCAGCGTGGCGCCGCCGTCCGCGTCGCGCATGGAGCGCGCCGTCTCCTCGTTCTCGCCGTACACCTCGGACCCGTCCCACCAGTGCGAGGCGGTGTTGGAGAAGAGGATGGGCGGCTGGTTGCCGGGCTGCTCGACGCCCTGGTTGTCGGCGAAGCGCATCACGTTCTCGGGCGGCCCGCCGGGCGTGTTGTGCCAGTCGGGGCTGCCCGGCGGCAGCGCCACCTCGACGTTCCGCTTGCCCGCCGGGTAGCGCCGGTGGTTCACCCAGTCGTGCACCTGGAACTGGATCCAGGACGCGGCGAGGATGTTCAGCGAGGTCGCCGGCCGGAACTCCTCGCGGGTCAGCAGCTGCCGGCTCACGGTCACCGGGTTCGGGGTGTCGAAGAGGTCCGGGCGGTAGTCCGGCTTGAGGTTGCGGCCGAAGGACGCGCCGACCGCGCCCATCGTCGGCGCCGACAGGTCGTTGGACGTGCCGTCGTACGTACGCGTCGTACGCGCCTGCTCGTCGACGGGCGGCGGTACGGGCACGGCCTGCGGCGGCGCCTCGCGGACCTCCGTGTCGATCAGGTTGTACCGGCGCAGCGCCTGCCGCAGCGCGACCAGGTTGAGCAGGCTCAGCTGCAACGGCAGCTTGTGCCACGGCACGAACCGGTTCACCAGCCGGAACACGGCCCGTACGGGAACCCCGAGCACCACGTTGCGGCGCGGCTCCACCGTCATGAACCGCAGCCCCAGCCGGTGCGCGCTGCTCGCCTCGTACGCCACCTTGCGGGCCCGGTTCAGGTTGCCCAGCGGGCGGAACTCGTCCGTGGTGTACCAGGGGTTGAACGCCAGCTCCTCGACGCGCCGCGCCGCCGACCGGGCCTCGGCGGTGTCGATGTCCTGCGCGGGCAGCGTCAGCACCGCGACCGGCACCACCGCCGCCACGCTCTCCTTCCACTCCACCGCGCCGTTCTCGATGGGCGTGCGCCGCTCGTCCACGAACCGCTGCACGCACAGCTCGAAGGCGACGTCGCCGGAGGTCAGCCGCCGCGCCAGCTCGCGCCGCAGATAGCCGGGGTCGGCGTGGTCCGCCTTCGGCGCGGGCGGCGCGCCGGGGGCCGGGCGCAGTTGGTAGCGGACCGGGCCGGCCTCGCCCCACAGGATGGCGCCGCGGCTCCAGTACGTCTCCTGCGCGAGGCTGTCCACCGTGCGGCGGGTCGCCGCCTGCACATTGCGCCGCATCCGGTTCGCGGCCGTCAGCCCCACCGCCAGCGGCAGCTTCACCAGCAGCCCGAACGCCTTCTGGAGCGTGTTGCCGGCGCCCGCCATGGCCTTGGCGAAGGCCACGAACTCCCGTGCGTCGCGGGCGTGCGACACGGGGAAGTTCGTGGTCAGCAGGTCGTGGCTCTCCTCCGCCGACACCTCGACGCGCACGGCCGCGCCGCGCATGTCGCCGGTGGCGTCGTGCTGCGGTATGCCGCTCGCATTCGAGAGCCGTACCAGCGCCGGGTACTCGGCGCCGGGCTGGGCGAAGCCCGTCCGCAGCGGCGCGGGCAGGTCGTCGAGGAACCGCAGCCGCGCGTTCTCCAGCCCCAGCACCGCCTTGGCGTGGAAGGCCCGCTGCGGGTGCGCGGCCCCGCTCGTCTTCTTGTTCTTGAGCTGTACACGCATCAGCTCGCGGGCGAGCCGCTCGAAGACCAGCCGTTCGGCCTCGGGACTGCCGCCTTCGTAGTGTTCGTAGTGGTCGTGCTGCCCGGTGTCGGCCATGGGACGTGCCCTCCGTTGCGGGAGCAGGGGGCAGTGACGCTACTCGCGCGGATTCGCTTGCCACAGATGAGGTTTCGGGCCTCCTTGTGGATCTCGGCGGAGGGCGGCCGGGCCCCGGCCCGCCGCGGGAAGTCCCAGCTCGGCGGGGGCGGTCGCGCGACTGTGCGGGCGCCGGGGCCGGGCGGACGGGGACGTCCTACCCCAGCAGCCACACCAGGCCCGCACCCGATGGCCGGTGTTCGCGTCCGCCCCGGCCCGCCGGGGCCCGGCCCGCTCCGGACCGCCGCCCGGAGCCCTCCTCAGTACCCATGAATATTATCTCTGACCTGCACTTATTGATGCCGGGGTACCTGAGCAGTACGGTGGCCCCATGCCAGCCCTGAATGTGGACTTCCCCGACCAGGAGCTCCAGGAGATCCGGGAGATCGCCCAGGAGCGCGGGATGACGATGAAGGCCTTCGTCCGCGCGTCGACGGCCGATGCCATCGCGCACCACCGGGCGCTCAAGGAGGGCGCGGAGGTCTTCCGCCGGGTCTTCAACGACCCCGACCTCGCGGCCGCCATCGCCGAGGCCGGGATAGACGACGGTCCCACCGGCGCCTCCGGCCGGGCCGCCTGAATCCATGCTGCCGATCCTCCACATCGATGTCCGCTGGCTGCTCACGCAGCACGAGATCGCGCTCCCCGACCAGCCCGTGATCTCCGACTTCTCCGCCCTGGTCGCCGCCGTCGCCCGGCACCGCGTCGACCCGCCTCGCCTCGGCGTCGACTCCGACCCCGCCTGGCGCGCGGCGGCGCTCCTGCACACCCTCGTGCTGCTCAAGCCGCTGCCTGCGTACAACGTGCGGTTCGCGTGCGCGGTCACCATCTCCTATATGCACGCCTCGGGCGAAGGGCTCGACGATCCGTACGGCGAACTGGTCGAGCTCACCAAGGAACTGGCGGCCGGTGAGAGCGACGTCTTCGCGGCCGCCGACCGCATCCGCTCCTGGCGGCTGTGACGCGGGCTCTCAGTCCTCGGCGTCCGCCCCCGGCGGGGCCGGCGGCCACGCGTCCGTACGGAGCACCCCGAGCACGTACGCCTTCGCGACCAGCGCCGTCCGGTTGGGGACCCGCCAGCGGCGCGTGAGCCGGGTCAGGTGGTAGTTGACGCCGTCCACGGTCAGGCCGACCGCCTTGCCGACGGCGGCGGTCGTCGCGCCCGAGGCCACGAGCGCCAGCACGCGCGCCTCGACCTCGCTGACCTCCGGCGGAGCGGGCTGCGGCGGCTCGGGGGCCGTCTGGAGGACCGCGAGGAGCAGCGGATAGCCCGTCGGGGACGGCTCGCCCACCGGGTCCACCATCAGTTCGCCCGCGCGCTCCGCCCCGCCCGCGGCGCCCGAGCGCCAGCGCACCGCCAGCGGATAGCGCGACCGGCTGCCCCGCCGTATCGCCTCGATGACCCGGTCGAGTTGGGCGGGGGAGCGGGGCCGCAGCAGCTCCAGCAGGTCGCGCCCCGGCAGCCGGCCGGGGACCGTGCCCCACTCGGCGGCCATCGCCCGGTTGGCGAGGACGACCAGGCCGTTCGCCTGGCACACCGCGATCGGCAGGGGGACGCGGTCGAGCAGCAGGATGAAGTGGTTGCGCCAGACGACGGGCGACTCGTGCCCGCCCGAGTACGGCTCGTGCCCGTACACGCCAACCGCCCCTTCCCGCACCGCCGAAGACGCCCGGACGCCCGGCACAAGACCGGAACGTCAAAATCCACTGCACAATCATGCAGTGCGGCGGCGCGCGGCGGCCGAGCGGGGTGGCCAGGCTTGAGACATGAGCAATGTGACCATCGCGCACAGTGACACGGGTACCGCCGCGGACATTCCGCAGGTGGACGTCACCGACACGCCGAGCGACACCCCCATACAGCAGGCCATGGAGCTGGCCCGGCAGTACGGCCCCGTCTTCCGGCGCGTCCGGCACGGGCACGGCGTCCTCTTCGTCTCCGGGCTGGACCTGGTCGCCGAACTCGCCGACGAGGAGCGGTTCGCCAAGGGCATCGGGCCGGGGCTGGAGAACGTACGCGAGTTCGCCTCCGACGGGCTGTTCACCGCCTACAACGACGAGCCCAACTGGGCCAAGGCGCACGACATCCTGATGCCCGCCTTCGCGCTGGGCTCCATGCGCGCCTACCACCCCGCCATGCTCCGTGTCGCGCGCCGCATGATCCGCAGTTGGGACGGCCGCCTCGCACGGGGCGCCGCCGTCGAGGTCGCCGAGGACATGACGCGGATGACGCTCGACACCATCGGCCTCGCCGGATTCGGCTACGACTTCGAGTCGTTCGCCCGCGACGAGCCGCACCCCTTCGTCGGGGCCATGGTCCGCTGCCTGGAGTGGAGCATGCGCAAGCTCGGCCGCGCGCCGGACGGCGACTACGCGGCCGAGGACCGGGCGTTCCGGGACGACGCCGGCTTCCTCGCGGGCGTCGTCGACGAGGTCATCGCCGCCCGTACGGCCTCCGGCGACACCTCCACGGACGACCTGCTGGGCCTCATGCTCAGCGCCCCGCACCCCGCCGACGGCACCACCCTGGACCTCGCCAACATCCGCAACCAGGTCATCACCTTCCTCATCGCCGGCCACGAGACCACCTCCGGCGCCCTCTCCTTCGCCCTCTACCACCTGCTCAAGGACCCCGTGTCGCTGCGCCTCGTGCAGCGCGAGGCCGACGAACTGTGGGGCGACGCGGACGAGCCCGACCCGGCCTTCGAGGACATCGGGCGGCTGCGCTTCACCCGGCAGGTGCTCAACGAGGCGCTGCGGCTGTGGCCCACGGCCTCCGCCTTCGGCCGCGCGCCCCGCGAGGACACCCTCCTCGGCGGCCGGTACCCGCTGCGCGCGGGGGAGACCGTCACGGTGCTCGCCCCGATGCTCCACCGCGACCCCAGCTGGGGCGACAATCCCGAGCTGTTCGACCCCACCCGGTTCTCGCCGGAGGCTGAGGCCGCCCGCTCGCCGCACGCGTACAAGCCCTTCGGCACCGGTGAACGCGCCTGCATCGGGAGGCAGTTCGCGCTGCACGAGGCCACCATGCTGCTGGCGCTCCTCGCCCACCGCTACCGCTTCACCGACCACGCCGACTACCGGCTGAGCATCAAGGAGACGCTCACCCTCAAGCCCGACGGCTTCACCGTGAAGCTCGCCGCCCGCACCCCCGCCGACCGCGCCGCGGCCCGCGGCGGCCTCCCGGCGGGCGGCGGCGAACAGCCCCGCGCGGAGACCGGGGCCGGCGCCGCGAGCGGCCTGCCGACCCGCGCCCGGCAGGGCGCCGGGCTGCTCCTGCTGCACGGCACCAACTACGGCACCTGCCGCGACTACGCGCAGCGCCTCGCCGACGCCGCCGCCGACCTCGGCTTCGCACCCGCCGTCGCCCCGCTCGACGCCCACGCCGGCGCGCTCCCCGCCGACCGGCCCGTCGTCATCGTCGCCGCCTCCTACAACGGCCGGCCCACCGACGACGCCGCGCGCTTCGCCGCGTGGGCCGAGAGCGCCGAGGACGGCGCGGCCGACGGCGTGGCCTACGCCGTGCTCGGCGTCGGCGACCGCAACTGGGCCGCCACCTACCAGCGCGTCCCCACCCTCCTCGACGACCGCCTCGCGGCCCTCGGCGGCGCCCGGCTCCTGCCGCGCGCCGAGGCCGACGCCTCCGGCGACCTCGGCGGCGCGGTCAAGGAGTTCGCCGCGGCCCTGCGCGACACCCTGCTGGAGCGGTACGGCGACCCCGCCTCCATCGGCGCCGCCGCCGACCCGCGCGCCGACGAGCCCGCCTACGCCGTCACCGAGGTGACCGGAGACCCGCTGGACGCCCTCGCCGCGCGCCATGGACTGGTCCCCATGACCGTCACCGAGGCGTACGACCTCACCGACGCCGCGCACCCGCGCACCAAGCGGTTCCTGCGCCTCGAACTCCCCGCCGGGACCGAGTACCGCACCGCCGACCACCTCGCCGTGCTCCCCGCCAACGACCCGGCGCTCGTCGCCCGCGCCGCGGCCGTCCTCGGCGCGGACCCCGAGACCGTACTGTCCGTGCACGCCCGCCGCCCCGGCCGCGAAACCCTGCCCGCGGACCGCCCGCTGACGGTACGTCAACTGCTGACCCGCTACGTCGAGCTCCAGGACCGGCCCACCGCCGAACAGCGGGCCGCCCTCGCCGAGCACAACCCCTGCCCGCCGGAACAGGCCGCGCTCCGCGCGCTCGGCGACGACGACCCGCGCACCCTCATCGACCTCGTCGAGGACCACCCCGCGCTGCGCGGCGCCCTGCCCTGGCCGGTCCTGCTGGAGCTGCTGCCCCCGATGCGGACCCGCCACTACTCCATCTCCTCCGCACCCGCCGACGACCCCCGCCACGCCGACCTGATGGTCTCCCTGCTGCACGCCCCGGCCCGCTCCGGCCGCGGCGACCACCGCGGCACCGGCTCCGGCCACCTCAACGCGCTGCGCCCCGGCGACACCGTCCTCGCCCGTGTCCAGCCCTGCCGCGAGGCGTTCCGCATCGACCACGACGCCCGGACCCCCGTCATCATGGTCGCCGCCGGCACCGGCCTCGCCCCCTTCCGCGGCGCCGTCGCCGACCGTCGGCGCCGCGCCGCGACCGCCCCGGCCCTCCTCTACTTCGGCTGCGACGCGCCCGACGCGGACTTCCTGCACGCGGACGAGCTCCGCGCCGCCGAAGCGGCCGGGGCGCTCTCGCTGCGCCCCGTCTTCAGCGCCCGCCCCCAGGACGGCCACCGCTATGTGCAGCACCGCATCGCCGCCGAGGGCGCGGAGCTGTGGGACCTGCTGGAGGCGGGGGCCACGGTGTACGTGTGCGGCGACGGCAGCCGCATGGCGCCCGGCGTGCGCGACGCCTTCCGTGACCTGTACGCCGAGCGTACGGGCGCGGGCCGGGCGGCGTCGGACACCTGGCTGCGCGAGCTGACGACCGCCGGACGCTATGTGGAGGACGTCTACGCGGCGGGCTGAGGGCGTCTCCGCGGCCGAGGACGGCTACGCGGCGGGCCGGCCGCCGGGCCTGTCCCACCACTGGGGCGGCAGATGCAGCACCACGAGCGTGAAGCCCGCCAGGATGAAGTTCCGTCCGGCGGGCTCCAGCCCGTTCCACTTCGATGACTGCCACATCGCGAACCACTCCCCGCCGATCGCGATGAACCCCGCCCCGAAGAGCAGCATCAGCATCAGGAGCCCCAGGGTGCTCAGCCGCCGGGCGTGGACGAAGCCGCCGCGCCACAGCCCGCGCACCCACAGCGCCGTGCCGGCCACGAGGACGAGGGCGGCCAGCGTCTCCCAGGCGATGATGGCGATATAGGCGATGTCCTGCACGGTGCGCGAGTCGATCGCCCGCCACATCAGGTCGTCGTCCTTGAAGGTGGTGTCCATCGCCAGGACATGCCGCACGAAGTCGCGATTGGTGTCGAAGTCGGTGATATTGCCGAAGGCGACGAGCGCGATGTAGAGCGCCAGCGTGCCCGTGAGCACCGTCGCCGCGACGGGCAGCGTGCCGAGCCGCCCGAGTCTCTTGATGACCATGTCAGGAACGTAGCGGTGCGACCGCCACGAGGACAGTGCGGGGCGGCACCTCGTACCGGTCGCCGACGGCCGTCGCCGCTCCGGGCGCGGGCACGCCGTCCTCGGCGCCGGTGTCCAGGACGAGCCCGTAACGGGCGCCGGGCCTGCCGGGCACGGCGAAACCGGCGGGCGACGTGTCCGCGTTGAGCAGCACCAGGATGTCGTCGTCCGCCGCCGGAGCGCCCCGCCCCGGAACGCCGTCGCCCGCCAGCAGCAGCCCGAGGAAGCGCGTCGCCGGGTCCTGCCAGCGGCCCACGGTCATGACGCGGCCGTCCCGGTCGTACCAGGCGACGTCCGGGGGAGCGCCCGCCCCGGTGAGGAACGCCCGGCGCTTGAGGGCCGGGTGCGCGCGCTGGAGGGCGACGACCCGGCGTACGAACGCGGTGAACGGCTCCGGCTCCTGCGGCCAGTGGTACCAGCTCACCTCGTTGTCCTGGCAGTACGCGTTGTTGTTGCCGCGCTGGGTGCGGCCCAGCTCGTCGCCGCCGAGGAGCATCGTGACGCCCTGCGACAGCAGGAGGGTGGCGAGCATGTTGCGGCGCTGCCGGGCGCGCAGGGCGTTGACCGCGGGGTCCTCGGTCGGGCCCTCGACACCGTAGTTGGCGGCGCGGTCGTCGCCCGTCCCGTCCCGGTTGTCCTCGCCGTTGGCCTCGTTGTGCTTGCGCTCGTACATCACCAGGTCGGCGAGGGTCTTGCCGTCGTGGCAGGTCACGAAGTTGATGGACGCGTCCGGGCCGCGCCGGTCGGCGGAGTAGAGGTCGGCGGAGCCCGCCAGCCGCTCCGCGAGGCCGCCGACGGCCGGCCGGCCGCGCCAGAAGTCGCGGACCGTGTCCCGGTAGCGGTCGTTCCACTCCGCCCAGCCCGGCGGGAACCGCCCCACCTGGTAGCTGTCGGGCGCCCCCACGTCCCACGGCTCCGCGATGAGCTTCGTACGGCCCAGCACCGGGTCCTGGTACAGCAGGCCGAAGAACGCGGAGAGCCGGTCCACATAGCCGTGCTGCCGGGCCAGGGTCGCGGCGAGGTCGAAGCGGAAGCCGTCGACGCGCATCTCGGTGACCCAGTAGCGCAGCGAGTCCAGGATCAGCCGCAGCACCTCGGGGCGGCCCGCGTTGAGAGTGTTCTGGGTGCCCGTCGTATCGATGTAGCGGGACGGGTCGGCCGGGTCGAGCCGGTAGTAGACCTCGTTCGCCAGCCCCCGGAAGCTCAACGGCGTTCCCTCGGGCGGCCCTTCGGCCGTGTGGTTGTAGACGACGTCGAGGATCACCTCGATGCCCGCGGCGTGCAGCGCCTTGACCATCGACTTGAACTCCGCCACCTGCTGCCCCCGGTCGCCCGCGGAACTGTAGGCGCTGTGCGGCGCGAAGAATCCGACGGTGGAATAGCCCCAGTAGTTGGTCAGCTTCATGTCCAGCAGCCGCTGCTCGGAAAGGAACTGATGGACCGGCAGCAGCTCCACGGCGGTCACGCCCAACTCCGTGAGGTGCCCGACGACCGACGGATGGGCGAGCCCCGCGTAGGTGCCGCGCAGCGCGGGCGGCACACCGGGGTGCGTGACGCTGATCCCCTTGACATGCGTCTCGTAGAGCACCGTGTCCGCCCAGGGCCGCTCCGGCAGCCGGTCCGCACCCCAGTCGAAGGCGGTGTCCACGACCAGGCAGCTCAACTGCCGTGGCGCGAGCGGGTACATGGCCTTGGCGTACGGGTCGAGCAGCAGTCGCTCGGCGTCGAAGAACAGGCCGCGCGAGGGGTCGCGGGGACCGGACGCGCGGAAGCCGTACCGCTGCCCCGGCCGCGCCTCCGGCACGTACGCGTGCCAGATGTCGCAGTCCGCGGACATCGGCACCCGCCGCTCGCCGCCGCCCTCGTCGAGCAGGCACAGCACCACCTCGCCGCCGTACGCGCCGGCGGAGGAGTACACCGCGAAGTTCGTGCCCCGCCCGTCCCAGGCGGCGCCGAGCCGGTACGGTCCCGGAGTCTCCAGAGATACGGTCTCCATCATCGAACTCCCCTCGAACCGGGCCCGCACGGGGCCGGGTTCAGTCGTAGCCGCCGAACATGAAGAGGGCGGCGCGCTGGTCCGCCGGGTTCAGCAGCCCGTGCAGCTGTCCGCCCTTGAGCAGCGCGAGGTGACCGGCCGTCAGCCGCCGGACCTCGAAGCAGCGGGTTCGGGTGCCCGAATCCGCCCAGTCGCCGATCACCATCAGGCCGTCCCCCTCCAGCATCAGGAAGACCTCCTGGTTGTCGCGGTGCCGGTGCAGCCCGATCCCGCAGGCCGGATCCAAGACGTGCAGATCCATGTAGGAGACGGCGAAGAACGGCTCACTCTCGCCGCTCGCGTGCCCCTTGCGGCCGAACGCGTCGAGGTTGTACGGCTCCAGCACGCGGTCCAGCTCCCCGCTGTCCGCAAGCCGCCCGTACGAACTGAACAGGTTGCGGTACTCCAGGAAGCCGAGACCGCCGTGCGGCTGCGGGCTGACGCCGACGCTCAGGAACGCGTCCCAGCCGCGCACCCGCATCTCGAAGCCGAGCCGCACCGACCCCTCGGCCGGGTCCGAGGCCCCCGAGCCGTCGGCGTCCGCGGTCCACCGCACATCCACGTGGAGCGGGTTGACCGGGTGCATCGGATGGCGCGCCGAGACGGAGCGCAGATCCTGACCGTCGAGCCCGTCGCGGGCGAAGTCCGCCGCCCCGCCGGACAGCAGGTCCGGGCGCGGCTGGAGCAGCCCCGAGTCCAGCGAGGTCTTCCCCCGCTCGCCGAGCCGCTCGCGCAGCCCGTCGCGGCCCCGGCCCCACAGCTCGACCATGTAGAAGTCGCTCTCCTCGTCGTACGGGGCGCGCAGCCGCACCGGCTCGCCGCCGCCGACGGAGACCGTCACCCCGATGGCGTCGCCGAGCCGCCCCGCCGCCTGCCACAGCCCGGAGTCGGGCCCGCCCCGGTAGCCGAGCTGGAGGAACGGGCCGCGCCAGTCGTCCGTCGCCGCCCAGCCGCGCACCGCGCGGGTGTCGCCGAGGCGGAAGTCGCGGAGGTTCTGCTTCTGGAAGTCGGTCTTGACGTCCTGCTCCTCGGCGGCCAGCAGGTCCTGGTCCGGCGCGCTCGGCCCGTACAGCTCCAGCTGCCGCAGCGGGAAGAGGTACTGGAGCGAGACCGCCTCGTACGCCTCGCGCTCCGCCGCCGGCCGGTGGCGCTCCACGAGTCCGAGGAGCTTGACGAGCGGGTTGGCGTTCTCGTAGTCCGGTGATTTGCCGGGCTCCACGCGGAAGACCGAGTCGCTGTGCACGATCGTGGGCATCGGCCCTCCAGCAAGAGGTCTGCGGCGTCAAGAGGTCTGCGCCGGGCGACGGCGGCTACGTGGTGTGGTACAGGAACGCGACGAAGACGAGCGGCTCGTCGAACGGGTTGCGGATGCCGTGCACCCCGCCGCTCTTGGTGTAGATGACGCTCCCCGGCCGGACCGGGAGCTCGCGGCACTTGACCGGCCCCACCCCGAACACCGGCCGCTCCACCAGCGGATAGCCGTCCGTGTCCGCGGCGTCCCCGTCGCCCAGGTACGCGAGGCCCGCGCCCGAGACGACGTAGTACAGCTCCTCCGAGCCGATGTGCCGGTGCGTGCCCTCCACCGCGTGCGGCGGGACGGTGACCTCGTGGAAGAACACGAGATCGCTGCCGAGCTCGCGCTGGAAAAGCCACCGCATCCGCACGATGTTGTCCTCGCGCCGGTCCGGGCTGCTCTCGTCGCTCATGGCGTTGCGGTAGTTGACCGGCCGCACGCGCGAGGCGTCCGGAATGAAGAAGCCGCGCCGGAAGTCCAGCAGGTAGTTGCTGTCCGGGACGGTGTTCTCCGGGGCGCTGGGCGCATCGGTGCGCGGCTCCTGGTGCGAGCGCAGATAGGCGTTGTCCCACTGCGGCTCGCGCAGCACCTGCCCCGTCGGGTACACCACGCCGTCCTCGCGGAACGCCACGGCCACCTCGCGGACCGCGCCGAGCAGCGGCGCGAGGGCCGGCGCCCGGGTGATGGGCGCGTCCCGCCCCATCAGCGGCAGCACCCGCAGATCGTGCGGCGTGCCCTCCGGCGGCTCCAGGGTCTCCCAGAGCTCGACCGCGTACGCGCCGATCACCGGGTCCCAGTGCAGCGTGACCACCGCCTCCGCCGGCGCCGCCGCGTCGTCCCCGGTCACCCGCAGCCACGCCTTCGTACGGGGCCCGAGCCGCCGCCCGAACTCGCGGGCCTGCTCGACGAGGCGGATGCCGGAGTACTCGATCCGCAGCATCGCGCAGAGCCTGGTCCCGCCGAGGTACACATCGCCCTTGATGGCCGTGCCGTCCGCCGAGCCGCGCACCTCCGCGACGTAGTAGCGGTAGCGCGAGGACCGCGTCGCGTTCAGATACCGGGCATGGTAAATGCGGTCGGGGTAGAAGACGACCCGGAAGATCTCGTTCTCCGGGTGGGTGTAGACCTGATCGAACCGGCTGTCCATTCAGCGCCTCCCGCCCATCACAGCCCCCTGCTCATCAGCGCCGCCCGCTCATCACAGCCGCCCCAGCAGGGCGTCGCCGACCCGGAACGAGTTGGCCTCGATCGTGAGCGTCGGGTTGCCGCTCCCGGACGTCGGCATGAACGCCCCGTCCGTCACATAGAGGTTGTCGAAGTTCCAGGCCCGGCAGTCCGCGTCGAGCACCGAGTCCCGGGGGTCGGCGCCGAACCGCGCGCCGCCCAGCACATGGTTGGCGATCCGCACCACGGAGGCCCCCACCGAGCCCGAGCTGACGTCCTTCACCTCGCCGCCGTTCTCCAGGACCGCCCGGCACCGGTCGGCGAAGACGTCCATCAGCGCGCGGTCATGGCCGTGCCACGTCTTGAGGATGTACGCGACCGGGCGGCCCCACTTGTCCTTGACGTGCGGATGCAGCTCCACGCGGTTGGCGCGCTGCGGTACCTGGTTGGCCATGAACGCCAGCGACAGCCGCCGCCCGAACCCCGCGTCCAGATAGTCCTCGAAGCCGTTGCCGAGGATGTCCGTGTCGTAGAGGTAGCCCTTCCACATGTCGTCCATGTCCATCGCGTGCCAGGTGCGCGCCAGCGAGATCGGCAGGGCCCCGTCCGAGGTGTTGTTGTAGATCACGCCGCCCGCCCACAGCCCCCGCTCCCGGAACCACTCGGGCCGCGCGCAGTGGTCGGTGGCCCAGTCGGAGTCCAGCGTCCGGGACTTGTCGGCACGTGTCGGCACGGCGCACTGGGCGCCGCCGAAGCAGTGCGTGAGGAAGTACGCGCCGAGCAGCCCGTTCCCGTTCATCCGGCGCTCGAAGGCGGGGTCGGCCGCGCCCGACAGGAGCAGCAGCCGCACCGACTCGATCGCCGAGCACGCCACCACGACGACCTGCGCCGAGACCGTACGGGCCGCGCCGCCCGGATCGCGGTAGTGGACCCTGGTGACCCGCGCGCCCTCCGCCTCCAGATGCGTGACGCAGCAATTGGCGCGCAGCTCGAACCCCGCGCCGTCCGCCCGCAGCGGGGCGAGCAGCGACACCCACGTATTGGACTTGAGGCCCAGCGGATCGCCGTACCGGTTCACGAACGCCGTCTTGATCGACTCCCGGTCCGCCGGCACCGTACGGCCGCTCGGCGCGTGGTCCTCGGTGATCACGGCGAGCGGGGTGCGGTAGCGGCGCATGCCGAGCGCGTCCATCCCGGCCGCCGCGTACGCGCTGATCGGGTTGGGCGCCAGCGGCGGCTGGTAGTGGTCCGCCGACGGCGTCTTGGCCTGGCCCTCCCACGTGCCGTTGACGCCGATGAGCCGCTCGGCCCGGCCGTAGTACGGCTCCAGCTCCGCGTAGTCCACCGGCCAGTCGCGGGCCTCGCGCACCACGTCCCCGCCCGGGTCCGCCCGCAAATCCGTACGGCCCTCGTTGAACGAGCGCAGCCGCAGGTCCTCCGGCGTGAACCGGGGCGAGACCCCGCCGTACAACTGGGTGCCGCCGCCCACCACCTGCGCCGTGTACCCCTCGATGGTGACCCGGTCCCGCCCGTCGCCGTCCCGGTAGACATGCGGCTCGTCGTTGAGATCGGGCTCCACATGGCTGGAGAAGTAGGACTCGCCCGTATTGGCCACCCCTTGCACGGTGACCCGCTTCTCCGCGCCGGTCGCGAACGACTCGTCGCGCTTGAAGTCGCTCAGCCCGTCCGGGCTCTGCGCCTGCGTGCGCAGCAGCGGCCCCTTCTCCAGCACGAGCACCTGATGCCCCGCGCGGACGAGCGTATGGGTCAGCGGTGCGCCGCCCGCTCCGCTCCCGATGACGACGACCTCGACGTGCTCCGTCTCCTGCCGCACGTTCCCGCCCCCTCAGCCGCGGTAGTCCGGGCTGTGCCCCAGCGGCTCCTCGACGGCGCGCCGCCAGTCGAAGAGCGTGCCGCCGGCCTCGTCCCGGAACCGGCTCTCCAGATACATCCAGCCCGCCGCGCCGGAATTGCCGCCGTGCCGCGGATGCACGAAGGCGCCGGTCATCGCGTGCCGCCGCAACAGCAGCAGGAAATACCGGGGACTTCGATAACGGTCGTAATCCCAGCCGTCCACCCGCTCGGCGGCCATCTGCGTATAGAGATCCGCGTACAGCTCCGGGGGAGCGACCGCCGGATCCAGCCCGCTGAACCGCGACCGCAGCACATCGCCGATGATGTCCAGGCAGATGCGGTAATCGACCGCGTGATGCTGCTCCTGCCGCGAAATGACCTTGTCGATGTAATTGACCGTGCCGACTTCCTCGTCGAGCTGATAGGAGAGCGGGAACTCCGAGCCCCGCGCGCCCCGGTCGATCGACTCGTACGCCTCCCGCACGAACCGCCGGTTCTCCTCCAGCCGGAACGGCAGCAGATGCCGTACGAGCCGCCCCAGCAGGTCCCGCTCCGCGCGGCCCAGCGTCAGCGGCGCCGAGCACGCGTCCGTGAACAGCCGCGACCACGTACGGCCGTTGTCCGCGACCGTCTGCTGCGGGTTGACCGGGTCGAGGACGTACGCGCCGTCCACCGCGTACTTGTACTGGTGCACCTGCCCCTTGGCGACGCGCACCGTGGCGGCGAAGAACCCCGTCGGCCGCCGGGCGAAGAGCACCGGCCGCAGCGGCACCAGGACGTGCAGCGGGGCGAAGGTGCCCACCACCGACACCGACTCGGGAGACGCGGCGCGGCCGTCGTACACGAAGGTCACATCGTTGAAGGCGAACGACGTACGGGCGCCGATCCCGTCCCAGTGCGTGTCGACGACCGGGAAACGCCACGCCTCGCACACCGCGGCCCGCGGGTCCAGCGGCCCGTACTGGCCGAAATCATGACGGGCGTCGGAACTGTCCCGCGCGAGATATTTCGTGCAGTGATTCAGAACGTATTGATCGTCCTTATCGATGATCTCGACTTTCACCGCGGCCCCCCGGGCGATATGCCGATCAGGCGTCGCCGACGCCGGAATGCCAATGAACGTATTCCCGGTCCGCGGGCTTGTCCACGGCAGCGGTACGAGCCGATGAACCGGATGGCCGTGGTCCGGAGGTTTGCCACCGCCGTGCGGGGTACTTGTGGTGTTCTCGACCGTATCGTCTCCTTGGCCGCCGTCGATCCGGTCGCCGTCACTCAGGTTGGAGCAGATCGTGAGCCGAGCCCGGATCGTCATCATCGGAGCCGGGTTCGCCGGCTACCAGGCCGCCCGCGCCCTGTCCCGCTCCGCGCGCGGCGCGGCCGAGATCGTGCTGGTGAACCCCACCGACTACTTCCTGTACCTGCCCCTCCTCCCGGAGGTCGCCGCCGGGGTGCTGGAGCCGCGCCGCGCCTCCGTCTCCCTGACCGGCACGCTCAAACACGTCCGCCTCGTCCTGGGCCAGGTCGACCGGGTCGACCTCACCGGGCGCCGGATCGGTTACACCGACCCCGAGGGCGGGCGCGGCGAACTCGGCTACGACCGGCTCGTGCTGAGCGTCGGCAGCGTCAGCAAGCTGCTGCCGGTGCCCGGCGTCGCCGAGCACGCGCACGGCTTCCGCGGCCTGCCGGAAGCCCTGTACCTGCGCGACCACATGACCCGCCAGATCGAGCTGGCCGGCTCGGCCGCCGATCCGCGCGAACGCGCCGCCCGCACCACGTTCGTGGTCGTCGGCGCGGGCTACACCGGCACCGAGGTCGCCGCGCACGGCGCCATGCTCACCGAGGCCCTCGCCCGCCGCAGCCCCACCCTCCGCGAGGACCGCCTCCGCCCCCGCTGGCTGCTCGTCGACATCGCCCCGCGCGTCCTGCCCGAACTCGACGAGCACCTCTCCCGTACCGCCCACCGCGTGTTGCGCAAACGCGGCGTGGAGATCCGCACCGGGGCCTCGGTCAAGGAGGCGACGGCGGACGGCGTCCGGCTCGACGACGGCGACTTCGTCGAGACCCGCTCGCTGATCTGGTGCGTGGGCGTACGGCCCGACCCGCTCGTCGCCGGCCTCGGACTGCCCACCGAACGCGGGCGGCTCTGCGTGGACGAGTACCTGACCGTCCCCGGCCACTCGGAGGTGTTCGCCTGCGGCGACGCCGCCGCCGTGCCGGACGCGACCCGGCCGGGCGAGTACACCCCGATGACCGCGCAGCACGCGCAGCGCCAGGGCCGCACCGCCGCCCGCAACGTAGCGGCCTCCCTGGGCCGCGGCGCCCGCCTCCCGTACCGCCACCACGACCTCGGCTTCACCGTCGACCTGGGCGGCGCCCAGGCCGCCGCCAATCCGCTGCACGTCCCCCTCTCCGGACCCCTCGCGGGGGCCGTCACCCGCGGCTACCACCTCCTGGCCATGCCCGGCAACCGCGTCCGCGTCGCCGCCGACTGGCTGCTCGAATCGGTCCTGCCGAGGCAGGGCGTCCAGCTGGGCCTGGTGCGCTCCGGTTCCGTACCGCTGGACAGCGAGTCCCCGGAGCTGCCGCGGGTGCCGGTGGACGGGGCGCGCTGAGCGGATCAGGCCGGCCGGCGCCCGACCCGCGGGCCCGGCCGAAACGCTCGCCTCGCGGGCCCGGGCCCGCTGCGGCACCGTGGAATGAGCCCCACTGTCCTGCCCGACCGTGAGAGGGAGAGACCATGTCAGGCCACACCTACCGGGTGACGGAGATCGTCGGTACGTCGCGGGAGGGCGTCGACGACGCCATCCGCAGCGGAATCCAGCGGGCGGCGCAGACGCTGCGCGGGCTCGACTGGTTCCAGGTCACGGAGGTCCGCGGGCACATCGTGGACGGGGACATCGAGCACTACCAGGTCGGCTTGAAGGTCGGCTTCCGCTTGGAGGACGGCGACTGAACGGGGCGTCCGCGCGGCGTACGCGGGCGGAGCCTCCTGGCGCGTGCGTGCGTGAGTGAGTGCGTGCGATGCGATCGCGGGGCAGCGGAAGGCCGCTCGTAGCCGGGGAGCGTGAGCCCGGAGCCGCGCGCCCGATCAGGGGGACGGCCCAGACGATCTTCAGGCCAGCGCGGGCCACGGCGGCGGCGGGCCGGCGGCGAAGAAGCGGAGCAGGCCCAGCAGGCGGCCGGCCGGGGGCGCGGTCCAGTGGCGCTCGCCGGGTCTCGGTACGGGGTCCGGGAGGCGGCCGAGCGCCCAGGTGACGTGGTGCCACAGGACGCGCGCCTCCCAGGCGCCCTCTTCCGTAGTGTCCCCGGCCTCCTGCCGGTAGCCCTCCAGCATCGCCGGCACGCCGCCCAGCGGGATCTTCGCGAACTCCGAGGCCGGGTCCGCCCACATCGCGTCGCCCCAGTCCACGAGGGCGCTCAACGCCGTCGGGTCCGAGGTGACGAGGAGGTTCTGCGGGGCGACGTCCCCGTGCACCAGGACGCGGGGCGGATCGGCGGGCAGCCGCACCGCCAGCCGTTCCAGCCAGTCCGTGAGCCAGCGCGCGGCCCCCGGATCGAGCCAGCCGCCGTCGAGGAGCCGGGCGATCAGCGGCCGTGGGGCCTCGGGGACGTCGTCCACGGGGACGCCGGGCAACTCTCCACAGGCCCGGTACGGGGCATGCAGGTGGAGCTTGGCCAGCTCCCGCCCGACCTGGCGCAGGACGTTCCGCTCCGCGGACTCCGGCAGGCCGAGTACGGACATGTCCCGGCCGGGAGCGCGGCGGAGCACCATATGCGGCACGCCGCTCCCGGACCCGTCGGCCTCGTCGAAGGCGACGACCTCCGGGGTGAGCACGCCCGCGGCGCGCGCGACGGGGATGACCTCGGCCTCCTTGCGCAGATCGGCGACGGCCGCCCGCGTCCGCGGCACCCGCAGCACCAGCCCGTCCCCGAGCAGGAAGACGTGATTGGCGCCCCCGGAGGGGAGGGGGCACACCTGGTCGGCGCGGACGCCGTATCGAGCGGCGAGAGCCGCCGTCGTGTCATCCATGACCGGACATCCTCACACGGCCCTACGGCGGCCCCGCAAGCGAAATAGGCGGGCCGCCGACTCAGGGCCCTGTCGCCGGTCTCCCGCCTGCCCCGCGCCGCGTGGCACGTACTCCCGCCGCGCTGTCAGGCGCAGCCCGGCACCACTCGGAGCAAGACCGGACCCGCGCGGCGCGAGCGCTCGTGCCGCAACGCCCGCCCCTCCGCGCGCAGCCCCGGCCCGGAGGGCTACGGCACCACGGTGACCGGCCAGCGCCCCGCCTTCACCAGCCGTACCGCGACCGAGCCGATGATCCGGTGCCCCGCCTGCTCGGACGCGCCGACGACCACGGCGTCGGCCGTGAGGTCGTCGGCCGCCTGCACCAGCCCGGTGTACGGGTCGCCGCGGAAGGTGTGGAACTCCCAGCGCACATCCCATATGCCGCGCAGTCGCTCCGACGAGGCGCGGATCTCCGCCATCAGCTCCTCCGCGACCTCCTCCGTGGTCTCCACGACCGCCGCGCCCAGCGCCGCGCCGGACGCGAGCACGGGCTGTACGTACACGATGGCGAGCAGCGCGTTCTGCCGCCGGGCGAGGCCGGAGGCGTAGGCGGCGGCACGCCATGAGGAGTCGGAGCCGTCCACTCCGGCGACGATCACCTTCGGCCCGTCCGTGCCGCGCTCGAACGAGCCGCGCTCGCACTCGCCGGGACTCCGGTCCGCCTCGTCGCCGACCTCGTTGTGCTGGTCCTTCTCGTCCTTCACTGACCTTCGCCTCGCGTCATCCTCGATACGGCCCCGGGGGAGAGGCTAGCGGCCCGGACGTGCTCATGATCACTTGCCCCCGCCGCCGGCGCCCGGCGAGGGCGCCGGCACCGCCAGGCAGAGCGCGAAGCGGCCCGCGTGATCGGTCCACCAGTGCGTGAGCTCCATCCCCGCCGCCGCCAGCTCGGCCCGTACGCCCGCCCGGCGGAACTTCGCCGACACCTCCGTCCGCAGCTCCTCGCCCGCCTCGAAGGCCACCGCGAGGTCGAGCGCGGGGATCTTGACGGTGACGGCGGAACGGGCCCGCAGCCGCATCTCGATCCACTCGTGCTCCGGGTCCCAGAGCGCGACATGGTCGAAGCCGCCGGGATCGAAGTCCGCGCCCAGCTCGCGGTCGATCACGGCCAGGACGTTCTTGTTGAAGGCCGCGGTGACGCCCTCCGGGTCGTCGTACGCGCGCACGAGCACCCGCTCGTCCTTGACCAGGTCCGTGCCGAGCAGCAGCGCGTCGCCGGGCTCCAGCGCGGCCCGTACGGACGCCAGGAACACCGCCCGCTCGGGCGGCAGCAGATTGCCGATGGTGGAGCCGAGGAACGCGAGCAGCCGCGGCCCCGGCGTCCCCGGCAGTTCGAGCCCCTGCTGGAAGTCGGCGACCAGGGCGTGCACGGACAGCCCCGGGTGGTCCGCGAGCAGCGCGCGGGCGGCGCCGTCGAGCGCGCTCTCGCTGACGTCCACCGGCACGTAGTGGTCCAGTCCGGTCAGCGCCCGGATCAGGTGGCGGGTCTTCTCCGAGGAGCCGGAGCCCAGCTCGACGAGGGTGCGGGCGCCGGTCGCGGCGGCGATGTCGGCGGCGCGGACGAGGAGGATCTCCCGCTCGGCGCGGGTCGGGTAGTACGCGGGCAGCCGGGTGATCTGATCGAACAGCTCGCTGCCGCGCGCGTCGTAGAACCACTTCGGCGGGAGCTGCTTGGGCTCGCGGGTCAGCCCGGCGGCGACGTCGGCGCGCAGGGCGGCGGCGGTGGCGTCGGCGGGCAGGGCGCGGGTCAGGGCGAACGGGCTCACGGGCAGGGCTCCTTGAGCGGGGTCAGCAGGACTTCGGTGCGGGAGGCGGTGAGCAGGGTGCGGTCCGGGACCTCGTGCCAGCGCGGATCGTCGTCGTACGGCTCGGAGGCGACGACCACCCGGCGGCGCGGCCCGTCCGCTGTCGGGCCGACGGCCTGGGCCAGATACCAGAGCGTGTCGCCCCACGCCGTCGCCGTGATCTGCTCGCCGTCGGTGAGCAGCAGGTTCAGGCGCGAGCCGGGGGCGGCCGCGGCGAGCGCCGCGACCGTCTCCGCCAGGGCCTCCGCGGCCGTGTCCCCGCCGCTCAGCCGGTGTCGTACGAGCGCCCACACGAACGCGGAGTCGCAGCGCGCCGCCAGGTCCAGCAGTTCGGCGGCGGGCAGCCCCGCCGCGAGCCGCGCGGCGGAGTCGGGCCAGCCGAGGAGCGCGCCGTTGTGGCTGAACAGCCACGGCCCGTCCGCGAACGGCGCCACCGCCGCCTCCCCGTCGGCCCCGGCCTCGGTCGCGTCCCGCACGGCGCCGAGCAGCGCCCCGCTCCGCACGACCCGCGCCAAGTCCATGACCGACAGGTCCGCCCAGATCGGCCCGGATCTGCGGTACCGCGCGGGCACGGCGTCCCCGGGCGCGTACCAGCCGATCCCGAAACCGTCCGCGTTCACGGTCCCGTACCGCTGCCGGCGCGGGGCCCACGACTGCCGCAGGAGCGAGTGCGCGGGCCGCGTCAGTACCTCGCCGAGCGCGATGTCCGGCCCCACATAGGCCAGGTGACGGCACATCAGGCGGCCTCCGCGTCGCGAGCCGTGCGGAACCCCGAGAAGATCTGCCGGCGCACCGGCAGATCCCAGTTGCGGAACGTGCCGCGGCAGGCCACCGCGTCGACGCCGAAGGAGCCGCCGCGCAGCACCTTGTAGGAGTCGCCAAAGAACACCTCCGAATACTCCCGGTAGGGGAAGGCCCGGAACCCCGGATACGGCAGGAAGTCGCTGGACGTCCACTCCCAGACGTCGCCCATCAACTGCCGCACGCCCAGCGGCGACTGGCCCGCCTCGTACGCGCCCAGCGGGGCGGGGCGCAGATGGCGCTGCCCGAGGTTCGCGTGCTCGGGGCCGGGATCGGCGTCCCCCCACGGATAGCGGCGGGAGCCGCCGGTGAGGGGATCGTGGCGGGCCGCCTTCTCCCACTCCGCCTCCGTGGGCAGCCGCCGCCCCGCCCACCGGGCGTACGCGTCGGCCTCGTACCAGCTCACATGCAGCACCGGCTCGTCCAGCGGTACGGGCTCCACCACCCCGAACCGCCGCCGCACCCAGCCGGTCCCCTCGCGCCGCCAGAACAGGGGCGCGGTCAGCCGGTGCCGCCGCACCTGCGCCCAGCCCTCGGGCCGCCACCAGCGCGGGTCCTCGTATCCGCCGTCCTCGACGAAGCGCAGATACGCGCCGTTGCCGACCGGCAGCGTGTCGATGCGGAAGGCGGGCACGAAACGCCGGTGGGCGGGGCGCTCATTGTCCAGCGCCCACGGCTCGGTGGACGTGCCCATCGTGAACGGGCCGCCCTCCACCCGCACTTCGGACGGCAGCAGCGCCGTCGACGCGGGGGCGCGCGGCGGCTCGGGCGCGCTGAGCGCGGCGGGGCCGCGCCGTAGCTGATGGGTGATCAGCATCGTTTCGTCGTGCTGCTGCTCGTGCTGCGCGACCATGCCGAACGCGAAGGCCGCGGCGAGCAGCGGACGCCCGTGCAGCGGCGCCCGCGCCAGTACGTCCAGCGCCCGGTCGCGTACGTCCGCGACATAGCCGCGCGCCTCGGCGGGCGGCAGCAGCGGCAGCGCGGGCCGCTCGGCGCGCGGGTGCTCGAAGGCGTCGTACACGGAGTCGATCTCGGGGCGCAGCGCGTCCTGCCCGCCGACGGCCCGCAGCAGCCACAGCTCCTCCTGGTTGCCGATATGGGCCAGGTCCCAGACGAGCGGGGACATCAAGGGCGAGTGCTGGGCGGTGAGTTCGTGTTCGTCGACGCAGCCCGTCAGTACTCGGGTGCGCTCGCGCGCGGCGGTCAGCGCCGCCGCGGCGCGCTGCCGCAGCGCGCCGGGGTCGGTTTCCGGGATGGTCATCGGGATATCTCCTCGCCGGTGGCGGTCTCCAGCAGGTCGTCGGCCGGACATCGGCGGCGGGCCACGTACCGGTCGGTGAAGTCGGCGACGGCGCGCCGTATCTGCCGCGGCGCGCCGAGGCGGGGCAGTGCCTCCTCCGCCGCGGCGAAGCAGACGACGGCGGCGGCGTGCAGCTCGGGGTCGGCGAGGCCGTGCCGGGCGGCGCCCAGCCACAGCGGGTTGCCCGGCGCGGGCAGCGAACCGGCCGTGTCGGCCAGCGGCTTGACGGTCCGGTAGGCGGTCTCCGCGGCGGTCGGGTCGTCGAAGAGCGCCGCGGTCACGGCGAGCGGCACCAGCCAGCCGTCGTCGCCGGGCTGCGCGTCGATCATGCGCAGTTCGAGGTGGCCGCGCGGCCGCACCGGCGGGAACAGCGTCGTCAGGTGGTAGGCGAGATCGTCCTCCGTGGGCGGCCGGGGCCGCCCGCCGCGTGCCCAGGCGCGGAAGGACAGCGCCTCGGGCATCTCCCAGGGCCCGTCGTCGGCCCGTACGCACATCACCGGCGCGTCGAGCGCGTACGCCGTCCACGCCGCCCGCGGATCGGGGCAGTCGTCGGGCGGCGCGAGGGTGCGGCCGGGGTCCAGCTGCGCCCACGTCGCCTGCCGGGCCGAACGCCACCCCGTCGGACGGCCCAGATGCAGCGGCGAATTCGCGAACGCGGCCACCAGGACCGCGCCCAGCAGATGAGCCAGCCGCCAGCGCCGCCCGAAGCCGAGCGGTCCGGGCTCCTCGTGGCCGGCGTCCACGCAGACCTGCACCGACGCGGTGCGGCTCATCATGGTCCGCCCGGCCGGCCCGCGCCGGTCGAAGTAGGACTCCATGGCGTCGTATCGCGCCTCACGCAGCAGGCGGCACGGCGTGTGCCAGGGGTCCTTGCCGTGTCCGGCGAGCGCGATCCCGAATTCGCCCAGCGCGGCTCTGATGAGCTCGAGGTCGCGGGCGGTGTCCGCGACGCAGGCGGCGAGGGACTCGGCGGGCAGCGAGCTGAGCTCCAGCTGGCCGCCGGGCTCGAAGGTGAGCGCCGATCTCAGCGGCAGGGCGCGCGCCCGGTCGGCGGCGGCCCGCATACGGGCCGGGGCGACGGGGCGCAACGGGTCGTGCAGGTCGTGCAGGAGCCATTCGAGTTCGACCCCGACCCGGCGCGGCGGCCCGGTCTTGAAGCAGATGCCGTGCACGAACTCCTCGGACTCGGACTCCGTGACGGCCCGCGCGATGTGCTGCCTGTGCGGCATGACCTGTGCCTCCGTCCGCTGCTGCCGCGACTTCCGTCGCCGCCGGGCGTGGTGCTCCGTACCACCTAAGCCATTGCGGGCGATCGGCTCAAGGGGGCCGAGCGAAAGATCCAGCCGCGCGGGACCGCCCGCGGACGTCCCCGGCCCGGCCCCGCCGCCCCGGCCGCGGACGGGGCGGCGGACGGCTCAGCCGGCGATCGCGCAGACGCTCGAGGCGTGCGCGGCCGGCTCGTCCCGGCCCTTCGTCGTCAGCGTAATATCGGCGAACGCCAGCCGCCGCCCGAGCTTGGTGACACACGCCCTGACCAGCACATCCGTGCCGGTGACGGGGCGCTGGAAGGTGATCGACTGCTGGACGGTGGTCATCGGCCCGAACCCGCCGCGGGCGGCCGACACCGCGATCACGGCGGCCGTGTCGGCGGCGGCCATCAGCGCCTGCCCGGACAGCGCGCCGCCCTCCCGCGCCAGCGCGTCGGACCACGGCAGCCGCAGCACCGCGTGGCGCTCGCCCGTCTCCGTCACGGTCAGCCCCAGCTCCCGCACCCACGGGGCGAAATGGTCGGCGAGGATCTTGTCGGCGGCTTCGTTCGTCAGCGTCATCGCGCCATTGTGGCCTTGACGCGGCCACCGAGGAACGCCGTACGGTCGCGGCGTGAGTGCCGACGACGTGTTCGCGCCCGAGACGTACGCCCGCGGCGTGCCCTACGACCTCTTCCGCGAGCTGCGGGCCACGGCCCCGGTGTGCCGCGTCGAGGAGCCCGCCAGCGGCCCCTGGCCGGCCGGCCCCGGGTTCTGGGCCGTCTTCCGGCACGCCGACGTCCGGCATGTGCTGCGCACCCCCGAGGACTACTCCTCGCACCTCGGCGCCACCCAGATCCGCGACCCCGACACCCCCGCCGACCTGGCGTTCGTCCGGTCCATGATGCTCAATCAGGACCCGCCCGGACACGCGCGGCTGCGGCGGATCGTCGCGGCGTCCTTCACCCCGCGCGCCGTGCGCGAGCTGGAGGGGGTTATCGAGGCGCGGGCGCACGCGCTGATCGACGGCGTCGCGGCGCGCGGCGAGGCCGACTATGTGGAGCTGGCCGCCGATCTGCCGGTGTGGACGCTCGCCCATGTCCTGGGGGTGCCGGAGCGCGACCGGCGGCTGCTGTTCGACTGGTCCAGCCGGGTGATCGGCTACCAGGACGACGAGTACGCGGCATCCGCGACGTACGCCGCGTACCCATCCCAGGGCGGGGGCGGCGTGGCGGAGGAGCTCAGCGGGATGGGGCGCGCGGCCGTCGCCGTACGCCCGGCGCTCCGGGCCCGGCCGGACGGGACCGCGGTCAACCCCCGCTCGCGCGCGGCGCTCGCCGACATGTTCGCGTACGCGCACGCGCTGGCCGAGGCGCCCCGGCCCGGCAGCGTGATGGCGCACATGCGGGAGGGCGGGCTGGACCGCGAGGAGTTCGAGAACATGTTCTTCCTCTTCGCGGTGGCCGGGAACGAAACGCTCCGCAACGGCATCCCGGGCGCGCTGCTGACCCTCCTCGACCACCCGGAGCAGTGCGCGCGGTTCGTGCGGGAGCCCGCGCTCACCGACTCCGCCATCGAGGAACTGCTGCGCTACTGGCCGCCCGTGATGGACTTCCGGCGCACCGCCGCCCGCGACGTCGAGCTGGGCGGCGTGCGCATCCGGCGCGGCGAGAAGGTCGTCGTCTACCACGCCTCCGCCAACCGGGACGAGACCGTCTTCCCCGACCCCGACCGCTTCGACATCACCCGCGCCCCCGGCCCCCACGTCAGCTTCGGCCACGGCCCGCACCTGTGCCTGGGCGCGCACCTCGCGCGCGTACAGCTGCGGGCCATGCTGCGCGCCACCCTGGAGCGGCTGCCCGGACTCGAACGGGCGGGGGAGCCCGTCCGGCTGACCTCCAACTTCCAGAACGGGCTCAAGCACCTGCCCGTCAGATGGCGAGCCACCGGCTGAACAGCGCGGCAGGGCCGACCAGACGGCGGCCCGTCAGACGGCGAACATGACCCTGAACGGGCCCGTCGCATCGCCCACCGCGTGGCCGAACGGCGAGTCGAAGTCCCAGATCAGAAAGAGCAGGAAGGCGATGAGCGCGCTGTAGATCCCGGCCAGCAGCAACTCCCGCCCAGAACGCCGGATCTGCAAGGTGAAGATCAGCCCCACGGCCACCACCGCCCCGACGATCAGCCCGAACCACACCACGCCGGGCATCGTGTCCCCGGCGTTGTGCGCCCGCTCGCCCCGCGCGTCGTCCACCGCGCCGACCTGGTCCAGCAGCGGCTGGTACGACTGGTTCTCGTGGTCGTCGCGCGGTACGTACGAGGTCACGTCCTCACGCACCTTCGCCAGCAGCTCGGCGCCGCGGTCGGACAGCCGGCCCGAGTCCAGCATCTCCGGCCACTCCTTGTGCACCACATGACTGACGTACGCGTGCACGTCCTTGCGCGTGGTGTCACGGGCCGTCGGCGCGTACGCCTGGACCCGCTCGCTCACCTCGTGCAGCGCCTGCGCCTCGACGCGCACCCCGTCCTGCGCCGCGGTCCGCGCCTCCCACACGCCGGCGATGGCCAGGCCGAGCACGATGGCATAGACCACGCCGACCATCATGGTCATGTACTCGATGACGTCGGGCGTCTCGCTCGGATCGTCGTCGTCGCCGACTCTGCGCTGCCTGAGCACCGTGATCGTCAGGACCACGGCGCACGCGGCGGCCATCGCCAGGGTCAGGACCAGCCACTCCGACAAGGGAACCTCCGAAGGACGAACGGGAATCCGGGCGGCGCGCGACGCGTCAGCGGTCGCGGCCGCCGCCCGAGCGCGGCCGCAGCATCGCGGCGGCGAGCACGGCCGGACCCATGATCAGCAGGGCGAACGTGACCATCGACTGACCGCCCGCCGTCCGCTTGTGCACGGACCGGTGATAGGCGCGCTGCGCGAGACGGGCGGGCGTCGGCTCGGCGGAGCCGGCGGGCGGCCGCGCCGTCGGCGACGGCGGGGGAGCGGGCGACGTCGACGGCGGCACAGGCGCCGGTTCCGTCGGTACGGGCGTGGGGTCCGGGTGTCTCGGCGGTGCGGGGTGCGCGGGCGCCGGTCCGGGCGGCCGGGGCTCGGGTGGCCGAGGCTTGGGCGGCACGGGCCGCTTCGGCGGTCTCGGCGCGGCGGCGCGGCACGAGCGGCCGACCACCGCCCAGGACCCCCCGGCCCCCGCCTGCGCCCGGACGCAGCCGCCGGGCCCCCGCACGGTCGCCGACGCGGACGAGCCGTCGCTGGAAGCGGAGACGGAGGAACCGCCCCCCGATACGGAGACGGAGGACCCGCCCCCTGACACGGAGACCGAGGAGCCGTTCCCCGACACGGAGACCGAGGGCCCGCCGTGCGAGAGGCGCGGCCGGGGCGGGAAGCCGTGGTGACCGCGCGCCGGCTGCTCGCGCGGGCCGGGGGGAGGCATGCCCCGGGCCCCGCCCGCGACGTGGCTGCGCGCCCCGTCGTCCGCAGGGCCGCGCACCACGGCGGCCGGGCCGGCCGGCGCGCCCTCGCCCGCCCCCGTGCCCATCCCCGCCGTGGCCAGCACCGCCACCGCCGCCACGATGCCCGAACGTCCTGCTCGAAGCCATGCACTCACATCAAGGATGGTGCGCGGCACGGCTGTTGATCAGTCTCCGGAGCAGCCGGATTCCTCCGATGGGCTGAAAGACGGGCCGTTGCGGCCGTTCCGGGTTTGGATCGCCCCGCGTCTCAAAGGTCCGTGAAGTCCCCGTGCCGCCCCGCGCCCGCGGCGAACCGGGCGGCCCCCTCGGCGGCCTCGCCCAACGCCCGTACTCCGTAATCGAATTCCACCGCCATGGCCGCGTCGAGCGGCGCCCCCTCCTGTTCCAGCAGGGATGCGCGGTCGCCGCGCAGGCACGTCTGCGGGAAGCGGCCGATCTCGGCCGCGAGCCGCTCGGCCTCGGCGCGGGCGCGCCCCGGCGACACGAGCCGGTTGGCGAGCCCCATCTCGTACGCCTCGGCGGCCGGCACCGGGCGGCCCGTCAGCACCAGGTCCATCGCCCGGCTCGCGCCGATCAGACGGGGCAGCCGCACCGTGCCGCCGTCGATCAGCGGCACGCCCCAGCGGCGGCAGAACACGCCGAAGACCGCGTCCTCCTCGGCCACCCGCAGATCGCACCAGAGCGCCAACTCCAGCCCGCCCGCCACCGCGTGGCCGCTGACCGCCGCGACCACCGGCTTCGTCAGCCGCATCCGGGTGGGCCCCATCGGCCCGTCGCCGTCCGCCGCGACGCGGTTGGCGCGCTCGGAGCCCATCGCCTTGAGGTCGGCGCCCGCGCAGAACGTACCGCCCTCGCCCCACAGCACGGCCGCCCGCGCCCTCTCGTCCGCCTCGAACGCGCGGAAGGCGTCGGCGAGCGCGGCGGCGGTCGGCCCGTCCACGGCGTTGCGGACCTCGGGCCGGGCGAGGACGACCGTGGTGACGTTTCCCGCCCGCTCGACGCGGACGCTCACCGCGCCCCCTCCGCGACCGCCCGCTCCAGCACCGGACCGAGGTCCACGCCCGTCGGCAGCGTCCCGAACGCGTGCCCCCAGTCGCCGCCGAGCCGCGAGGCGCAGAAGGCGTCCGCGACGGCCGGCGGGCTGTGCCGCACCAGCAGGCTGCCCTGGAGCACGAGGGTGAGCTGCTCCGCCAGCCGGCGCGCCAGCAGCTGGGCCCGCCCCGGATCGGACAGCTCCCCGAGCAGCTTGCGCACCCGCGCCACCGCCGCGTCGAGCCGGGCGTCCGCGCCCGCCGCCGCGTCGACCTCGGCGAAGAAGGCGTCCAGCGCCGCCGGCTCCTTGGCGAGCGCCCGCAGCACGTCGAGGGCCGCGACATTGCCGGACCCCTCCCAGATGGAGAGCAGCGGCGCCTCCCGGTACAGCCGCGGCATCCCCGACTCCTCGACATAGCCGTTGCCGCCCAGGCACTCCAGCGCCTCGGCCGCGTGCGCGCTGCCCCGCTTGCACACCCAGTACTTGCCCGCCGCCAGCGCGAGCCGCCGCAGCGCCGACTCCGCCGCGTCGCCCGCCTCGGACCGGTCCAGCGCCGCCGCCAGCCGCATCCCCAGCACCGTCGCGGCCTCCGACTCCACCGCCAGGTCCGCGAGGACGGCGCGCATCAGCGGCTGGTCGATCAGCTCCGCGCCGAACGCGCGCCGGTGCGCCGCGTGGTGCAGCGCCTGCCGCAGCCCGGCGCGCATCCCCGCCGCCGACCCCAGCACGCAGTCCAGGCGCGTCATGTTGACCATCTCGACGATCGTGCGCACCCCCCGGCCCGGCTCGCCGACCGGCCACGCCACGGCCTGCTCGTACTCGATCTCGGCGGACGCGTTCGACCGGTTGCCGAGCTTGTCCTTGAGCCGCATCAGCCGCATCGCGTTGCGCGTGCCGTCCGGCAGCAGCCGCGGCAGCAGGAAACACGTCAGCCCCTCCGGCGCCTGCGCCAGCACCAGGAACACATCGCTCATCGGCGCGGACGTGAACCACTTGTGCCCGGTGAGCAGATACGAGCCGTCGCCCGCCGGCACGGCCGCCGTGGTGTTGGCCCGTACGTCCGAGCCGCCCTGCTTCTCCGTCATCGACATGCCCGCGATCAGCCCCCGCTTGGTCAGCGGCGGGCGCGGCGCGGCGTCGTACACGGTGGCGGAGAGGAGCGGTTCGTACGCGGCGGCGAGCTCCGGCTGCGCGCGCAGCGCGGGCACGGCCGCGTACGTCATGGAGATCGGGCAGCCGTGGCCGGGCTCGGCCTGGGCCCAGGCGTAGAACTTCGCGGCCCGCACCAGATGCGCGCCGGGCCGGGACTCCGCCCAGGCGGCGGCGTGCTGGCCGCTCTCCACGGCGGCGGCCATCAGCCGGTGCCAGGCCGGGTGGAACTCGACCTCGTCGACGCGGTGCCCGTAGCGGTCGTGGGTGTGCAGCACGGGCGGCGAGGCTTCCGCCATCCGGGCCCAGTCCTGCACCTCGGGCGACCCGGCGCGCGCCCCGAGCGCGCGGACCTCCGCCTCGCCCCACGCCCCGCCGTCCCGCCGCAGGGCTTCGAGGAGCGCCGCGTCGTCGGCCGTGCTGGAGCCGGTCAGGGGCGGGGCCTGGTTGAGAACTTCGTGGGTGGCGCTCACGGCGACCTCCGGGCGGTGCGGCTGGGGCGGTACGGGCCTGTGCGGTAGACGGGTCCGGGTCGGTCCTGGTCCGGGGCGGTCCCGGTCCGGGCGTCGTGCCGGTATTACAGTTGCATGATGCGTGATGGGGAACTGTAATGGATAGGGTGTGGCCAGCCATGGACGACACCGAACCGGGCGGCGCGGAGCCGCGTACCGCCGACCTCAGCACCGCCGACCCCGGCGTCGCCGGACCCCTCGCCCTCCGGCCGCTCACCGCCCGCTCGATCGTGCTCTCCACCCTGCTGGGCCACCACCCGCCGACCCTCCCGGCCCGTGCCCTGGTGCGCGTCGGCGACCTCTTCGGCATCGCCGAGGGCACCGTCCGCACCGCGCTGACCCGCATGGTCGCCGCCGGAGACCTCGCCCAGCACGACGGCGCGTACCGGCTCACCGACCGGCTGCTCGCCCGCCAGGCCCGCCAGGACGACAGCCGCGCCCCCCGCACCCGCCGCTGGGACGGCGGCTGGGAGATCGCCGTCGTCACCGCCGAGCGCCGCCCCGCCGCCGAGCGCACCGCGCTCCGCCAGGCCATGACCGCCCTGCGCCTCGCCGAACTCCGCGAAGGCACGTGGCTGCGCCCCGCCAACCTCGTACGGGACCGGCCGCCCGTCGTCCTCGCCCAGTGCACCCTGCTGACCGGCGCCCCCGAATCCGGCCGCCCGGCGGAGCTGGCCGCCGCCCTGTGGGACCTCGACGGCTGGGAGCGGCGGGCCCGGGCCCTCCAGCGGGCGCTGACCGGCGCGCACGCGCTCGCGGAGCGGTTCACCGTCTCCGCCGCCATCCTGCGCCACCTCCTCGCCGACCCCGTGCTGCCCGCCGAACTCCTGCCGCCGCGCTGGCCGGGCGACGCGCTGCGCGCCGGGTACGACGCCTTCGAGGACGAGTTCCGCCGGATTCTGGCCCGCCATGTGGGCGCGTAGCCCCCGCCCGAGCCCCCGCATCGCGTTGTCGGCGGGCCCGTACCGCCACGTCAGCGGGTCCGTACCGCCGTCAAACGCCGGGGAATGTGAGCGGTCGATGACAATTCCGCTGATCGGCGGGTACCGGTGCGGGAGCACGGCCCGATCGGATCGATACTGATCGCATGTCACGCGTGCTGCTGATCGAGGACGACCGCGCCGTACGGGAAGGGGTCACCCTCACCCTCCGCCGCCGCGGCCACGAAGTCGAGGCCGCGTCGACCGGCGACGCCGGGCTCGCCGCGCTGGAGACCTTCCGGCCCGACCTCATCCTCCTCGACCTCATGCTCCCCGACCGCAGCGGCTTCGAGGTCTGCCGCCGCATCCGCGCCACCCAGCAGCTCCCGATCATCATGCTCACCGCGCGCGGCGACGACATAGACGTCGTGCTCGGCCTGGAGGCCGGCGCCGACGACTACATCGTCAAGCCCGCCCGCGGCGAGGTGCTCGAAGCGCGCATCCGCGCCGTGCTGCGCCGCGCCGCGCCCGGCGACGCCGCCGAGGGCCCCGTCGCCGCGCCCCCGGCCGCCGAGACCCATGGCGACCTCACCATCGACCGCGGCGGACTGCTGGTCGCCAAGCACGGGAAGGACCTGTCGCTCGCCCCCTCGGAGCTGAAGCTGCTGCTGTACCTGTCGGCGGCGCCGGGCCGGGTCTTCAGCCGCCAGCAGCTCCTGGAACACGTCTGGGAGCACAGCTACTACGGCGACGCCCGGCTGGTGGACGCCTGCGTGATGCGGCTGCGGACCAAGGTCGAGGACTCCTCGCGCTCGCCCCGGTACATCCAGACCGTACGGGGTTTCGGCTACCGCTTCGGGCCGGTGTGATGTCCTCGGAGCCCGACGGCCGGAAGGCCCCCGACGGTGAGGAAGGGGCCTCGGACCGTAAGGAGGGGGCCTCCGGCCGTGAGGAGGGGGCCTCGGATCGTACGCCCGCCGGGCACGGGAGCGCCGAGGACGGCCCGCCCGCCCGGCGCCGGTTCAAGCCGCGCTCCCTGGCCCGCGGCCTGCGCGCCCGTCTCGTGGTCGCCTTCCTGCTCGTAGCGGCCCTCAGCGCGCTCACCACCGCGGCCCTCACCTTCCGCGAGGCCCGTAACGCGATCCTCAAGCGCACCCAGGACACCGCAGTACAGACCCTGCGCTCCCGGGTCGATTCGCAGCTCCCGGATGTCCCCTTCCCGCCCGACCAGGCGGCGCTGGCCACCTTCACCCACGACCTCGACCAGGCTGGGGAGCCCCAGCGCTGGAGCACCTACGCCCGCTACAAGAACGAGGGCGTGGCGGTGGACGACATCCCGGGCGGCACGATTCCCCCCAAGCTCGCGGAGAAGGTGCGCAAGGGCGTGTCCGCCTTCCAGCGCGTCGAGGACGGGGGCGAGCCGTGGCTCGTCATCGGCCTGCCCGTCACCTTCGGCGACAACGCTTCGGAACTGTCCGGCCTGGAGGTCTACGCGCGGATGCCGCTGCGCGGCGAGGAAGCCAACGTGGGGGCGCTCGTCGAGGCCGCCCAGCGCGGCGCGCTGCCCGCCTTCGCGATCGCCATCATCCCGGCGCTGCTCGCCGCACAAGGGGTGCTGCGACCCGTACGGGAGCTGCGGCGCGCCACCCAGAAGATCACCGAGGGGGAGCTGGACACCCGGCTCAAGGTGACCGGCGGGGACGAACTCGCCGACCTCTCACGGACGTTCAACGGCATGGCCGCCGCCCTGGAGGAGAACGTCGCCGAGCTGCGCCGGATGGAGGCCAACGCCCGCCGCTTCGCCGCCGACGTCTCGCACGAGCTGCGCACCCCGCTGGCCGCGATGACCGCCGTCACGGACGTCCTCGACGAGGACGCCGGCGACCTCGACCCCGACACGGGCCACGCGGTGCGTCTCATCACCGAGGAGACCGGCAAACTCGCCCGCATGGTCGAGGACTTGATGGAGGTGTCCCGGTTCGACGCGGGCGCCGCGGCGCTCCACCTCGACGAGGTGGACATCCGCGAGGCGGTGTGCAAGACGCTCCAGGCGCGTGCCTGGGAGGGCCGGGTGACGGCCGATCTGCCCGAGGGCGTACGGGCCAGGATCGACCCGCGCCGGATCGACGTCGTGGTCGCCAACCTGGTCGGGAACGCGCTGCGGCACGGCGGTCCGCCCGTGCGGATCACGGCGCGCACCGAGCCCCGCGAGGACGGCGACCGGCTGCTGATCGAGATCTCCGACGGCGGCAGCGGCATAGACCCCGAAGTCCTCCCGCACGTCTTCGACCGCTTCTACAAGGCGGACGCCGCGCGGGCCCGCTCGGAGGGCAGCGGGCTCGGTCTCGCCATCGCCATGGAGAACGTGCGGCTGCACGACGGCACGGTACGGGCCGCCAACAGGCCCGAAGGAGGAGCGGTGTTCACCGTGGAACTGCCGCTGAGGCGGGGAGGGAAGCCGGCGTGAGAAGACTGTGGTCCGGGGCGGCCGCGGCGCTGCTGCTCGTCCTGGTCCCGGGGTGCGGCGTCGAGCCGACCGGGGTCATCGACGTGGGACAGCCCGCCACCGGCGCGAAGCGGCCCGGAGCCTCGGCGCGTGAGGCGGTGCTCTACTTCCTCTCGCCCATGGGCATGCGGCCGGTCCGCCGGCCCGCCTCCGACGATGTGAGCGCGGAGGAGGCGGTGCACCTGCTGATCGGCGGCCCCAACGGCGCCGAGCGGCGGCGCGGCATGCGGACCGCGGTGCCGAAGTTGGCCGACGTCCACGTCACCACCGGTAAGGGCCGGGTCAGCGTGCAAGTGCCCATGAAAGTGAGCGATCTCGGTGTCTTCGCCCGCAACCAGCTGGTGTGCACCGCGGCCGGGAACGACGTGCCGGGCGGCAAGCCGTCCTGGGAGGTCAAGGTCGACCTCAGCGGCGGCGGCGGGGCCGTCGAGGATCTCATGTGCGACATGTACAGCATCCTTCCTCCCTCGAACGGGCCCACGCCCTCGGAGAGTTCGCTGCCCGGCGCCGACGGGGTGAATGACGTGCCGGCGGGCCGACGGCACGTCGACGAGAACCTCAATCGAGTTGATGGCCTGTCACCGACCCCGCCTCCCAAAGGTCGTTGAAGCGCTGTACGCGCCGGGCGACCCGGGTGTCCCGCAACACCAGCCGGGTGTTGGCGATCACGGGTTCCAGCGCCTGCTCGGCGCTGACCTCGTAGCTGACCGCGTCGTCGAAGATGATGAAGTCGAACATCGTGTCGAGCTTGAGCGTCTGCGACAGCGTGGACATCAGCAGCACCCGCACCTCCACGCCCAGATCCGCGTGGCTCACGCGCAGCTCCCGGACGGCATCGTCGTCCACCAGGTCCGGGTGGTCGACGATGAACAGCCGGCGCACCCGCACGCCGCGCTTGATGGCCTCCCGCTGCGCCGCCAGATACCGCCGGCCCAGCTCGGTGGTCCAGAAGTTCACGTCCACCGAGGTGCTCGTGGCGTCGATGGAGCCGGCGGTGCTCTGCGTGAGGGCGAGCAGCCAGTCGTGGTCCTCCCCGTCGTACACCGCCTCGCCGGCGTCGAGGCCCTCCATCAGCATGCCCACCCGGGTGATCTCCGACTGGGCGATCGTGGCGACGATGTCCGGGCCCTCCGCCTTGATCTTCGCGGCGCTGCTGACCAGCTGGACGACCGATTCGGTGTGCAGGGGCGAGTTCTCCACCAGGCTGAACAGCTTGGTGGCCTCGCTGATCTTGGAGTACCGCCGGTCGACGAGGGACTTCATGTCCTTCGCGTGCCGTTCCAGCGAGGACTCCACGCCGTTCAGCCGGCGGTCGAAGTCGGCCATGTACTGGATGATCAGGGTCGATCCGCCGATGAAGATGGAGATGGTCAGCCGCCAGATCTCCGGCTGCCCGGTGGCGTTGGTGATGAGGTAGGCCGCGCCGCCGACGGCGAGCGTGATCGCGGCCTTCCACAGAAACGGTGGTATCGCGTGATCGCGTTCCATGTCGTCCCCCCGGGGATCGTGCCGTGGCTCCCGTCAGCGGGAGGCCAGGGCGTCGCACAGCAACGGGATTGCTTGCAGCGTCAGTTGGTCCCGGATGCGCTGGACCAAGGTGTGCCACTGCCGGGTGAAGCCGGGCTCCCGTTCCAGGGCGTCCCACAGCGGCGCCAGAAGTCGGTTCACGCGTGCTTTCGGCATCCACAAGTGCAGCAGATGATCGACCGCGGGGCGCAGGGCCAGCACGGCCCCCGCACCCTCGGCCGACCCCAGGCGGCTGCGCTCGACCATGGTGACCAGGGTCGTCAGCAGCCAGTCGTGCAGGGCGAGGTCCTCGCAGAACGCCGCGGCCGCCGCCGGGTCGGGGCCGGGCAGCCGCAGCGAGAGCGTCCGCAGCCGGTCGTCGGCCACGGTGAACCGCTCGACGACCGCGCCGCCGTCCCCCTCGGTGCAGCACACCGCGGCCCATCGCAGCCGGGTGCGCCGGGACTTGAAGGGCGGCCGGCGGTCCAGCAGCGGATGCTCCAGCACATCGGTGAGCAGCCGCTCCGCGATGGCGCCGAGATCGACCGTGCCGGGGTCCGGCGGCTCGACGGACAGGAAGCCGTCGCGCAGGTCCGGCACCGACGGGCGCCCCACCGGCACCACCACCCCCGGCCGCACCAGATAGTGCCCCCACGGCATCCGCTGCTCCGTGCCCGCCTCTCCGGCCCGGAACAGCGCCGTGGCCTGGAGCACCCGCCCGCCGGTGAGCACGGCCCGCGCCGCCACCGTGCCGACGCCGCGCACCTGGCGGCCCGACGCGGTGGGCAGCGCGCAGTCCACGCCGGTGAGCAGGTCCGGCGAGACCGCGTACGGATTCGGGCGCTCCGAGACGCGCACCAGTTCGTCCGGGCGCAGCCGCAGCAGCCGCGCCGACCCGTCCCGCGAGAGGGACCCGGAGGTCTGCAACAGGCACGTCCGCACCTCGCCGCACGCGATGACCCGGGCCTCCGGCCCCGCCGCGGCGCTCATGGCTCGTCGAAGAAGTGGTAGGACGTCCGCCGCACGATCTCCGCGGGCACCTCGACGCCCTCGCGCGCGGAGCGCTCCGCGACCTGGCGCAGCACGGCCTCCTCGACCACCACCCGTTCCAGCACGATGTGCACGGCGTGCTCCACGGGCAGGAACCGGGTGGGCAGCACGGAGTACGTGCGGTAGGCGGCGAACGGCGCGGCGGCCGGGTTGAGCTGGAGCAGCGGCGGCAGCTGCGCCCACTCCTCGGGGAACTCCCCGTTCCACGGGCTCGGCCGCAGCACCGGCTCCCCGCGGTCCCGGAGCAGCCCCAGCCGCGTGAGCTGCCACACGGCCGCGAGGAAGGGGCAGGACCAGGTGCGGTCCGCGCCGTCGCCGTCCCATAACTCGATGTCGACGAAGATCGAGTGGCGGCGCGCGCCGACCTCCGACGGCGGCTGCCACGCGGCGAGACCGCTCATGGCCTCCAGCGAGCCCGTCGCCGGGGTGCGCTCGCCGTTGGCCAGCCAGCCCACCTGCCGTACGGACGGCCGCGAGCCGTCGCTGCCCGGCGGCGGCGACTCCACGAGCCGCGGCTCCACGGACCGGGCCGGCTCCACGCCCCCCGCGCGGGCGCACGCCGACTCCCGCGCCAGGTAGTCGATGGTCAGCCCGGCCCGCCGCGCCTCGTCGAGCAGCATCGGCAGCACCTCGGCGGGCGTCGAGAACGGGCTGAAGTAGTCGTCGACGAGAAAGCAACTGCTCACCCGCGGGCGGCCCTTGGGCACCGTGCCCGCGAGCGACGCGTGCAGGGCGTCGGCCCACGGCTTGACCCGCGTGAGCTGACGGCGCAGCCGCTCACGGCCCGCCGCGAAGTCCTCCATATACAGATGCCCCAGCTCCATGGAGACATGGGAGAGCGGCACCGCCTGGGTGCGGGGGTCGGCGGTCGCCTCGCGGAACACGGAATCCACTACCGCTCCCCCCAGGCCGCGTCGTCGTAGAGCCTGTCCGCCAGCTCCTCCAGCGCCTCGCGGGTCGCCCGGTTGGCCACCTTGCTCGCCAGCACGTCCTCATCGGTGATCAGCTGCTCCCGCCACTGGAGTACGGGCTCCAGCGGCACCGTGCTCAGCACCCGGCTGTAGCCCACCTGCTGGGCCGAGGCGAACTCCTTGAGGTCCTGGTCGCACTTGCGCAGCCACGCCGACTGGGGCGCCGGCACATGCGCCAGCAGCGGGGACTCCGGGTCGGGCACGGCGGCCCGTACGAACCGGATGGAGGACAGCAGCCGCGCCTTGTCGTGCCCGCGCGCCACGCCGCCGGCTACCACTCCCCGGTCGCCGAAGACCAGCCCGGACGCGGCGATGATGTGCTGCCGGGTCCAGCGGTGGAAGATCAGCCAGCGCACCAGCAGCTCCCGCGTCTCGGGCTGCGAGGTCGCGTCGAGCGCCATGTCGACCGCGTACGAGCGGCCCGCGCTCAGATCCACGAGGATCACGTCGAACTCCTCCTCCAGCCGCAGGAAGAGGCTGACGCAGCGGCGCACGGCGTCGCGGTTGGTAGCGAACTCGCCGCCGCTGCGGTCTCCCGGCACCAGCACCAGCTGGCCCGAGCCCGTGGGGCGCTGTCGCAGCGCCTCGTTGTCGGTGTCCGCCCAGACGTCGATCCGGTGCGGCTCGGCGACCTTTCCCTGGAGGTAGGAGTGCAGCCCGCCGCGCTCGACGCCGCGCAGCGAGCCGGGGACGTCGAAGACGGCCGCGGCGGTGGGGGAGCCGAAGTCGAAATCGAGATAGCAGACGTCGTCGCCGCGCAGCGCGCGCCGATAGGCGAGATTGGCGCTGGTGACCGAGCGGCCGGTGCCCCCTTTGTCGGAGGCGGCGAAGACGAGCACGCCTCACACCCCTCTCGACCCGGCGCGCCGGGCGACGACCAATTCGTCGAGCTGGCCCAGTACGTCCAGGGCCAGCGCGCACGCGGTGCCCGGCCGGTCGTCCACGATCTGCCGCGCTCTGCGCAACTGGAGCTCCACGGTTTTGAGCCGGATCTCCCGCGAGGTGTCCTCGCAGGAGGCGGCTTCCAGCATTTCGTTCCCGAAGAGATGGCCGGCCTCGCTGAGCAGAGCCGTCGCCATGCTGTTCAATTCCGCGCTGCGGATGGGAGGTTGACGGTACAGGCCGGTGGCCGCGGTCATGCATTCGACTATGCGTTCGGTGATGGTCCAGGACAGCGGCGACGCGGTCGGCGGCGAATCCGGGCACACGGCGTGCACGTTGTCCCACAGCTTCGCGCCCGCGCCCGAGGGAATGCGCCGCTCCCAGAGATGGTCCAGGATCTGCTCCGCCAGCCGCAGCAGCCGGTCGTGCGAGCCGATGTTCCGGGAGAGGCTGCACAGCTGGATCGTGCGCTTGAGCAACTGCGCCGGGAAGTCGGACATCGACCACTGCATGGCCGGCCCCAGGCTCTCGCTGCCCAGCAGCGGCAGCCTGATGCCCGGATTATGCAGCTCCACCGCGGGGTCGTCGCGCGTCATCCGCCGGGTGATCTTGGCTCGCGAGGCCAGCTCCTCCATGACCGCCACGGTCCGGGTGAGGTCGTCGTCCGTGGCCCGGCGGCGGAACAGGTCCTGGACCAGGATGGCCGCCACCGAGAGGCTGAAGTAGTCCGACTCCAGGTACTGACCGCCCGTCTGCCAGGGGACGTCCTCCAGGGGCCAGCGGCCCTCGCCGAACCGGGCGATCTTCGACCAGTACTGCTGGGTGATCTCCCAGCGCAGCCGGAGCGCCTCCGCCAGCCGCTGCTGCTCCGTGTTGAGCAGGCCCAGCGTCAGCGTCCGGTTGGAGAACAGGTCCGCGATGCCGTCGAGCGCGACCACCGTGAAGTACAGATAGGGCGACGGCCGCGCGACGCCCTTGGGCTGGGCGCCGATGGGCGCGGTGGTGTCGATCGGCGGAGCGTCCTGCACCACGCCCCACGACCAGCCGCACTCGAACAGCAGATTCTCGTTGCCGAGGTCTCCCACGACATTGATGCCGAGATCGACGTATTCCCGGATCGCGGCCCGGATCGGTTTCAGCTCGCGCTGGAGCTGCTGTACCACGGAACGCCGGGAAAGGTGCTCCTGGTTCACCCGGTCGCACAGCGCGACGCCCTGCTCGGATTCGGCGTCGAAGAGATTGACGGTGAAACACCGCAGCAGACTGACCATGGCAGCGGTCAGCCGCTTCCGGGTGGCCGCCTCCAATTCGAGCGCCATTTCCTCCACGTCTTTGCGCCGCGGTTCCCGGGCGTAGACCTTGAGGAATCCGAGCGTCGCCAGCGCCAGCGTGATCGACATGGAATAGGAATCCACCACGCCGAGCGCCCGCTGCTCCGGCGTCAATTCCTCATTCGGGTCCTGCGAGTCGAAATAATATCCGCCGGCGAAGCTGGGGCCCGAATCCCCGGCGGTGTGCGCGTCCATGAACTCGGTGAGTGCGGTGATCAGTTTGCAGGGAATGTCCTCGCGGGTTCCCGCTTTCCGCAGGGCGCGCAGGGCGTCGTCCGTGGTCTCATTCGGCGCGTCCAGCCGGAAGGCCGGGATCTCGGTCGCCGGATAGAGCAGGCACAGCAGATGCTCCGCGTCGGCGACGCTGCTCGCACCGCCCCGCTCGCCCCATTGCCAACTGCCGTCGGGAAACGAATGCCGGGCGATGGCCTGCCAGATCTCCAGCAGGTGCTGTCGTGGCTGGATGCGCATCCCGTACCCCTTGGATGAGAGCGTCCGCGTGCGGAATGGTCAGGCCGGGTCGCGCCGGCCGCAGGCCAGGATCATGCCGGTGTACCCCTCGCGCACCGGGCCCTCGGGCAGCCCGAACCGCCTCAGCGTCTTGACCGTGGCGTGCGGGTCCAGACTGGCCTCGACCTCCGCGCTGCCGACCTCGCAGGCGGGGAACAGGTCGTCGCCGACCCAGTAGCCGCCCGAGTTCTCCATGAACGCGGCGGCGAACGGCGCGCCGGGCGCCAGCGATCCGATGAACGCGGCCACCGCGCCCTCGAACTCCCGGTGGGAGGTCGACAGCGATTCCGCGACGAAGAACATCGTCCCGACCCCCTGATTCCGCAGCCGCTCGGGCAGCCGGAACAGGTCGCCTTCCTCGACGGTCACGGAGTGCTTGAAGCGCGCCCGCGGGTCGGTGATGTCCTGATATTCCTCTTCTTTGCACAGCACTTGCCAGAAGGGGGCCCAGCTGTCGTCGTACCGAGGAACCTGGTTCCGCAGCCAGGCGGCGTTTTGCGCCGATCGCTCGTACAGGGTGATCTGGTCACACCACGGCAGGAGCGAGAACGCGGGATAGAGATTGGCCCCTGCACCCACATCGATGCCCGAAACCGGCCGTTCCGGGTTCGTTCGGAAGTGATCGGAGAAGTAGTCTCTTACGACATTGATGATCTCTTCGTCGTCCGTGCGCAGCGCACTGTAGTTGTGCTGCATGTATGACTGGGAGTCGAACGAGTCCCAAGGTGCGTCCCTGTTGAGACACAGCGTGTCACCCTCTGACGTGAGATCCATGCAATCGATGTTAGCGCCAAGTCGCCCCACCGGGTCTGCGGAGTAGAGGATTTACGGAAGGCGCATGACAGCGCCGGAGCGAAGCTGACAATGACCTTGAGAACGCCTGCCGGAAGTGGATGCTCGATGACCGGAAAGTGACCGGAGCGCCCGGAGGAACCCTCTCAAGATGTTCACCCGATAGTGAATGCGCGCCCCGTTGACACATTGATAGGGCGTGCTACTCGCGGCGCTTCGGGGCCCGTACCGGCCAATTCGGCACGATGGCCGCCGCCGGAGGCGGCACGCACGCGCGGAAGAACAGCGGCGGATCGGATACGGGCGGGAAACCGCGACCATGACCGGAACCCGACGGCCCCGCTCTCCCGCCCCCGCGCACCGCGCGCCGTTCAGGGCTGAAGACCGCCGAGTCGCCCCTCCAGCAGGACGAGCAGCTCGCCGAGGGTCTTCGCGAGGGCGGCCTGGCGCTCCGGGGCGACCCCGGAGAGCAGGGCCGACTCGTAACCGAGCTGGTCCGGCAGGAGCCGGTCGATGAGGGCGCGGCCCTCCTCGGTGAGCGAGAGATGGGCGACGCGGCGGTCCCGGACGTCGGGTCGGCGGGCGACGAGGCCGCGCTGTTCCAGCACGCGCAGCCGCTTGGTCACCGCCGCCCCTGAGGCGAAGGTCTCGCGCGCCAGCTGCCCCGGCGTCAGCTCGCGGCCCGTACGGCGCAGCGTGCCGAGGATGTCGAACTCCGGACGGGTGAGCCCCTCCCGCACCAGCGGGGCGTCGGTGGCCTGTCGCAGCAGCGCGGAACAGCGGTTGAGCCGGCCGATCACGGCCATCGGGGAGGTGTCGATGCCGGGGTGCACCCGCTGCCACTCGCGCACCACCCGCGCGACAGTGTCGTTGGCGTGATCGGCGCGGTCGACGTTGTCAGCGCCCGCGGTGTCCTTGGCGTCTTCGGCCACGATGTCGGTCCTCTCCGCTCACAGTCCGCCCAATTCTGCCGCTTGCCGGAAGGAGGAGCTGCCACCGAGCGGCCCGCGGGAACGCCTGGGGCCCGCCGGGGCTGTCGTCGTGTCAGATGATGACGGCTCAAGCCGCCATCACCGGGGCGGACAGCCGGCGGACGAGGGAGGCCAGGGTGCGGTGGCCTTCCTGTTCCGCGAGGGCCACCCGCTCCTCGGGGAGGGCGCGTTGCCACCACTCGCCGGAGGCGACGTCCACGGCCTCGCGCAGTTCGATGAGCGCGGCCGCGAGGCGGTCGCGGGCCCAGCCCGCCTCGTGGTGGTCGTGTGAGGTGGCGAGCAGCCGCACGGCCGACTCGCGTGCTTCGGAGACGTGGCGCAGGGCGGACTCGATCCGGTCGGTGGCGCGCCGGTTGGTGACCAGTACGCAGGCCAGCACCCCGACCACGGCGCCGACGACCGTGTCGATCCAGCGGTCGGCGATGAGCCGTGAGGCCGGGAGGTTGTTGGCGAACTCGGTGAGCAGCAGTGCCATCGGGGTCACGCAGACGCTGCCGAGCCAGTAGTTGCGGGAGATGAACGCCTCCGCGCAGATCTGGAAGACGAGCGCCAGGAGGACCATCGTGAGGTGCCCGGTGCGGATGAGCGGCAGCAGCGCGGTGAACAGCAGCAGCCCGAGGAAGTTGCCGAGGGTCCGCTGGAGCGCCCGGTTCCAGGTGAGGGTGGTGTTGGCCTGGAAGACCGCGGCGGCGGTGACCACCGCCCAGTACGGGTGGCCGACGCCCACCGCCATCGAGGCCCAGCCCGCCACGGCGCACCCCGCCGCGACCCGCGCGCCGATCGGCAGCAGCGGGGAGCCCGGCCGGAGCCGGCGCAGTACGGCGCCGAAGCCGCGCGGCCGGTCGGGGGAGGGGCGGCGGGGCGCGTGCCGGTCGCCGTCCGCGCCGACGCCGAGCAGCTCGGCGCGTTGCGCGGGCGTCAGCGCGACCAGCGGCAGCGGCCGGCCCTTGCGCAGGTCCCGCGCCCAGATCTCGAACCGGCCCGCCTCGTCGGCGCCGGGCGCGACGGCGAGCGTGGACTCGGCCCGGATCAGCAGCCGCTCCAGCTTCACGTCGCGGTCCCGGACGAGGAAGAGGGCGTGCCAGGCCGCGTTGACGGCCGTGGCGGTGGCGTGCCGAGGGCCGCGGCCCGCGCCCGGTTCGGCCCGCAGCGCGCGGGCCGCGGCCTCCAGTGCGCGGGCGGTCAGGATGCGCTCGGGCCCGCGCGGCCGGACCAGCGCGGGCGCCATGCACACCAGCCACGACAGGGCCCCGCAGGCGAGCACGATGCCCAGGTGGAAGGGGACGTCCCCGATGTGCTGCGGCACGAAGAAGGCGCTGGCCGTCACGAAGGTCACGATGATGTTGCCGGGCGGCCCGATCAGCGTGGCGTCGCAGACCATCTTGTGCAGGGCGGCGAGCAGCGAGGCGATCAGCACGAGCAGCGGCGCGGAGGTGATCAGGGACGAGCTGACCAGGGCGACGGCCACGCTCGCGACCATGCCGAGCACGACCCAGGCGAGGGTACGGGCGCGGGCCGCGTACGGCTGCGCGTGGCCGTAGAGCGCGCAGAGCGCCCCGGCGGAGGTGTACAGGGCGAACTGGAGATGGCCGGTGGCGAGCAGCGTCAGATTCGGGATCGCCATCGCGACGCCCGCGCTGAGCGCGGATTTGTGCCAGATGTCCGCGGCGCGGTTCAGCCGTACCGCGCTGCGGACGGGCAGCGGGCGTACGCGGACGCCGCGTGCCGGGGTGGACGGTGAGGGCTCCTTGAGGGTTCTCCGATGCTTCGCGTGCTTCGCCATACATATAACGTTAGCAGGTATTTTACTCGTGAAATATGTCCAGCGCCCGCGCCCGGCACTCCGCGGGCGTCCCCCAGGCCGACCGCAGCGCCCGCGCCTTCCCGATCCACAGCGACAGATCCAGCTCGGCGGTGTAGCCGATCGCCCCGTGCAGCTGGAGCGCGGTACGGGCCGCCGCGTACGCCGCCTCGCCCGCCGCGACCTTCGCCGCCGCGATCTCGGCCCCGGCGCTCGCCGCCCCCGACCCCAGCGCCACCGCCGCCCCGAAGACCAGCGGCCGGGCGAACTCCAGCCCGACCAGCGTGTCCGCCAGCCGGTGCTTGACCGCCTGGAACGAGCCGATCGCCGCACCGAACTGCGTCCGCTGCCGCACATACGCGACCGTCTGCTCCAACAGCGCCAGCCCCGTGCCCAGCGCCTGCGCGGCGGTCGCGAAGGCCGCCCAGTCGGCCGCGTGATGCGCCGCCGCCCGCACCGCGAGCCCGCTCGCCACCGCCTCGCCCGCCGGATGAGGCCGCGCGAGACGCCGGGCGGGATCGAGGGACGGCTGTACGGGGCCGTGCCCGCCGCACCGCCGCAGCTCGTCCGCCGCCGTCACGGCGAAGACCGCGTCGGCCGCGTCGGCGTCCAGCGCGTACGGACTCTGCCCCGGCACCGCGAGCGACACCGCCGCCCGGCCGTCCGCCAGCCGCGGCAGCCACTCCTTCGCCCCCGCCGCCTCGCCCTCCCGCGCCAGCCGGCCGAAGAGCGCGGCCGCCGCGACCGTCTCCACCAGCGGACCCGGCACGGCATGCCGCCCCAACTCCACGAAGGACACGGCGAGTTCGACGGGCAGCGGCCCCACGCCGCCGTACGCCTCCGGCACCGCCAGCGCGAACACCCCCGCCTCGGCGAGCCGGCCGTGCAGCGCCCGGCCCGGCCCGTGATCGCCCGCCGCCCAGGCCCGTACCGCCGACGGCGTGTCGGCCGCCGACAGCATCCGGTCCAGCGTGCGGCCGAACTCGGTCTGCTCGTCGTCCAGGAGGAACCTCACGACCGGCGTCCCTTCGGCAGGCCCAGCAACCGCTCGGCGATGATGTCCCGCTGGATCTCATTGGTGCCCGCGTAGATCGGACCGGCGAGCGAGAAGGTGTAGCCGTCCGCCCAACTCCCGTGCGCGGGCGCGTCCTCGGCGCCCTCCGCCAGCTCGCCGAGCGGCCCGAGCAGGTCCAGCGCGCACTCGTGCAGCGCGATGTCCAGCTCGGACCAGAACACCTTGTTCAGACTCGACTCGGCCCCGATCGCGCCCCCCGCCGCGATGCGCGAGGCGTTGGCGTACGTGAACAGCTGATACGCGCGGGCGCCGATCACGGCGTCCGCGACCCGGTCGCGCAGCGCCGGAACCCCCGTGTCCGCGCTCTCCCGCCACAGGCCGACGAGGCGTCCGGCGGCGGCCGTGAACCGCCCAGGACTGCGCAGCGTCAGCCCCCGTTCGTTGCCCGCCGTGCTCATCGCCACGCGCCAGCCCTGGCCCGGTTCGCCGATGACGTCCTCGTCGGGCACGAAGACCCGCTCCAGCGACAGTTCGGCGAACGCGGGCTTCCCGTCGAGGCGGCCGATGGGTCGCACCGTCACGCCCTCCGCATCCAGCGGGAACATCGCGTACGTGAGCCCGCGGTGCGGCCGGTCCGCGTCGGGGTGGCTGCGGAACAGGCCGAAGGCGGCGTCGGCGAAGGCGGCCCGCGACGACCAGGTCTTCAGCCCGCCGAGCAGCCAGCCGCCGTCCACCCGCGTGGCCGTGGACCGCAGCGAGGCCAGGTCGGACCCGGCCTCCGGCTCGGACCACGCCTGCGCCCAGATCCGCTCGCCGCTCGCCATCGCGGGCAGCACGCGGGCGCGCTGCTCCTCGGTGCCGTGCTCGAAGAGGGTGGGCGCGAGGAGGCTGATGCCGTTCTGGCTGACGCGGCCGGGCGCGCCCGCCGCGTAGTACTCCTCCTCGAAGACCAGCCACTGAAGGACCGAGGCGGCCCGGCCCCCGTACTCCTCGGGCCACGAGACCGCCGACCAGCGGTCCGCGTGCAGCGTCCGCTCCCACTCCCGGTGGGCCGCGAACCCCTCGCGCGTCTCCAGCGAGGGCAGCGGCACGGCCGGCACGTGCCCGGCGAGCCACTGCCGGGCCTCGGCCCGGAACGCGTCCTCCTCGGCGCCGAAGTCGAGATCCATCAGGAGCCCGCCTTCTTCATGGCGCGCACGTCCATGCCGCCCAGCGGGTCGGCCGCGGTCTCCGCGTTGTGCGCGTGCGCGAGGTGGTGCAGGCCGAAGACGGAGTCCAGCCCCGTGTGCAGGCCCTGGAGGTCCTCGGCCTGGTTGACGGCGCGCTTGGTGAGCGCGAGCCCCATGCGCGGCATGTCGGCGATACGGGCCGCCAATTCGCCCGTACGGACGGTGAGTTCGGCCCGCGGCACGACGCGGTTGACCATCCCCACCTCGTACGCGCGCCGGGCGCTCATCCGCTCGCCGGTGAACAGGAACTCCTTGGCGATCCTCGGCGGCATGACCCACGGGTGCGCGAAGTACTCGACGCCGGGGATGCCCATCCGCACGACCGGGTCCGCGAAGAACGCGTCCTCGGAGGCGACGATCAGATCGCAGACCCACGCCAGCATCAACCCGCCCGCCACGCACGCCCCTTGAACGGACGCGATGACCGGCTTCGGCAGCTCGCGCCACCGCCGGCACATGCCCAGATACACCTCGGACTCGCGCGCGAAGCGGCTCTCCGCGCCCGCCTTGTCCGAGTGGTCCCACCACAGCCCGGCCTTGCGGTCGAAGGGGAGATGGGCGTCGCGCTCGGGGGTGCCGATGTCGTGCCCGGCGCTGAAGTGCTCGCCGGCCCCGGCGAGGACGACGACCTTGACCGTGTCGTCGTCGGCGGCGCGGTAGAGGGCGCGGTCCAGCGCGTACGTCATCGCGGAGTTCTGGGCGTTGCGGTAGGCGGGCCGGTTCATGGTGACGGTGGCGACCGGGCCGCTCACCTCGTAGCGCACCGTCTCTTCATGGGGCGTGTCATGGGGTTCGTCGTGGGCGGCGGTCATCGGCGACTCCTTCCCTAACAAGTGTTTGGTAGGTTAACGTAACGCCATGAGCAGCGTCGAGGAATCCCGCGCCCCCGTGCCGTACGTCCCCGGCCACGGACTGCTCGCGGGCCGCGGCGCGGTCGTCACCGCCGCCGCCGGGGCCGGCATCGGCGGGGCCACCGCCCGCAAGTTCCTCCAGGAAGGCGCCCGCGTCGTCCTCGGCGACCTGCACGCCCGCCGGCTCGCCGAGTCCACGGCCGCGCTCGCCGAGGAGTTCGGCGCGGACAGCGTCGCCTCACTGCCCTGCGACGTCACCGACGAGGCCCAGGTCGCGGCGCTCTTCGACCTCGCCGAGGAGCGGCACGGACACCTCGACATCGTCGTCAACAACGCCGGGCTCGGCGGCACCGCCGACCTCGTCGAGATGACCGACGACCAGTGGGACAAGGTCCTCGACACCACCCTGAACTCCACGTTCCGCTGCACCCGCGCCGCCCTGCGCCGCATGCGGGCGTCCGGCCGCGGCGGCGCCATCGTCAACAACTCCTCCGTCGTCGGCTGGCGCGCCCAGCGCGGCCAGGCGCACTACGCCGCCGCCAAGGCCGGGGTGATGGCCCTCACCCGCTGCGCGGCTGTCGAGGCCGCCGACTACGGCGTGCGCGTCAACGCCGTCGCCCCCAGCCTCGCCATGCACCCGCACCTCGTGAAGGTCACCACGCCCGAACTGCTCGCCGAGCTCACCGAGCGGGAGGCGTTCGGCCGGTACGCCGAACCCTGGGAGGTCGCCAACGTGATCGTCTTCCTGGCCAGCGGCTACTCCTCGTACATGACCGGCGAGTGCGTGCCGGTCAGCAGCCAGCATGCGTGAGCGACGAGGCCGGGGGACGAGAATGGGGGAGTGCCGAACAGCAAGAAGAAACCCACCGTGACCCCCTCGCCCGAGCGGCGCGGGGAACTGCTCGCGACCGCCGCCGAGGTCTTCGCCGCGCAGGGCTACAACGCCACCACCGTCCGCCGGATCGCCGACGAGGCGGGCATGCTCGCGGGCAGCCTCTATTACCACTTCGACTCCAAGGAGTCGATGCTCGACGAGATCCTGACCGCCTTCCTCGACGAGCTCTGGGCCGGGTACGACGCCGTGCTCGCCGCCGGGCTCGACCCCCGGCAGACCATCGAGGCCCTGGTCACCGAGTCCTTCCGGGAGATCGACCGGCACCGCGCCGCCGTCGCCATCTACCAGAAGGAGTCCCGCCACCTCGCCGCGCAGCCGCGCTTCCGCTACCTCACCGAATCGCAGCGGAAATTCGAGCAGGCATGGCTCGGCACCCTGGAGCGCGGCGTCGCGGCCGAGGTCTTCCGCGCCGACCTCGACATCCGCCTGACCTACCGCTTCGTCCGCGACACCGTCTGGGTCGCCGCGTCCTGGTACCGGCCGGGCGGCGCCCACAGCCCCGAGGAGATCGCCCGCCAGTACCTGTCGATGGTGCTGGACGGCATCGCCCTGCGGGAACAGCCCCCGACCCCCTAGGGAGAGACCACGCCATGGCCGAGGCATACATCGTCGAAGCGGTACGCACCCCCGTCGGCCGCCGCCGCGGCGGACTCGCCGGGGCCCACCCGGCCGACCTCGGCGCCCATGTGCTCCAGGCCCTCGTGGAGCGCTCCGGCATCGACCCGGCCGCCGTCGAGGACGTCGTCTTCGGCTGCCTCGACGCCGTCGGCCCGCAGGCCGGCGACATCGCCCGCACCAGCTGGCTGGCCGCCGGGCTCCCCGAGGAGGTGCCCGGCGTCACCGTCGACCGGCAGTGCGGCTCCTCCCAGCAGGCCGTCCACTTCGCGGCCCAGGCCGTGCTCTCCGGCACCCAGGACCTCGTCGTCGCCGGCGGCGTCCAGAACATGTCGCAGATCCCCATCGCCTTCGCCAGCCGCAAGGCCGCCGAACCGCTCGGCCTCACCGACGGGCCGTTCGCCGGGTCGCGGGGCTGGCGGGCGCGCTACGGCGGCCTGCCCGTCGACCAGTTCCACGGCGCCGAACTGATCGCCGAGAAGTGGGGCATATCGCGCCGGGACATGGAGGAATTCGCGCTCCGCTCCCACCAGCGGGCCGTCCGCGCCCTCGACGAGGGCCGCTTCGCCCGCGAGACCGTCGCGTACGGCGACGTGGCCGCCGACGAGGGCCCGCGCCGCGACACCTCGCTGGAGAAGATGGCCGCCCTCAAACCGGTCGTCGAGGGCGGCACCCTGACCGCGGGCGTCTCCTCGCAGGTCTCGGACGGCGCCGCCGCCCTGCTCCTCGCCTCCGAACAGGCCGTACGCGACCACGGGCTGACGCCGCGCGCCCGCGTCCACCACCTCTCCGTACGCGGCGAGGACCCCATCCGGATGCTGTCCGCTCCCATCCCGGCCACGGCGCACGCGCTGAAGAAGACCGGCATGGCGATGGACGGCATCGACCTGGTCGAGATCAACGAGGCGTTCGCACCCGTCGTCCTGGCCTGGCTGCGCGAGACCGGCGCGGACCCCGGGAAGGTCAACGTCAACGGCGGCGCCATCGCGCTGGGCCACCCGCTGGGCGCCACCGGCGTCCGGCTCATGACCACGCTCCTGCACGAACTGGAACGCACGGGCGGACGCTACGGCCTCCAGACGATGTGCGAGGGCGGCGGCCAGGCGAACGTCACGATCATCGAGAGGCTGTAGCGGCGGCTGTCGCGGACCGGCCCCCGGGGGATCACCGGGGGCCTCGGCCCCGCCGCCAGGCGCTCGGCGTCACTCGGGGGCAGGCAGCCCCGCCAGCGTCGCGCATGCCTGCTCCATCACGCGGTCCACCAGCTCCGCGCAGCTCGGCAGGTCCTCGATGAGGCCGGCGACCTGGCCCGCGGCCATGACGCCGAGATCGGTGCGGCCCTCCACCATCGACGCGCGCAGCAGCATCGGCGTGTTGGCGGCCAGCAGGACCTGACTCCAGGTCAGCTCCTTGCCGTGCCTCATCGCGAGCCCGTCGCGCACCATGGCCGGCCAGCTCAGCCCCGAGAGCTTCCGGAAGGATGCGGCGTGCCGCAGCGCCCGTACGAGCGAGGCGGCGCGGCCCGAGCGCTCCAGCTCCGCCACCAGCTCCGTACGCAGCATCCGGTGCGGGAGCCCGTCCACCTTGGTGGTGAGCGTGACGTCCTTGACGGTGGCCGCCAGGTACTTCGCCTTCACCGCGTCCGGCACCGTGCTCTCGGCCGTCAGCAGGAAGCGGGTGCCCATGGCGATCCCGGCCGCGCCGTGTGCCAGAGCCGCCACGAGACCGCGCCCGTCGCGGAAACCGCCGGCCGCGACGACGGGGATGTCCACCGCGTCGACCACCTGGGGGAGCAGTACGGTCGTGGCGACCTCCCCGGTGTGGCCGCCGCCCTCGCCGCCCTGGACGACGACCGCGTCCGCGCCCCAGGCCGCCACCTTCTCGGCGTGGCGGCGCGCGCCGACGGAGGGGATGACCACGACGCCCGCGTCCTTGAGCCGGGCGATCAGCTCCCGCGAGGGCGCGAGCGCGAAGGACGCGACCCGCACCCCCTCCTCGATGATCACGCCGACCCGCTCCGCCGCGTCGCCCGCGTCCGCCCGCAGATTGACGCCGAACGGCGCGTCCGTACGCGACCTCACCTCCCGTACCGCGGAGCGCAGTTGAGGAACCGTCATGGTCGCGGAGGCGAGGATGCCGAGCGCCCCGGCGTTCGCGGACGCGGAGACCAGCCGGGGGCCCGCGACCCAGCCCATGCCCGTCTGCACCAGCGGATGGCGCACACCGACCAGCTCGGTGAACGGGGTCGCGATCCGCCGGTCGCTCACGGCCGGACCTCCCTCTCCCGCAGCCCGCGCGGATCGATGACCTCCCGGATCAGCCGCAGCTCCTCGGCGGTCGGCTCGCGCGTGCGAGGGGCGTCGTCCGGCACGTCCAGCGGGAAGCCCGTGGCCTCGCGGAGCCGGTCCGCGTCCACGCCGGGGTGCAGGGACCGTACGCGCATGCGGTGGTCCGGCGTCTCGAAATCGAGGACGGCGAGATCCGTTACGACCCGCGGGATGCGGTGGAACCGCGTCGCCGACGGCCCGGCCGCCGCCGCCCGCTCGTAGCCGACGCCGCACACCATGTCGACCTTCTCCACCAGCACCCGTGGCGAGTGCTTGGGAACCCAGTAACTCGTCGGATTGTTCAGGGTGTTGGCGGGCGCGCCGCGCACGCCGAGGAGCTGCCGGGACGGCTGCTGCCAGTCGCCGATGCAGGAGATGTTCTGGTTGCCGTAGCGGTCGAGCTGGCTCGCGCCCATCATCACATGGCGCTTGCCGCCGGTGACCATCGCCAGATGCCGCCGGTAGGGCAGCCAGCCCTCGGTGACCCGCGACGCCTCGCCGAGCGCCGGCACATCGCCGATCAGCAGCGCCTCGCCGTCCGTGAGCAGCAGCTCGGGCGCGAACGTCAGCTTGGCGAGCCGCGCCCCGACGCTCGGCACCGTGCCCATGGGGCTGGCCAGGATCTCGCCGTCGCCGCGCCACGCCTCCGCGCACGCGATCACGCAGTACTCCGCCCGCGTCGCCCCCGAAGTCCCCGGCTCGCTCACGCGCCCTCCTTCGCGAAGGCCGCGACCGCGGCCTGATAGGCGTCCTCGTCCCCGCCGAGGAAGCGCTCGGCGAACTCCCGCCAGGCGGCGGGGTCGGCGGCGGCCTTGGCGTACGCGGCCTGGAAGGGCTCGTCGCGGCCGTAGTCCGGCACGCAGGACGTGAAGTGCGCCCCGTTCGGGGCCTCCACGACGCCCGTCACCTCCTGACGCCCCACCAGCAGCGTCTGCGGGCCGCCCGCTTCGGCGAACTCGGCGGTCCCGACGACGCGTTCGCACGAGACGTACGCGTCCGTGGCCGCCTCGCAGAACAGGTCGTCGAAGTACGGGTCCGGGCCCAGGTACTGGCCGTTGCCGTGCGCGTCCGCGCGGTTGAGGTGGACGAGCGCGGCGTCCAGCTTCAGCGCGGGCGCGGCCACGAACTCCTCGCCGTCCTCGTACGGCGAAGTGACCGTGCGCAGCGACGGGTTGACCGTCATCACGTCGGAGCCCAGCCCGGCCCGTACGGGCAGGAACGGCAGCCGGTGCGCCGCGGCCGTCAGCCCCCACATGAACATCGCCTCGTCCAGCTCCATCAGCTCGAAGTCCCCGCGCTGGCGGGCGGCGCGGAAGTGGGGTTCGAGGGGGATCGAATCGAGCGTCGCGAACGCCGCGACCAGCTTGCGTATCCGCCCGGCGGCCGCCAGCAGCCCCACGTCCGGGCCGCCGTAGGAGACCACGGTCAGATCGGTCACCTCCGAGCGCAGCACCGCCCGCACCAGGGCCATCGGCTTGCGCCGCGACCCCCAGCCGCCGATGCCGACCGTCATGCCGCTCTCCAGGCGGGCGGCGACCTGATCGGCCGTCATGAGTTTCTCGGTCCTGTCGCGGGCCACGGCTACTCCTCGCTGCCGAAGGCGGAGCGGACGCGGTCGGCCGTGCCGCTGAGGTTGGCCTCGAAGGTGAAGCCCTGCTCGAAGCGGTAGCTGCGCCGCACGTCCACCGGGTCGATGCCGTTGATGGCGGCCTTGGCGAGCCGGATCAGAGCGCCGTCCTTCGCGGCGATCTCCCGGGCCAACGCCAGGGCCGCGTCCGGCAGTTCCTCGCGGCTGACGACCTGCCAGACGGAGCCGTGGCGGTGCAGCTCCCGCGCGGTCGCGGTCCGCGAGGTGTAGTAGAGGGCGCGCATCAGGTGCTGCGGGACCAGCCGGGCGAGGTGGGTGGCCGCGCCGAGCGCCCCCCGGTCCAGCTCCGGGAGGCCGAAGACGGCGTCCTCGCTCGCGACGATGGCGTCGGCGTTGCCGACGAGCCCGATGCCGCCGCCGAGGCAGTGCCCGTGCACGGCCGCCACCACCGGCACCTCGCACTCGTAGACCGCCGCGAACGCCTCGTAGCAGCCGCGGTTGGCGCCGATGAGCGCCTCGTGGCCCGCCGAGCGCTGGATCTCCTTGATGTCGACGCCCGCGTTGAAGCCGCGTCCGGCGGCGGTCAGCACGACGCAGCGTGCGCCGGGGTCGGCTCCCGCGTCCCGTACGGCTTCGGCCAGTTCGTGCCAGCCGCGTACGGGGAGGGCGTTGACCGGCGGGAAGTCCACCGTGACGACGCGGACGCCGTCGTGCGGTGCGGAGGTGGAGACACCCATGAGCGGATCAGCTACCTTTCCACCAAACGTTTGTTAGGTGAGAAGGTAGCAGCGGATCGCCCGCTGCGGGAGGTGCCACGTGACGGTCACCATCGATCTGTCCGGCCGCGTCGCCGTCGTCACCGGCGGCACGCGGGGCGTCGGCGCGGGCATCAGCCGCGCCCTGCTGGCCGCCGGCGCCGACGTCGTCGCCTGCGCGCGCCGCCCGCCCGACCACCCCGTCGAGGCCGGCGGCAGAACCGCCCGCTTCCACGCCGTGGACCTCCGCGACCCGGAGGCCGTCGCCCGCCTCTTCCAGCGGGTCGAGGACGCGTACGGGCGGCTCGACGCCCTCGTCAACAACGCCGGCGGCAGCCCGTACCGACTGCTCGCCGACAGCGACCCGAGGCGCGCCGCGCGGGCCGTCGAACTCAACCTCATCGCCCCGATGACGGCCTCGCTCGCCGCGCACCGGGCGCTGGCCGCCGCCGGCGGCTCCATCACCATGATCGGCAGCGTCAGCGGCGCCAGGCCCTCGCCGGGCACGGCCGCGTACGGCGCCGCCAAGGCGGGCCTGGAGAACCTGGCCCGCTCCATGGCCGTCGAATGGGCGCCCCGCGTCCGCGTCAACACCCTGGTCCTCGGCATGGTCCGCACCGAGCTCTCGCACCTCCACTACGGGGACGAACAGGGCATCGCGGCCGTCGGCCGCACCGTGCCGCTCGGCCGGCTCGCCGAACCCGCCGAGATCGGCGACGCCTGCGTCTTCCTCGCGTCCGACCTCGCCGCGTACGTCACCGGGGCGAGCCTGCTGGTGCACGGGGGAGGGGAGCGCCCCGCGTTCCTGGACGCCGCGACGGTCAACCGCGACGGGACTCACGGCGGGGCTCACGACTGGTCTCACGGCGATCCCGTCGCCGAAACCATCGCCCCTCAGTCCAGCGCCGAACGCACCGCCGAACGCACCGCCGAACGCATCGCCGAACGCATCGCCGAACAAGGAGAGATGACATGACCGGAATCTGTGCCGGACGCGTCGCCGCGGTCACCGGCGCGGGCCGCGGGCTCGGCCGCGCCCACGCGCTCGCCCTCGCCGCCGAGGGGGCCAAAGTGGTGGTCAACGACCTCGGCGTCGGCCTCGACGGCGACGGCCCGGCCGACAGCCCCGCCGACGGCCCCGCGCGGCGCGTCGTGGACGAGATCCGCGCGGCGGGCGGCGAAGCCGTCGCGCACGGCGGCGACATCGCCACCGCGAAGGGCGCCCAGTCCCTGGTCGCCACGGCCCTCGACGCGTACGGGCGGCTCGACACCCTGGTCAACAACGCGGGCTTCCTCCGCGACCGGATGCTCGTCAACCTGGACGAGGACGACTGGGACGCCGTCGTACGGGTCCACCTGCGCGGCCACTTCCTGCCGCTCAAGCACGCCGCCGCGTACTGGCGCGCCGAGTCCAAGGCAGGCCGCACCCCCGAGGCGCGGGTCGTCAACACCAGCTCCGGGGCGGGGCTACTGGGCAGCGTGGGACAGGGCAACTACTCCGCCGCCAAGGCCGGAATCCTGGGCCTGACGCTCGTCGCCGCCGCCGAGATGTCCCGCTACGGCGTCCTCGTCAACGCCATCGCCCCCGCCGCCCGCACCCGCATGACGGAGCGGACCTTCGCCGAGACGATGGCCGCCCCCGGCGGCGACGCGTTCGACGCGATGGCCCCGGACAACGTCTCCCCGCTCGTCGTCTGGCTGGGCTCCGCCGCCAGCGCCGGGGTGACCGGCCGCGTCTTCGAGGCCGAGGCCGGACGCATCACCGTCATGGAGGGCTGGCGCCCCGGCCCCACCGCCGACAAGGGCGCCCGCTGGACCCCGGACGAGGCGGGGGACGCCGCGCTGGAACTCCTGGCGCGCGCGGCGGAGCCGCAGCCGGTGTACGGGGCAGGGTGAGCGAGGGCCCAGGCGGTGGGGGCAGGCGCAGGACCATCGTCCGAGGCGACCGTCCGATGCGCCGGGCGCGCCGCGCGGGTGCGATGGGCGGATGAGCGATCTTGTGGGCCCGCTCGGGCCCGCCGTCCGCGCCCGCCTGCGCCGGGCCAGGCCGGACGCTTGGCGGGCGGCGTGTCAGGACACGACATCCTTGGCCCGGAAGTGCCGGAAGGCCAGGGCGAAGAACACCAGCGAGTAGGCCACCGAAACCGCCGAGCCCCTGATCATGCCGCCCCATTCCAGCTGCGGCTGGAGCGCGTCGGCCCAGGCGAACTGCCAGTGGGCGGGGAGGAAGTCGCGCCAGTGGCCGAGGGCCGTGACCGCGTCGAGGACGTTGCCGACGATGGTCAGGCCGACCGCGCCGCCGACCGCGCCGAGGGGCGCGTCGGTGACCGTGGAGAGCCAGAAGGCGAGGGCGGCCGTGACGAGCTGGCCGACGAAGATGTACGCGACCACGAGCAGCAGCCGCGGCACGGCGTCGCCGGAGGGGAGGGCGCCGCCCGTCGGGAGCCGTAGGTCGCCCCAGCCGTACGCGGCCGTGCCCGCCGCCAGGGCGACCAGCGGCAGCAGCACCATCGCCGCCGCGCTGAACCCCAGCCCCACCGCCAGCTTGCTCAGCAGCAGCCGGGCCCGCGGCACCGGCGCTGCCAGCAGATAGCGCAGACTGGACCAGCTCGCCTCGGACGCCACCGTGTCGCCGCAGAACAGCGCCACCGGCACCACCAGCAGAAAACCCGCCGAGACGAAAAGGCAGGTCGCGGTGAAGTTGGCGCCGGAGGCGGTCGCGGAGTCGATCAGCGACACCCGGCCGTCCCGGCCGCTCGGCTGCCCGCCGATCGCGAACGCCGCGATCAGCACGAACGGCAGCACCGCCAGCACCGCCCCGACCACCAGCGTGCGCCGCCGCCGCAGCTGCCGCATCGCCTCGACGCGCAGCGGCAGCGTGTGCCGGGCCCGGTAGCCCGGCGCGGACGGACCCGGCGTGGGCGCCGTACTCATGGACGTACTGCTCACGAGGAGCCTCCGATCAAGGTCAGGAACGCGTCCTCCAGGCGGCGGTGCGGGCCGACGCTCGCCACCGGGATCTCCAGCCGGACCAGCTCCGCGACGAGTTCGGCGGAGCCGATGCCCTCCAGCCGCACCAGCAGCCCCTCCTCGGCGGGCACCGCCGAGGCGACGCCCGGCAGCGCGGCCACCTTTTCGGGCGTGGTGTCGGACAGCCCGCCCTCCACGCCGACGAGCAGCGTGTCGCCCGAGCCGATGATCTCCGCGACCAGCCCGGCCTGCACCAGCCGCCCGCGGTCCATCACCACCAGGTGCGTACAGCTCTGCTCCACCTCGGACAGCAGATGGCTGGAGACGATGACGGTGCGCCCGGCCGCCGCGTAACGGATCATCACCTCGCGCATCTCGCGTATCTGCGGCGGGTCGAGGCCGTTCGTCGGCTCGTCCAGGATCAGCAGGTCCGGCAGCCCGAGCATGGCCTGCGCGATGGCCAGCCGCTGCCGCATGCCCTGGCTGTACGTACGGACCGCGCGGTCCAGCGCCGAGCCCAGCCCGGCGATCTCCAGGGCCTCGTCGAGGTGGGCGTCCTCGGCGGGCCGGCCGGTCGCCCGCCAGTACAGATCGAGGTTGGCCCGGCCGGTCAGATGCGGCAGGAACCCCGCGCCCTCCACAAAGGCCCCGACCCGCGACAGCACCGGCGCGCCCGGCCGGATCGCGTGCCCGAAGACCCGGATGGCGCCGCCGTCCGGCCGGATCAGGCCCATCAGCATCCGCAGCGTGGTGGTCTTGCCCGCGCCGTTGGGGCCGAGCAGCCCCAGCACCTGCCCGCGCTCCACCCGGAAGGACAGGTCCCGCACCGCGTAGCGGTCGGCGGACCGCGCGTACCGCTTGCTCAAGTCCGTGATCTCCAGCGGCACGTCGGCGAGGCCGGCGTCCGGCGCGGGGGTCGCGGTGCGGCGGCGGCCGACGAGCAGCAGGGCCACGGCGACGACCGCGCCCGCCGCCGGCAGCCCCCACGTCCACCACGGCAGCCCGGCGGACGCGGTCCGCACGCCGGGCGCGGTCGGCGCCAGCAGCCCCTCGCCGGCGAGCGAGACGCTGTACGAAGCGGGCTCGACCGGTGAGGCGTAGCCCATGTCCGTGGCGGCGAGGACCAGGCGCATCCGGTGCCCGGCGGCGAAGTTGTGGTCGACGGCCGGCAGCCGCACCTCGACGGTGCGGCCGTCCTTCGCGCCGCTCACCCGGACCGGCGTCACGAGCTGGGACGGCAACTGCTGCTGACCGTTCGGCCCGACGTCGTAGACCTTGGCGAACAGCACGGCCTCGCCGCCGTCCGCCTTGACGCGCAGTTTCACGCGCGGCGACCCGGTGACGCGCACCCCGGTCGACAGCGGCGCGGAGTCGAAGCGCGCGTACTGGCCGGGGAAGTCGAGGGACAGTCCCGCGCCGAGGCCGGAGAGCTGGGCGATGGAGCCGATGCCCGGCACCGAGGAGATCGCGGCCGGGCCCGCTCCGGCCGGGTTGGCGAAGGTCTGCTCGCCGCCCGTGAGCTTCACCGGCCGCTCGTCGTTCGACAGCCCCGGATAGCGGTCGCCGCTCGCGCCGCGCAGCTGCGCCGCGCCGTTGGTGGAGTCGACGCCGCCGGTCCGCGTGACGCGGAAGGCGGGCCCGGTGTCCGTCCCTTTGTCGCCCTTGAGGTAGCGGTCGAACCACGCCTCGGTGCGCCGCTCCACCCGGGCCGTCTCGCGCTCGCCGCCGTCGTGGCCGCCCGCGATCCAGTCCACGGCCACGGGCGCGTCGTTGGCCCTGATCGCCCTGGCCATGGCGTCGGCCTGGCCGAGCGGGAAGAGCGAGTCGGTCTGACCCTGCGTGATGAGCGCGGGCACCTTGATCCGGTCGGCGACCGCGGACGGGCTGCGCTCCTGGAGCAGCTCGCGCGCCCGCGCGTCCGGCTTCCCGGCGACGGCGACCCGCTCGTACATCTCGCACAGCGCCTTCTCGAACCGCCCGCACCCCGACGACTGCGACGGCGCCGCCTTCGCGTCGCCGATCCCCGTCGTGGTCGAGCCGGTGGTGAAGAAGATCCCGGCCCAGAGCTTCTTGAAGACGTCGTCGGGGAAGAGGGAGTCGGCGAGGTTCCAGTAGGTGATCTGCGGGGCGATGGCGTCCACGCGCTTGTCGTACCCCGCCGCGAGCAACGAGAGCGCGCCGCCGTAGGAGGCGCCCGCCACGCCGACCCGCGGGTCGCCGGGCTTGTCGAGTTGGACCTCCGGGCGCTTCGCCAGCCAGTCGATCAGCCGGCCGGCGTCGGCGACCTCGTGCCGCGGGTCGTTGAGCCCGATACGGCCCGTGGAGCTGCCGAAGCCGCGCGCCGACCAGGTGAGCACGGCGTAGCCGTCGCGCGCCAAGTGCTCCGCCTGGCCGCGCAGATCGTCCTTGCTGCCGCCGAAGCCGTGGGCCAGCAGGACGGCCGGTCTGCGCTCCGTACCCCCGGAGGTGAAGAACGACGTGTCGACGCGGACCGTGGCACGGGACCCCGGCGACTCGGGCAGCGACAGTACGTGGTCTTCGCGGTGTACGGGGGCTTCGCCGCCGGAGGCGGCCGCCGTCCAGGTACCGGCCCCGGCGAGCACGGCGACGGCGGCCAGGGCGGCGACGAGCCGTCCGCGCCGTCGGGGCAAACGCAGCTTCATGCCCGCATGCTAAACGGAGTCTTCATCCACCTGCCGCGCCACCTGCGCGAAGGCGCACCGGCGGGGGAGCCGCGCGGGCCCCGGACCGTACGGCGACAGCGGTACGGTCC
>NZ_JBFAIS010000033.1:0-87347 GCF_040654795.1 Streptomyces sp. NPDC050617 | reverse complement strand
GCCACCCTGGGCCCGCTGCCAACCTCCCCCCCCCCCCCGCGCACGGGGGGGGGGGCCCCCCCCCCAACCCCCGGCGCGGGCCCCTCCCCGTCCCCTACTTCCGGTAGCCGAGGACCGTCATCATCCCGGACTCCGCGTGGTAGACGTTGTGGCAGTGCAGCATCCACAGCCCCGGATTCCGCGCGTCGAAATCGACGTTAAGGCGCTTGCCCGGCAGCACGATCGCGGTGTCCTTGCGCGGCCCGCCGCCCGGCAGGGCGAAGGTATGGCCGTGCAGGTGCATCGGGTGCCACATCGTGGTGGCGTTGACGAAGGAGAGCCGTACGCGCTCACCCGCCCGCACCGGATAGCGCTGATCCGGGTCGTACCGCCTGCCGTTGACCGCCCAGTCGTACTTCGCCATCGAGCCGGTGAGCCGCATCGTGATCGTACGGTCGGGCCGGTCGCCCTCGCCGGTCCTGCCCGATCGCAGGCGTACGCTCGCGTCGGCCTTCAACTGCCCGGCGGTGAGCAGCTTCCCGTCCAGTTCCTTCGGGCGTACGGACTTCTTCGGCGCCGCGCCGCCGCCGGTGCGCAGCAGCGCCAGTCCCGACGCCTTCTTGCCCTCGGCGAGCGCGGTCAGCGGGAAGACGCCGTCCCCGGCCGTGACCAGCACGTCGTACCGCTCGCCCATGCCGAGAAGCAGCGCGTCGGTCTCGGCGTGCTCGACGGGGTAGCCGTCGGTGTGGGTGACGGTCATCCGGTGCCCGCCGAGGCAGACGCGGTAGGCCGTGTCGCCGCCGGCGTTGATGAAGCGGATACGGACGCGGTCGCCGGGCTCGGCGCGGAAGGTCTGCGGGTCGTCGGGGGAGCGGCCGTTGACGAGGTGGAGGGGGTAGGCGACGTCACCGGCGTCGCCGCCGAGGAGGTCGCTGGTCGCGCCCATCAGCATGCGGGACGGGCCGGAGGGGGCGGGGGAGGGGGAGCCCGCGGGGGAGGGGGAGCCCGCGGGGGCCTTCTCGTACGTCATCCCGGACATCCCCGACATGCTGTGGCCGCTGTGGTCCATGCCCCCGCCGTGGTCCATGCCTTCGTCGCCGTGGTCCATGCCGCCCATGCCCTTGCGCAGCTCGGCGAGGACCGCGTCCGGGGTGCTGCCGTCCACGCCGTCGACCCAGTCGTCCAGGACGACGACCCACTCCTTGTCGTACTTCAGCGGCTCCTTCGGGTCCTCCACGATCAGCGGCGCGTACAGCCCCCGGTCCTGCTGCACGCCGGAGTGCGGGTGGAACCAGTACGTGCCGGGGTGCTCCACCGCGAAGCGGTAGTCGAAGGTCGCGCCCGCCTTGATCGGCCGCTGGGTGAGGTCGGGGACGCCGTCCATGTCGTTGCGGAGCGCGAGCCCGTGCCAGTGCATGGAGGTGGACCGCGGCAGATGGTTGGCGACGGTCACGGCGAGCGTGTCGCCCGCGGTGACGCGGATCTCCCGGCCGGGCAGCTGATCGCCGTAGGCCCAGGTCGCGACCGTACGGCCGCCGAGGTCGAGCCGGGCCGCGGTCGCGGTGAGCTTGACCTTCCGTACGGGCCCGGAGCCGCGCGCGGCCTCCGCGGCGGCGACCTCCTCGCCGTCGGGCGAGACGTACCCCTTGGGCGGGCCGGAGCGGTCTGTGCCCTTGGCATCGCCGGGGTTGTCGCTGGATCCGCCGGAGTCCGAGCAGGCGGCGAGCAGGCCGCTTCCGGCGGCGGCGATTCCCGCGCCGAGGACGGCGCGGCGCGTGGGTGTGCGCATGACTGAATGCACCTCGTGTGGTGTCGGGTGTCGGTGGTGTGCGGGTGGCGCGCGGGCCGTTCCGGACATGCGGAAGCGGCCGGGCGCGCGCTCCTACACGCGCAGCACCGACAACCGGGCGAGGGCTTTGCGGCGCGGTGGCGGCGGGATGGGCCACAGCGCTCCCGGCAGCCGCGAGCGCGGTGCGGCGACCGCCGCGCCGTGGGCCCGGCGGTCGCGCGCGGCCAGGCCGACGAGGAGGCCGATGATCCAGACGCCGAGCACGGCGAGACATACGGACATGGGGTCCATGCCGCCGTGTGCCGGGACGGCGGCGGGGGCGATGGCGGGGGAGTCCGCCGCGGGGCCGCCTTCTCCCATGGCCATGTGCGGGTTTCCGTGTCCGCCGGCGCTGTCGCCCGCGATGACGGAGCCGTGGTGGGGCCCGGCCGCGCGCTCGGCGGGGTGGCCCAGGGTGTGCATCGTGACGATGCCCAGCAGCAGGGCCGCGAACAGCAGCAGGCGCCCGCACCAGGCGGCGGCCCCTCGCTGTCCGTACATCCCGATCCCTCCGACGCGACCCTTGGCACCTTACCCCCAAGGGGTATGGCGGAACGCGGGCGGTTGCCCGGCGCGGGTGCGGGCGGGCAGGCGGGCGGGCGAGGCCGGATCATGAGAAGGGACGTTCCGGCCAGCCGAAAGGGACCGCATGACCAGCACGGGAGAGCCCCGGACCCGGACTCGTTCCTCCGTACGCCCCGCCGTGACGCTCGACTAGGCCGGTGCCGTGGACGAGCCCGTACGCCCCCGCACCCGGCGCGGCCCTGCGACGGCGGCCCGTACGACGCCGCGACCGCGCGCCCGCACCGTGGCCGTGCTGCTGCTGTTCGGCGCGGTCGCGTACACGGCCTGGGTGCTCGAAGTCCTCATCGCCACCGGCCTCGACCCGGTCCGTACGTACGTCAGCGAGCTGGCCGCCGCCGACCAGCCGCTCGGCGGGCTCTTCCGCGCCACCGACCTGGTCGCCGGGGTCGCCGTCCTCCTCGCCGCCGCCACCGCGCTGACCGTCTTCGAACGCCGGCCCTGGTCGACGGCGGGCTGGGCCGGGCTGCTGCTGTTCGGCGCGGCCACCGCGGCCGACTCACGGCTGCCGCTCAGCTGCGCGCCGACCGTCGACCCGGAGTGCGCGGCCCGCGAGACCGCCGGGCTCGTGCCGGCCACCCACACGGCGCACGCCATCAGCAGCAGCCTGGCGATGACCGGCGCGCTGGTGGGGGTCGTGGCGCTGACCGCGGCAGCGCGCAGGTACGGTCATGGCATGCCGCTCGCGCGCCTCGGCCCGCCGCTGGCGGCGGCCGAACTGGCCGCCACAGCCTGGACCCTGGTCGCGGTGGCCGCTTTCGAAGCGGGCAAGGGAACATGGCTGCTGGGGGCCGGACAGCGGGCGCAGGTGCTGCTGGTCGCGCTCTGGCTGGCGGTGCTATGCGTGCACGTCGCCCGTGGGAACGATGACTGAGTACGGGCGGACGGAGGGGGAGACCATGGAGCAGCCACCCGGGCGGATGGTGCGTGTCGCGGGGGTGACCCTGCATGTGCTGAGCGAGGGCGCCGGGCCGGTCTGCGTGCTCAGCGGCGGGCTCGGCATGGGCTGGTTCGACTGGGACCCCGTGGTGCCGCTGCTCGCCGAGCACCGCACCGTGGTCCGCTTCGACCGGCCCGGCCTCGGGTTCAGCGCGCCCTCGCCGGAGCCGCCGAGCGCCGCGGGCGAGGCCGACCGCATCGCCGGCGTGCTCGACGCGCTCGGACTGCCGGGGCCGGCGACGGTGGTCGGGCACTCCCTCGCCGCCTTCCACGCCGAGGCGTTCGCCCGGCTGCACCCCGAGCGCACCGACGGGGTCGTCCTGGTCGACGGCAGCGTCGAGGAGAACCCGAGCCCCGGCCCCGCCCGCGACCTGCGCACCGCCGCGGCCAGGGCCCGCGGCCGGGCCGTCACCGCCGTCGGGCTGCCGCGCGCGCTGGGCCCGACGCTGCGCCGGCTGACCGTACGCGCCACCTCCCTGCGCCGCACGGACCCGGCCCCCGACGAACTGCTGCGCCGCTGCTACGGAAGCGGGCGCGTCGCCCGGGCCGTCCTCCTGGAGAACGCCCGCTATCTGGACGTCGCCGCCGAACTGGCCGTCCTGCGCGAGGACTATCCGCTGCCGCCGGTGCCCGTGGCGGTCCTGGCGGCGTCGCACGGGAACGGCTCCTGGTTCGAACGCCGCTGGCTGGACCGGCAACGGCGGCTCGCCGAGCGGCTCGACGCCCGTTTCGAAGCTGTCGCCCCCGCCGGTCATCTGCTGATGCTGGACCGGCCGCAGGCGGTGGCGGATGCCGTGTTGGCGGTCTCGCCGGCCAGGGAGTCCGATGCGTCCCAGGCCAAGGGCTAGGGGCGCCCTGCCCAAGTCCGGTGCGTCAGCTGCGGCTGCGGTGGTGGTCGCTCGCGCGGTTCCTCGCGCCCCTGGGTCTTGGCCGACTGTGTCGGATCTCGCCTGCGGGTGCGGTGGTGGTTGCTCGCGCAGTTCCTCGCGCCCCCAGGTCCTGCCCGACTGCGTGGGATCTCGTCCGCGGGTGCGTCGTGGCTGGTCGCGCAGTTCCTCGCGCCCCTTTGGGGCTCTGCCTGGCCGTGCCGGGTGTCGTCTGCGGGTGTGTTGTGGCTGGTCGCGCGGTTCCCCGCGCCCCTAGGTCTTGCTCGACTGTGTCGGATCTCGTCCGCGGGTGCGTCGTGGCTGCTCGCGCAGTTCCCCGCGCCCCTTTGGGGCTCTGCCTGGCCGTGCCGGGTGTTGTCTGCGGGTGTGTTGTGGTTGCTCGCGCAGTTCCCCGCGCCCCCTTGGGGCGCTTCCTGGATGGTGTTCACGCCACCGTCAGCGCGTGGGCGATGCCGTCGTCGATGTTCGTCTCCAGGCCCTCGCGGTGGGCTGTTTCGTAGGGGGCGTCGCCGACGGTTTCGCGGAGGGTGTGTTCGCAGGTGTGGCGGGTGGCGAGGAACTCCTTCACGGCGGCGCGGTCGCGGCCGATGGAGTGCCAGAGCTGGTCGGCGGCGCCGAGGAGGCGGGCGGCCTGGGCGGGGGCGGTGGGGGCGACGGACGCCGCCAGCGTATCGAGGCTGACGGCGGCCCCGAAGGTGTCGTGCAGCTGCCACTTGCAGGCCAGCGAATCGCGGGCGTGCCGGACGGCCGCCGCCGGGTCGCCGCCGGCCAGGGCGGCCAGGGCCTGGAAGTAGAGGGCGTAGGCGCGCATCCACACGTCGCCGTGGCCCTCGCTCTCCTCGCGCATCGCCTCGGCGACCGCCGCCGCCTGCGGGATCTCACCCGACTGGAGGTGGGCGAACGACGTGATGCCGAGGGTCAGCAGCCGGACGGCCAGGGGGGTGCCGTGCGAGTGGGCCGGAGGCGTGGCGGCTTCTCGGCCGCAGAGGGCCAGGGTCTGGTCCGGGCGGCCCGTCATCACCAGCCGGGTGCCCCGGACGTAGCGCACGGCGCCGGCCGCCGCCGGGTCGGCGAGCCGCTCGGCCAGCGGCGCGGACCGGCTCTCCAGCGCGGCCGAGACATCGAAGTCGCCCTGCATATTGGCCACATGGCCGCAGGCCCACAGCGCCCGGAACAGCTCCGGGCCGGCCGGCGCCGCGCGGTCCTCGGCCAGGGCCCGTTCGAGGTAGCCGCGCCCCTCGCGCAGGTAGCCGCAGCCGGTCCAGAAGAACCACAGGTCGCTCGCCATCTCCAGCGCGGGGAGCGGGTCCGCGTCGGCCAGGCAGCCCTCAAGTGCCGCGCGCAGATTGGCGAGTTCGGCGGTGAGGCGTTCGTACCAGATGAGCTGGCCGGGCCCGACCCACTCGCGTTCGCCGGTACGGGCGAGCCAGCGGTAGTAGTCCCGGTGCCGTTCGCGCAGCCGCTCCTCCCCGCCGGTCCGGGCCAGCCAGTCCTGGCCGTACTCCCGGATCGTGTCCAGCATCGAATAGCGGGGCTTACGGGCTTCGAGCGGGGCGGAGCCGGAGGCGGGGGTGTCGGCGCGGCGGAGTACGGACTGGTCCACGAGCCGGTCGAGCAGGCCCGGCACCTCCCGGCTGCCGAGCGGGCCGCCGGCGCAGACCCACTGCGCCGCCTCCTGCTCGAAGCCGCCGGCGAACACTGACAGGCGCGCCCACAGCAGCCGCTCCGGCGCGGTGCACAGCTCGTGGCTCCAGCCGATCGTGGTGCGCAGCGTCTGGTGGCGCGTCTCGCCCTCCCCGTACCGGCCGTACGTACCGCGGCCGTCGCCCTTCATGGTCAGCAGCTCGAAGGGGGCGTGCAGGCGGCGGCGCAGCTCGTCCAGCGGCATCTCGGGCAGCCGGGCCGCCGCGAGCTCGATGGCCAGGGGGATGCCCTCCAGGCGCGCGCAGATCTCGCCGACGGCCGGGCCGTCCCGTTCCGTGAGCACGAGCCCGGGGGCGGCCTCGGCGGCGCGCTCGGCGAACAGCACCGCCGCGTCGGCGGGCGGCGCCCCCTGGCCGCCGTACGTCCGGTCAGCGGCCGAAAGCGCGGACGCCGAAGGCAGTGGGGATACCGGGAGAGGGGACACCGGCACCACCCGCTCGCCCCGCGCCCGCAGCGGGCTGCGGCTGGTGGCCAGGACGCGCACTCCGGGGCCCGCGGCCAGCAGCGCCTCCGCCATGTCCGCGCAGGCGGCGGCGAGGTGTTCGCAGCAGTCCAGGATCAGCAGCAGCCGCTTGTCCGCCAGCCATTCGGCGACGACCTCGGCCGCGGGCCGGGTGGACTGGTCGGCCAGCCGGAGCGCCTCGTAGACGGCGAGCGCGAGCGGCTCCGCCTCCGTGAGCGGGGAGAGCTCGACCAGCCACACCCCGTCGGGGAAGGCGGGCCGCGCCTCGGCCGCGGCGCGCCTGGCCAGCCGGCTCTTGCCCACGCCGCCCAGCCCGGTCAGCGTCACCAGCCGGCCGTCGGCAGCGGTCACGAGGTTCGTCAACGTGCTCAGTTCGCTCCCGCGCCCGACGAAACTCGTCGCCTCGGGAGGCAGGTTGCCCTTGCTCCGGCTTCCCCCGCTCCTTCGGCCCTGCTCGGCATCCCCCATGGCCCCGCCCCTCCCGCACGCACCGTGTGTTCCGGCGGCTGTCCGCCGGTGCGCGAAGTCTCCCGCGGCCGTTCCGCCCCCGCCTCCGAATGCCATGAGCTGCCCGCTTCGACCGGCCGGATGCTCACATGACCACACCATCACGACACTCCCGGCCATCTCCCGCCCCGATTCGATCAACCGGGCGTGGTCACGAACACGGTGCGACATAGTGGCCACCCGCCGTCGCAGCGCGCAGAAGAAGACAGGGGGCCGTTCATGGCTGTCGACAGGTGGTGGTCCAAGGCGCGCGGGTGGCACGGCGGTAACCGGCCCGCCCCGGCGCTGGCGGCGAGCGCCCTCCTCGCCGCGCCCGGTTTCCTGACCGGCTCCTGGTACCCCGGAGTCCTCGCGCTGCTCATCGGCCCCCTGCTGGCCTGCGTCCACCTGGACACGCGGCGCACCGCGGCCGTCGCCGCCTGGTCGCTGCTGCTCGCACTCGCGGCCGGGACCGCGCGGCAGCGCGCGACGACACCGGGCTTCGCGGTGGAATTCCTGATACTGCTGGCGGGCAGCGCGCTCGCCGTCCACAGCGCCGGGCGGCGCACCGCCGCGGAGCACGCGCTGGCGCGTGCCGAGCGGGTGGCCCGCGAGTCCCAGCAGGCGATCCTCCGCCCGGTCTCCGCGCGGCTGGGCGGCGTCGACGTCTGCACCCGCCACCACTGTCCCGTACCGGGGGCCTCGGTGGGCGGAGACCTGTACGACATCGCGCACACCCCGTTCGGCGTACGCCTGCTGATCGGGGACGTACGCGGCCACAGCCTGGCCGCCCTGGGAACCACCGCGGCGGCCATCCGGGCCTTCCGGGACCTGGCCTACCTCACCCCCGGCCTCGCCGACCTGGCCACCGCCATGGACGCCCGGCTCTCCCCGGGCCTGGGCCCGGAGGACTTCGTCACCGCCGTCCTCGCCGAGTTCGCCCCCGGCGAGGTGCGCCTCGTCAACTGCGGCCACCCGCCGCCCGTACGCGTGGGGAAGCGCGTCAGACTCCTGGAGCCCCCGGAGCCCGCGCTCCCCCTGGGCCTGCACCCCACGCCCCGGCAGCACCGCGTCTATCTGCAGAGCGACGACCGGCTGCTGTTCTACACCGACGGCCTGAGCGAGGCCCGCGCCGCCGACGGCACGGACTTCGCCCTGCTCGAACGGGTCGGCGAGGCGCTGTCCGAGCCCTCGCCCGCCGACGCGCTCGACGTCCTGCACGGCATGGTCACCGCCCACACGGGCGGCCCGCCGACCGACGACCTCGCCCTGATCCTCTGCCAGTCGGCCAACGCGACGGCCCTCGCGCCGATCTCCTGACCGGTCCGGGGGAGAGTGGGCCGGGCGGGTCGCGGGGCCTCGCGGAGTCCGAAGCCCGGCCCGGCTCGCCGCTGTCTCAGCCCCCGTCCGACGCGGATACGGGCGCGGGCACGGGCTCCGGGTCGGGGGCGGGCACAGGCTCAGCGGTGGGCGCGGAGACGGACTCCGGGCCGGGCGCGGAGGCGGGCTCCGGGTCCGATCCCGCGCGGCCCGCCGACCACAAGGAGCGCACATGCCCCAGATGGCGGCGCATACACGCCTCCGCCCCCGGCGCGTCGCCGCCGATCAGCAGGTCGAGGAGTTCGAGGTGCTCCTCGGCGGAGGCGACCAGCTCGCCGCTGCGGTCGAGCCCGGTGAGTCCGTAGAGGCGGGCGCGCTTGCGCAGTTCGCCGACGACCTCCACGAGCCGGTCGTTGCCCGCGAGGGCGAGCAGCCGCAGGTGGAAGCGGCGGTCGGCGTCGAGGTAGCCGATCAGGTCGTGCCGGGCCGCCGCCGTCACGATCTCCCGCGCGAGGGGGCGCAGCGCCTCCAGTTCCCCGGCGGGCACGGTGCGGGCGATCTGCCCGACGGTCGGCACCTCGATCAGCGCGCGGATCTCCGTGTACTCGTCCAGGTCCCGCTCGGACATCTCGGTGACCCGGAAGCCCTTGTTCCGTACGGGCTCGACCAGGCCCTCGCGGGCGAGCGCGAGCATCGCCTCGCGTACGGGCGTGGGGGAGACGCCCAGCTCGGCGGCGAGGACGGGGGCGGAGTAGACGGCGCCGACGCGGAGTTCGCCGGCGGTCATCGCGGCGCGCAGGGCGTTCGCCACCTGGTCGCGCAGCCGCTCCTGGACGAGGATCGGGCTTCGCTGCCGCAGATCACCCACAGCGGCCCTCCGTCCTGAGCTCGGCCCGGTGATTATAACTTTCACCTATCACACGCGCACCGATGCCCAGGACGGCCGGGGCGGCGGAGCCGGAGGTCAGCGGAGCGACCGGGCTGCCGCCGCCCCCGTGCTCGTACCGCAGCCGCCCGCCGCGCAGGCGGTGAGCCACCGGTCCCAGTCGGCGTCGTAGCGGGTGCCGATGGTCTCGGTCAGATGGCGTCGGGCGGCCTGCCAGTCGCCCTTCCGATAGGCGGCGAGGACCGCGTCGATGTCGGCGCGGTGGTTCTCCAGCAGATAGCGGACGGCGAGATAGCCCCACCGGTAGACGCGGGTGGTGTCGTCGCCGTACGCGGTGTCGAACACCGCGCTGAGCTTGTAGGTGTGCTTCCCGGCCTCCGCGACGGCCTCGCGGTACGTCTCCTTCCGGTAGGAGTACGAGACGTACTCGGCGAAGCCCTCGATCCACCAGACGGTGGGCGTGGAGACCCCGGCGTTGAAGTCCCCGTACATGTCGAAGCGGCCGTCGAGGTAGTGCGTGTACTCGTGGTTGAGGTTCCAGATCGCGAAGTCGGGCCTCAGCCAGTCGGCCTCGTAGGCGATGAACCGCGGCTGGTTGCCGGCCGCCGCCGGGTCGCCCTCCAGGTACATCCCGCCGTTGTTGGTGTCGATGCCGTAGATGGCCCCGGCGTACGTCTGGTAGTCGGCGGCGGAGTCGAAGACGGTCACCTCGATGGTGGTGTTGCGGTCGTCGGCGACCGGGCCGCTGTCCTTGGCGACGCCGTGGAAGAACGCGTCCTGCCCGCTGAGGCTGGCGCACGTCGCGGCGAGTTCGGCGGCGGTCATCTGCTGGGCGCGGACGGCGATGCTGGGGCCGCAGGTGTGCCGGACGGTGAGCACCGCGTCGGTCAGCCGCTTCTGGAGGTCGCAGACGCCGTACTGGGCGCAGTCCGCCCGGTCGTAGTAGTCGGCCATCTCGGCGACGCCGACCCACAGCGGCGCGGTGCGGCCGGTGATGGCGCTGCGCCGCAGCAGGTCCACGGCGTACGGGCGGGTCCGCTCGCGCAGCGAGGCGTGCTGGAGGAAGCGGCCGAGTTCGCGCCCGGCGTTGGCGGCGAGGTAGCTCTGCTTGCCGCCGAGGAGGTCGAGGTGGGCGGCGGCGAAGTCGTGGAGGGTGCGCAGGACGCCGGGGGCGCGCTCGACGGCGGTGACGAAGGCGGGCACCTGGTGGCCGCGGAAGAGCACGGTGTAGACGTTGTTGACGGCGTTCAGCATCCACCAGGAGGCGTCGTATGAGCTGTCGTAGCCCTTCAGCAGCCGCTCGACGACGTACAGGTAGCGGGCGTTCTCCTGGGCGCTGTCGATCAGCGTGACGGCCTCGGCGAGCGTCTCGCCGTTGGCGTCGGTGACGTCGCGGGAGCGCGGCGCGGCGAAGAACGCGTCGAGCCCGGAGCGGATCGCGGTCCGCAGGGCGGAACCGTACGGGCCGGTGTCGCCGGAGTGGTACCACTGCACGTAATACCCGGCGCGCAGGAACAGCACGAGCTGCGGCAGGCCGGTGGAGCCGTTGCCGGGGTAGGAGGCGGAGCCGTCCCGGAGGGCGTACGCGACGGTGGTCATCTGCGCCTCGCGGAAGGCGCCGCGGGCGTCGGCGCCGGTGAGGGCGAAGAGGGTGTTGACGCAGTCGGTGGTGGCGCCCTTGATCTTGGCGATGAGGGCGCTGCCGGTGTTCCGCGTGAAGTCCGCGATGTCGCAGGCGGCGGCCCGCCGCTCGGGGGACAGGCCCTTCATGGAGGGGCGGGAGTGGCGGACGGGGGCGGAGCGGGGGGTGTGCTCGCGGTAGCGGGCGTCGGCGGGGTCGGTGAGGGGCGGGCGGTCGGCGGGGGCGAGGGGGCGTCCGGACGACGGACGGGGTCCGTCGCCCCTCTGGCCGGCGTCCCTCTGGCCGACGACCGCCTGATCGGCGGTCTCCTGGCCGGCCGACGCCTGGACCGGCCCGGCGAGCAGTCCGCCGCCCAGGCAGAGGGCGGTGGTCAGGGCCGCGAGGCGGCCGAGGCGTCTGTGCACGGTACGGGGTCGCATGTGCTGCCTCCGAGTGACTTGTCATGCACACGTGGGGTGTGTGCCATGTAAAATTTCACACTGCACTGGGAGTTGGGAAGGTGTTGGCGGGCACCGGGCCGAACCGTGAAACGCGCCGGACACCCAAGGGAGTGATACTGGTGTGCCACCGCGGTGCCGCGGCACTGGTGAACGGGCAGATTGACCGGCGAGGATAGGGAACTATGGATAAGCAGCAGGAGTTCGTGCTTCGTACGCTGGAGGAGCGCGACATCCGGTTCGTCCGCCTGTGGTTCACCGATGTGCTCGGCTTCCTGAAATCCGTGGCCGTCGCCCCCGCCGAGCTGGAGCAGGCGTTCGACGAGGGGATCGGCTTCGACGGCTCCGCCATCGAGGGGTTCGCCCGGGTCTACGAATCCGACATGATCGCCAAGCCGGACCCCGGCACGTTCCAGATCCTGCCGTGGCGCGCCGAGGCCCCGGGCACCGCCCGGATGTTCTGCGACATCCTGATGCCGGACGGCTCCCCCTCGTACGCGGACCCGCGCTACGTCCTCAAGCGCATCCTCGCCAAGACCTCCGACCTCGGGTTCACCTTCTACACCCACCCCGAGATCGAGTTCTTCCTGCTCAAGAACAAGCCGGTGGACGGCACCCGCCCGGTGCCCGCCGACTCCTCCGGCTACTTCGACCACACCCCGCAGAACGTCGGCATGGACTTCCGCCGCCAGGCCATCACCATGCTCGAATCCATGGGCATCTCGGTCGAGTTCAGCCACCACGAGGGCGCGCCGGGCCAGCAGGAGATCGACCTGCGGTACGCGGACGCGCTCTCCACCGCCGACAACGTGATGACCTTCCGCCTCGTCATGAAGCAGGTCGCGCTGGAGCAGGGCGTGCAGGCCACCTTCATGCCGAAGCCGTTCTCCGAATACCCCGGCTCCGGGATGCACACCCACCTCTCCCTCTTCGAGGGCGACCGCAACGCGTTCTACGAGTCCGGCGCGGAGTTCCAGCTCTCCAAGGTCGGCCGCTCCTTCATCGCGGGGCTGCTCACGCACGCCGCCGAGATCTCCGCCGTCACCAACCAGTGGGTCAACTCGTACAAGCGCATCTGGGGCGGCGCCAACCGCACCGCGGGCGCCGGCGGCGAAGCTCCCTCGTACATCTGCTGGGGCCACAACAACCGCTCCGCGCTCATCCGCGTACCGATGTACAAGCCCGGCAAGACCGGCTCCACCCGCGTCGAGGTCCGCTCCATCGACTCCGGCGCCAACCCCTACCTCACCTACGCCGTCCTGCTGGCCGCCGGCCTCAAGGGCATCGAGGAGGGCTACGAACTCCCGGCCGGCGCCGACGACGACGTCTGGGCCCTCTCCGACTCCGAACGCCGCGCCATGGGCATCGAGCCGCTGCCCCAGAACCTCGGCGAGGCCATCGACCTGATGGAGCGCAGCGAACTGGTCGCCGAGACCCTCGGCGAGCACGTCTTCGACTTCTTCCTCCGCAACAAGAAGCAGGAGTGGGAGGAGTACCGCTCGGAGGTCACCGCCTTCGAACTGCGCAAGATGCTGCCGGTGCTGTGACGGAGGGCCGCCCCATGACGACGCGCCATCGCGAGACCAAGTTCCGGGCCATCACCGCCGTCCAGCGCCGGATCAACCCGCTGCTCGCCCGGCTGCCGGGCCAGGTCGTCCTGGAGACCACGGGCCGCACGTCCGGCCTGCCCCGCCGCACCCCGGTCGGCGGCCGGCGCACCGGCGACGAGTTCTGGCTCGTCTCCGAATACGGCGAGAAGTCGAACTACGTCCGCAACATCCAGGCCGACCCGCGCGTCCGAGTCCGCCTCAAGGGCCGCTGGCACACCGGGACCGCCCACCTCCTCCCGCAGGACGACCCACGGGCGCGCCTCAGAACCCTCCCGCGCTTCAACAGCGCGGCGGTCCGAGCCTTCGGCACCAACCTGCTGACGGTACGGATCGACCTGGACGGCCGCTGACTCACGGATGCGGCGGGTCCCGGAGCACGGCCGCCAGGGCGAGGAAGAACCACACGGCGACCGCGCCGACGACGAGGGCCAGCACGGTGATGACGATCCGCGCCTTTCGAGGGGTGGGCATGCGGTGCGGTCAGCTCCGTTCCGGTGCGGTGCCGGCCCGTCGGCGGCGCCGGGTCATTTGGCGGCCATCTCGCGCGAGCGGCCGTGCACGTCGAAGTCGCGTGCCAGTCCTGTGGAGTTGAGGCGGGCGATGTCGGCCTGCTCGAAGTTGAACAGGCCGTGCGCGCCGGAGACGTTGCGGCGGTGCTCGCTGGGTATGCCCCAGTCGTACCGCTTCTTCACTTCGACGCGGTAGGCGATGTGTCCGTTCCGCTTCTCGCCGACCGTCCGGTACTGGAAGTGGTTGAGGGCGTAGTACCAGTCCATGCTGGAACCCCCGTCCTTGATCTTCGGCGCGGTCGTCGTCCACGGGGTGCTGAACGTGCCGTCCGGCTTCTTGCGCACGCCGTCCAGCGTGCGGTCGACATCGTGCCGGAACGCCGGAACATCGTCGAGCATCGTGTCCGGGTCGACCTCGTACGACTTGCCGTCGCCGTGCAGGTAGTGGGAGAGCAGTTCGGACGCGTGCCCCCAGTGCTCGATGGTCCGCATGCCCGCTTCGACCGCTTCCAGTTGCTGGAACACCCACCAGTCGTGGAGACCCGCGCCGTCGATGCCGTGCTTCCGGCTCTCCGTCTCGAAGTTGTCCGGCGTACCGAAGATGACCTTGAGGTCGCGGGCCAGCTGCGCGTCCGTCTCCGTGGCGGCCCGCAGCTCCGCCTCGATCTTCCGCTCCAAGCCGGCGGCCTTCTCGTCGCGCTCTTCGACGTGCCGCTTTTCGGCGGGCGAGAGCGGTCCGGGGGCGCGCATCTCGGTCCAGGTGACCTGACCCGTGTCGTTCACCGTCATGCCCGCGTCCAGGGCCTGCTGGATCAGCTCGGCGACGGTGCGCTGGTGCCCCTTGAGTCCGTCGCGGCCGTGTTTCCCGTCGGCCTCCACGTCCATGTACGAGCGCAGGCCGCGCACCTCCGCGTCGAGTGCGTCGAGGTCGAGCACCATCCGCTCGCAGTGGCGCTGTGCGGCCTTCCCGCCCTCACCGCGCCAGTGGTCGCGGCGCAGCGCTCGTACCACGTCGTCGTGGAATTCCGTACGCGCCGTCTTGATCTTGCGGTGGATGACCGCCCAGTCGTCCGCGAAGGTTTCGAGCGCGTCGATATCGAGCTGGGCGAGCTGAGAAACGGTGATCATACGGTCCCCCCCGTCTGCGTATCCGCGTTCCGGGCCCGCGCCTCCCGGTCCGCCTTCCTGGGCTTGTCCGCCCCGGGATCAGCCTTTGATCTGCCGGAAGTCCCGCGCGCGGTCGTGGTCGATACGGGCGTACTCGCCCGCGCTCAACCGGAAGTTGTCCGCCGCCTCGCCCAGCCTGCCGCGCACGAGGCCGTTGAGCTTCTCCCAGCGCTTCTTCATGTCGTCGACGCTGTGCACGAAGCTCCAGCCGGGCGCCGCCGCGGTCAGCGCGCCGAACGCCTCACCGGCCGGTCCCAGGGTGTGGAAGAGCGTCTCCGTCGCGGTGTCGCAGTCGGCCGCCCGGTGCTCCAGCCAGGTGTGCGAGACCTCCAGGTCGGGCGGGCTCCCCCAGGGCGGCATGAGATGCGGCGAGGGGCCGGGGGAGGGGGACGGGGTCGGCCGCGGGTCGCTCGGAGCGCTGCCGGGCGGCGCCGGAGTCGGCGAGGCGCCGGGCGACGGCGTCGGCCCCGGCGAAGGTGTGGACATCGTGCGCCTCCTTACGGAAGTGAACTCACGTCACGTCACGACCGTATCAGCGGCCCCACGAGCCTGACATGTACTCACATCGCATGTGCACAAAGGGAGTTGCTCACTCCGGTGCGCGGTGCGGACGGCGTGTGGCGCGTGCTCAGCTCGGGCCCGCCCCGTGCCACACCGTCGTCGCGTTGCAGAACTCGCGGATGCCGTGGCCCGCCAACTCGCGGCCGTAGCCGGAGCGTTTGATGCCGCCGAAGGGGAAGGCGGGGTGGGAGGCGGTCATGCCGTTGAAGAAGATGCCGCCGGCCTCGATGTCGCGGACGAAGCGGTCTACTTCCGCGGCGTCGCGGGTCCAGACGTTCGAACTCAGGCCGAAGGGCGTGTCGTTGGCGATGTCGATCGCCTCGTCCAGGTTCGCGGCGCGGTAGAGGGTGGCGACCGGGCCGAACGCCTCCTCGCGGTGGATGCGCATGTTGGTGGTGATCTCGGAGAGGACCGTGGGCTCGTAGAACCAGCCGTCCGGGAGGTCCTTGGGGCGGCTGCCGCCGCACAGGGCCCGCGCCCCGTGGCGTACGGCGTCGTCCACGAGCTCCTCCAGGTCGGCGCGGCCCTGTTCCGAGGAGAGGGGGCCGACGTCGGTGGTGTCCTCCAGCGGGTCGCCGACGGTCAGGGCCCGCATGCCCGCCGTGAAGCGCTCCGCGAAGCGGTCGTAGACGTCGGCGTGCACGATGAAGCGCTTGGCGGCGATGCAGGACTGGCCGTTGTTCTGGACGCGGGCGGTGACCGCCGTGGCCGCGGCGCGGTCGACGTCGGCGGACGGCATGACCACGTACGGATCGCTGCCGCCCAGCTCCAGGACGGTCTTCTTGATCTCGTCGCCCGCGATCGAGGCGACCGAGCGGCCGGCTGGCTCACTGCCCGTGAGCGTGGCGGCGGCGACCCGGCCGTCGCGCAGGATCGCCTCGATCGCGCTGGAGCCCACCAGCAGCGTCTGGAAGCAGCCCGCAGGGAACCCGGCGCGGCGGAAGAGGTCCTCCAGATACAGCGCGGTCTGCGGCACGTTCGAGGCGTGCTTGAGCAGGCCCACGTTCCCCGCCATCAGCGCGGGGGCGGCGAACCGCACGACCTGCCAGAGCGGGAAGTTCCACGGCATCACGGCGAGCACCGCGCCCAGCGGCCGGTAGTGCACGCGCGCGTGGGTGGCCCCGGAGTCCCGTACGTCCGCGTCGGCGGGGTGCTCGTCCGCCAGCAGCCCCTCGGCGTGCGCCGCGTACCAGCGCATCGTCTTGACGCACTTCGCCGCCTCCGCGCGCGCCGCGCCGACCGGCTTGCCCATCTCCGTCGTCATCGTGCGGGCGATGTCCGCCTCGTCCTGCTCCAGCAGGTCGGCGGCGCGGCCCAGCAGCCGGGCGCGCTCGGCGAAGCCCGTGGTGCGGTACTGACGGAACGCGGAGTCGGCGGCGGCCAGCCGTCGCTCGATCTCCTCCGGGCCCAGTGCGTCGAACGTCTTGAGCGTCTCGCCGTTCGTGGGGTTCACCGTCGCGATGGGCATGGCTTTCCTTCCGTGCGCTCCTCGCTTGCCGTGCGCTGGTCGTCTGCGCCGCTGTGCCTCTTCGACCTTGCAGCGGGCCCGGCCCCCGCGCAATACGGCGCGCCCGGCCACCCCGGCTTCACCAGGGTTTTACGGTGTATGGGTACGGTGCCCCCGCACGACCCGGCCGCCCGCCGCCATTAGGCTCGTACCGGCCCTTGATCGCGAGTGGCCCACGAGTGATCGCGAGCGGCCGGCGACGAGCGCGGCGTTCGACGGACGGGAGGCGGCGGCATGGCCGTACCGCAGGGTCGCAGGAGCTCCACCTTCACCCGGCTGGTGCGGTACGGGTTCACCGACCCCGCCGGCGCCGAGCGCCTCCTCGACGTGCCCGAACTCTCCACCGTGCGCGCCGACCCCGTGCTGCTCGACGCCCTCGGCGCCGCCGCCGACCCCGACCTCGCGCTGCACGGCCTCGTCCGCATGGTCGAGGCGCAGGAGGACGACGACCGGCGCGCGTTCCTCGACACGCTCATCACCGCCAAACCGCTCCGCGACCGGCTCATCGGCGTGCTCGGCGCGTCCGAGGCGCTCGGCGACCACCTTGCCCGCCACCCCGCCGACTGGCACTCCCTCGTCACCTACGAGTCCGCCGACCTGCACCCCACCACCCCCGAGTTCGAGCGCGAACTCGCCGAGGGCATCTGGGGCGAGCGCGGCGCCGGCCGGCCCCGCCCCGACGCGCTGCGCGCCGCCTACCGCCGGGCCCTGCTGGGCATAGCGGCCCGCGACGTCTGCGGCACCACCGAGGTCGCCGAGACCGCCGCCGAACTCGCCGACCTCGCCACCGCCACCCTGCTCGCCGCCCTGGAGATCGCCTCCGAGGAGCAGCCCACCGACGCCGCCGCGGCCCGCCTCGCCGTCATCGGCATGGGCAAGTGCGGCGGCCACGAACTGAATTACGTCTCCGACGTGGACGTCATCTTCGTCGCCGAACCCAAGGACGGCGTCGAGGAGTCCAAGGCCGTGCAGGCCGCGACCCGGCTCGCCGCCCGGCTCATGCGGCTCTGCTCGGACGTGACGGCCGAGGGCACCATCTGGCCCGTCGACGCCAACCTCCGCCCCGAGGGCCGCAACGGGCCGCTCGTCCGGACCCTCTCCAGCCACCTCGCGTACTACCAGCGGTGGGCCAAGACCTGGGAGTTCCAGGCGCTGCTCAAGGCCCGCCCGATGGCCGGCGACGCCGAACTCGGCCGCGAGTACATCGACGCGGTCACCCCCATGGTCTGGCAGGTCTCCGAGCGCGAGAACTTCGTCCCCGACGTGCAGCACATGCGCCGCCGCGTCATCGAGAACATCCCCGCCGCCCAGATCGACCGCGAACTCAAGCTCGGCCCCGGCGGGCTGCGCGACGTGGAATTCGCCGTACAGCTCCTGCAACTGGTGCACGGCCGCACCGACGCCACCCTCCGCCGCGCCAACACCCTCGCCGCCCTCGCCGCCCTCGCCGCGGGCGGCTACGTGGGGCGCGCGGACGCCGCCTCCCTCGACGCCGCGTACCGCTTCCTGCGCTCCATGGAACACCGCATCCAGCTGCACAAGATGCGCCGCACCCACCTCGTCCCCGACAACGAGGCCGACCTGCGGCGGCTCGGCCGCTCCCTGGCCCGGCCCTTCGGCTGGCCCAGCGGCGTCGAACCCGTCGAGCACCTGCGCAAGGAGTGGAAGCGGCACGCCCGCGAGGTGCGGCGGCTGCACGAGAAGCTCTTCTACCGGCCGCTGCTCGACGCCGTCGCCCAGCTCGAACCCGGCGAGACCCGGCTCAGCGCCAGGGCCGCCGGCCAGCGGCTGGAGGCCCTCGGCTACGCCGATCCGGCCGCGGCCCTGCGCCACCTGGAGGCGCTGTCCTCCGGCGTGACCCGCAAGGCCGCCATCCAGCGCACGCTGCTGCCCGTGCTGCTCGGCTGGTTCGCGGACTCCGCCGACCCGGACGCCGGGCTGCTCAACTTCCGCAAGGTCTCCGACGCGTTGGGCAAGACCCCCTGGTATCTGCGGCTGCTGCGGGACGAGGGCGCCGCCGCCGAGAACCTGGCGCGCGTGCTGTCCGCCGGGCGGCTCGCCCCCGACCTGCTGCTGCGCGCCCCCGAGGCGGTCGCCCTGCTCGGCGCCCCCGACGGGCTGCGGCCGCGCGGCCGGGCCGGGCTGGAACAGGAGGTGCTGGCCGCGGTCGGCCGCGCGGACGGGGCCGAGCAGGCGGTGGCGGCGGCCCGCGGCGTACGGCGCCGCGAGATGTTCCGCACCGCCGCCGCGGACCTCGTCGGCGCGTACGGCACCGAGGGCGTCCCGGCCCGCACCGACCCCGGCGAGGCCCTCGACGCGACCGGCTCCGCCCTCTCCGACCTGACCGCGGCGACCGTCGCGGGCGCCCTGCGCGCCGCCGTACGGGCCGAGTGGGGCGACACCCTCCCGGCCCGCTTCACGGTCATCGGCATGGGCCGGTTCGGCGGCCGGGAGATGAACTACGGATCGGACGCGGACGTGCTGTTCGTGTACGAGCCGCGCGAGGGCGTCGAGGAGCAGGTCGCGGCCAAGGCCGCCTTCGCCGTCGCCACCGAGATGCGCCGCCTTCTCCAGCTCCCCAGCTCCGATCCGCCGCTGCTCATCGACGCCGACCTGCGCCCGGAGGGCAAGACCGGCCCGATGGTGCGGTCCCTGGCGTCGTACGCCGCCTACTACCGGCGCTGGTCGCTGGTGTGGGAGAGCCAGGCGCTGCTGCGGGCCGAGCCGGTGGCCGGCGACGCGGACCTCGGCGAGCGGTTCATCGAGCTGGTGGACCCGCTGCGCTACCCCGCCGAGGGGCTCGGCGAGGACGCGGTGCGCGAGATCCGGCGGCTCAAGGCCCGGATGGAGACCGAGCGGCTGCCGCGCGGCGCGGACCCCACCACCCACACCAAGCTGGGCCGCGGCGGCCTCTCCGACGTGGAGTGGACGGTGCAGCTGATGCAGCTGCGGCGCGGCTGGGAGGCGCCGGGGCTGCGCACCACCCGGACCCGCGAGGCGCTGGCCGCCGCGCACGCCGCCGGCCTCGTACCGGCGGAGGAGGCGCAGACCCTGGACGAGGCGTGGATGCTGGCGTCCCGCGTGCGCAACGCGGTGATGCTGGTACGCGGCCGGCCCGGCGACACCTTCCCCGGCGACAGCCGCGAGCTGGCCGCGGTGGGGCGCTATCTCGGCTACGAGCCGGGGCACGTGGGGGACATGCTGGAGGACTACCGGCGGATCACCCGCAGGGCGCGCGCGGTGGTGGAGGAGCTGTTCTACGGGGCGTGACGGCGGGCGCAGCGGCCTTCGGGGCCGTCGGCTACAGGGTCTCGGCCTTCGCCGCCGCCTGCTCCCCGGCCTTCCGCCGGACGCTCACCGGGGCGGCCTCGGGCTCGGGCTTGATCCCCGACTTCGGCCGGGGCGCGGCCTTCGCCACCGGCCGGCTCGCCACCTGCCGCGACAGCCGGTAGGGGAACGCCCCATACCAGGCGTAGGCGAGGGCGAACCCCACGGCCAGGCAGATCAGCCCGCCGATCGCGTCCAGCCAGAAGTGGTTGGCGGTGGAGACGATGACGGCCAGCGTCGCCACCGGGTAGAGCACACCGAGGATCTTCGCCCACAGGGGGCGCGCCAGCATCGCGATGGTGATGCCGCACCACGTGGACCAGCCGATGTGCATCGACGGCATCGCCGCGTACTGGTTGGACATGTCGGCGAGGTTGCCCGACGCCATCGAGCCCCAGGTGTGGTGGACCACGACCGTGTCGATGAAGGACACGCCGTTCATCAGCCGGGGCGGGGCGAGCGGGTAGAAGTAGTAGCCGACGAGCGCGAAGGCGGTGGTGGCGAAGAGCACCAGGCGGGTCGCCGCGTACCGGCCGGGATGGCGGCGGTAGAGCCACACCAGCACGCCGATCGTCATGATGAAGTGCAGCGTCGCGTAGTAGTAGTTCATGCCCACGATGAGCCACGTCACCGAGTCCACGGCCCGGTTGATCGTGTTCTCGACCGCTATGTGCAGGGTTTGCTCGGCCTGCCAGATCCAGTCGGCGTTCTGGAGGGCCTTGGCCTTCTGCTCGGGGACCGCGTTGCGGATCAGCGAATACGTCCAGTAGCTGACCGCGATCAGCAGGATCTCGAACCAGAGACGGGGCCTGCGCGGGGCGCGAAGACGCTGCATGAGCGTGCGGTTCTCCGCCGGCCGGCCCGCGCGCTCCTCGATGGGTGGCGGGGTGGCCGATCGGCCTTCCGGAGTCCTCACGTGCGCTTCACCCATAGGAATACAGTCTGCCAGACCGAGCCGAAGCGCAGATCATCCCCAGGTCGGTTCTTACCTGCTTTCAAGGTCGTCCTGAAGGCGGTCCCGACCCTTGGGGGCAGCGGCCGTCGAGCCCCTGACCACCGGTTCCGGCAGCATGGCGGACTCGGCTCGCGGAGCGGGGGCGTCCCCTGTCTCCTCGGTCCTCCGCCGTACGGGCGCGAACCGGCGGGGCCAGGGCGCCGGCCCCATTCTCCGGTGACCCAGTGCCGCCAAACGGGTGACCCCCGGCCGGGCCGCCGCCCGGCCGTCGGGGGAGCCGAAGGGCGGGCGGCGACGGCGTATACCCCCGGCGGGTGGCCGCGGCGGCGCCGGGCCCGCCGTCGAGCCCCCGGCTGACGGCGGCCGCGCCGACCCTCGCCCGGGCCGCGCCGCGGGCGAGCCGGGCGGTCAGCGGCGCGGGCCGCGCCGGCCGCATCCCGGACCGCCCGCTCAGACCGCCCACCACACGCACGCGTCGGCCGGGATGCGGACCGCGCCGCCGCCGAACTCCAGCGGCGCGGTGGCCAGCACCGGGCGGCCCGGCACCGGGAGTTCGGCCTCGGCGGCCAGTGTGTTGAGTGTGCAGACGAAGCCGGGCCGGGACAGCGCCAGCACCCCCTCCGGCGCGGGCAGCCACTCCATCGGGCCGTCGCCCAGCCCCGGCAGCGCCCGGCGCAGCGCGAGCGCCGAGCGGTACAGCTCCAGCGTCGAGCGCGGGTCGCCGGACTGCGCCTCGACCGACAGCTCCCGCCACCGCGCGGGCTGCGGCAGCCAGCTGCCCCCGGGCCCGAAGCCGTACGGGGCGGAGTCGCCCGACCACGGGATCGGCACCCGGCAGCCGTCCCGGGTGCCGTCCTGTCCGCTGCGCTCCGCCGCCTCTCCCTCGGCCCCCTCGGCCCCCTCGGCTCCCCCGGCGGAATCACCGCTCGCGCGGCGGAGGAACGCCGGGTCCCGGCGCGCCTCGTCGGGCAGGTCCTCCACCTCCGGCAGCCCCAGCTCCTCGCCCTGGTAGACATAGGCCGAGCCGGGCAGCGCCAGCATCAGCAGCGACGCGGCCCGCGCCCGGCGCAGCCCCCGCTCGCCGCCCCCGTACCGGGTGGTGTGGCGCACCACGTCGTGGTTGGAGAGCACCCAGGTGGCGGGCGCGCCCACGGAGCCGGTGGCGGCCAGCGACTCGTCGATGACCTCCCGCATCGCGGCCGCGCCCCACGGGCACAGCAGGAACTGGAAGTTGAACGCCTGGTGCAGTTCGTCGGGGCGTACGTACAGCGCGAGCCGCTCGGCCGTCGGGGCCCACGCCTCCGCCACCCCGATCCGCTCGCCGTCGTAGCCGTCCAGCAGCCGCCGCCAGGAGCGGTGGATCTCGTGCACGCCGTCCTGGTCGAAGAAGGGCAGCACCTGCGTGCCGATCATCTTCGCCTGCTCGCCGCGGCCGATGTCGGGCAGCCCGGCGGCCTTGACCATGCCGTGCGCCACGTCGATCCGGAACCCGTCCACGCCCAGGTCCAGCCAGAACCGCAGGACGGACGCGAACTCCCGCGCCACCTCCGGATTGTCCCAATTGAGGTCGGGCTGCTCGGGGGCGAAGAGATGGAGGTACCACTCGCCCGGGGCCCCGTCGGCGCCGGCCGTGCGCGTCCAGGCGGGGCCGCCGAACACGGACTCCCAGTCGTTGGGCGGGAACTGGCCCCGCTCGCCTCTCCCCGGACGGAAGTGGTAACGCTCGCGGGCCGGACCCCCGTGCCGGTCCGCGAGCGCGGCTCGAAACCAGGCGTGCTGATCGGAGGTGTGGTTGGGCACGATGTCGACGATGACCCGCAGGCCCAGCCGGTGCGCCTCCCGTACCAGCCCGTCGGCGTCGGACAGGTCCCCGAACAGCGGGTCCACCGACCGGTAGTCGGCGACGTCGTAGCCGCCGTCCGCCTGCGGCGAGGCGTAGAACGGCGTCAGCCAGACCGCGTCCACGCCCAGTTCCGCGAGGTGCGGCAGCCGGTCGCGGACCCCGCGCAGATCGCCGACGCCGTCGCCGTCGCTGTCGGCGAACGAGCGCACGTACACCTGGTAGATGACGGCGCTGCGCCACCAGCCGGCGGCCCGGCGGGCGCTCGGGTCGTGGACGGGGGACGCGAGATCCTGGGTCATGCGGTTTCCTGTCGGGCGGGCCCGGTCAACGGGGCGTCAGGTACATGCGGATGGAACGGGCGGGTTCGTCGCGCCGGCGCGCTGTCCGGCTGTTCCGGCTGTTCCGGCTATGAGGTCAACGCGGGGCGCGCGCGTCGGTGACGGTCAGCCCTTGGTGCCTCCCGCCGTGAGCCCGGCGACCAGATGGCGCTGTACGAGGAAGAAGACGAACCCGGCCGGGACGGTGATCAGGACGGCCGCCGCAGTCATCAGCCCCCACTCGGCCTTCTGCTGGCCGACGAAGGTCTGGAGCCCCACGGCGAGGGTGTAGCGCCGCTCGCTGCTCATGAACTGGGTGGCGAACGCGACCTCGCCCCACGCGGTGATGAAGGAGTAGAAGGCGGTGACCGCGAGGCCCGGCCGGGCCAGCGGGACGATCAGCCGCCAGAAGGCGCCGAACGGGGACAGGCCGTCGACCCGCCCCGCCTCGTCGATCTCGACGGGGATGGTGTCGAAGTAGCCCTTGAGCATCCAGGCGCAGAACGGCACCGAGACGGAGCAGTAGGTGACGATGAGACCGGGGTAGGAGTCGAGGAGCTTGAGCGTCCCCAGAATGTTGTACAGCGGCACGATCAGCACCGCCATGGGGAACATCTGGACGACCAGGAAGGTCCACATCAGCGGGCGGTGGCCGGGGAACCGCATCCGCGAGACCGCGTACCCCGCGCTCGCCGCGACCAGCACGCCCAGCACCGTCGCGCCCAGCGCCACGAGCACCGAGTTGCGGAACCAGGTGAGGAACTCGGTGTGCGCCAGCACATGGCCGTAATTGGCGAGCGTGAAGCCGACGAACCGCATCGGCTCCTGCCAGCCGTCCCGGCCGCGCAGCGACACGAAGACCACGAAGAGGACGGGGAACGCGGCGATCAGGGCGGCGGCGGTCAGCGTCGCGTGCAGCGCGACGGACGCCCCGCGGGACCGCGCGCCCCGCGCCCGTACGGCCCGGGGCGGGCTCACCGGGCGCTCTCCTGCCGGGTGAGCAGCCGCCGGTAGAACACGGCGAAGACCAGCAGCAGCGAGAGGATGAAGATGCCGTACGTGGCCGAGCCCGCGTAGTCGCGCACGCCCTGGAAGGCCAGCCGGTAGGAGTACGTCACCAGGATCTCGCTCTCGGAGCTCGCGCCCTGCCCGATCAGCAGGTAGATGACCTGGAACATGTTGAACGTCCAGATGACGCCCAGCAGGATCACCGTCCCGCTGACCGGCTTCAGCCCCGGCAGCGTCACATGCCGGAACCGCTGCCACGGCGTCGCGCCGTCCACCTCGGCGGCCTCGTGCAGCTCGGACGGGATCGACTGGAGGCCGCCGAGGATCGCGACCATCATGAACGGCACGCCCAGCCACACATTGACCGCGACCGCCGACACCTTCTGGAGCAGCCCGTCGCCGAGCCAGTCGACCGCGCCTACGCCGAGCTTCTCCAGGACGGCGTTGAGCACGCCGTACTTCTCGTTGAACATCAGCCGCCAGGAGAACGTCGCGACGAACGCCGGGACCGCCCACGGCAGGATCAGCAGCACCCGGTACAGACCGCGGAACCGCATCGGGCGGTTGAGCAGCAGCGCGAGCCCGAGGCCGATGGTGTAGTGGAAGAAGACGCAGGACCCGGTCCAGACGACGGTCCACGCCAGCCGCCCGTAGAAGTGGCCCTCCTGCCCGGAGAGGACCTTCCAGTAGTTGTCGAGGCCGACGAAGCGGTAGGTGGCCGGGATGTGGTTGACGCCGATGGTCCGGGCGACGTTCGCCTCGTCGGCGTCGGTGAAGGAGAGGAAGACGCCGCGCCCCAGCGGATAGCCGACGAGCACCGCGAGCACCACGACCACCGGCAGCACCATCGCCCACGCGTACCAGTACGTGTCGAAGGAGCGCCGCAGCCGGCGGAACGGGCCGGGGCCCGCCGGGCGCGGGGGCCCGGTACCGGATGCGGCAGTGGACATGGCTCCGCGGCTTTCGTCGGTCGGGGCGGGCTCCGCGTCCCGGGGTCGGCGAACGCGGTGGAACCGGCTCGGCGGGGCGGGCGCGTGGGAGCGTACGGGCCGGTGGCCGTACTCCCCCCGACCGGCCGAGCCGGAGTCGACTGGGCGTGCCCGGCGGCTACTTCCGGATCTCGTAGTCCTTGAGCAGCGTGGCCTTCCACGCCTTCGCGGTGGCGTCCAGCCCCGCCTTCGGGTCCTCCTTGAGCGTGAGGATCTTCGTGTAGTGCTGTAGCCAGTCGGTGAACAGGTCGCCGCCCTGCGGGATCGCCGGGCGCGGGTGCGCCGTGACCAGCGCGCGGCGGTAGGCGTCGCGCACCGGATCGGCCAGCACGCCCTTGGTGTACGCCGACTTGCGGGTCGGCAGCACGCCGACGGAGGTCGCGGCCGTCTCCTGCCGGGCCGCGTCGGTCATGAACCGCACGAAGAGGTACGCGGCGTCGAAGTTCTTCGACCCGGCGTAGACGGCGAGGTTGTGGCCGCCGACGGGGGCGCCCGCGACGCCGGTGGAACCGGCCGGTACGGGCGCGATGCCCAGGTTCGTACGGTCGCGGTAGGCGGCGCCGCCGAAGATCTCCTTCGTCGCCCAGGGGCCGTCGATCAGCATCGCCAGCCGGCCGTTCTTGAAGTCGGTCTTGAGGTTGTTGTAGCCGTCGGTCCCGGCGGGCTTCGGCGCGGCCCCGGACCTGACCAGGTCGACGGCGGTCTCGATGCCCTTGAGCGACGCGGCGTCGGCGATGGTGATCTGCTTCCTGGCGACGTCGACCAGGTCGCTCTTCTCGCCGTAGAGGAACGGCAGGGAGTAGTAGCTGTCCGGGTTGAGCCCGATGCCGCCCGCCCCCGTCCGCGCCTTGATCTTCGCGGCGGCGGTCTTGACCTCCTGCCAGTTCGCCGGCGGCCCGGCGACGCCCGCCCGCTTGAGCAGGTCCTTGTTGTACATGAGGCCGAGCGTGTCGGTGACCTGCGGGACGCCGTAGGTCTTGCCGTTGTACGCGGCGTTCTTCAGCGGCCCTTCGAGGAAGTCGCCGCGCTCGGACAGCGCCGGGGTGCCGGTGAGGTCCTTGAGATAGCCGAGCTGCGCGAACCCCGGCGTCCAGCCCACGTCGGAACGGAGCACGTCCGGCGCGCCCCGGCCGCTCTGCGCCGCCGTCTTGAACTTCTGCTGCGCCTGGTCGAACGGCACATTGACGTAGTCGACCGAGATCTTCGGGTACTTCTTCTCGAACGCCGAGACCAGCTTCCGGAACGTCGGCGCCTCATTGGTCGCGTCCGAGGTGTCCCACCAGGTGACGGTCCCGGAGACGCTCCCCGGCTCCTTCGCCGCCTTGGAGCCGCTCCCCTCGTCCGCCCCGCCGCCGCCCCCTCCGCACGCCGCCGCGCCCAGCGCCAGCGCCCCCACGGCGACAGCGGTGGAAAAGCCTCTGCGCATGGGTTCCCCTCTCCCGAGGGCCGGCCCGCCCCTGGAGGGTCCGGGCTGGGGAGGAAGCTAACAGGTCGCCATCCCTCGCGAAAGGGCTTGCAACGCGGAGAACACGCCAACTCACGCACAGGAAAAGGGCCTTGTTCAGCCGGGGAAGCGGAGCGGTCAGCTCGCGGCGGGCTGCGGCGCGAGAGCCGTGAGCCGCCCCACGAGGTCCCCGAACGGGCCGTCGGCGGGCTCGTCCGCGAGCATGCGGCGCAGGACCTCCGCCATCTCCTCGTCGTACGCCGCGCTCACCGCCGCCAACGCCGCCAGATCGTGCACCAGTTGCAGCTCCAGCTCGCGCCGCGCGAGCTGCCGCCCGTCGAGCCACAGCAGCGCCGTCGTCTCGGCGAGGGAGATCCAGGAGCGGACCACCAGCTCCATGCGCGGCCCGGGCCGCGCCAGCCCGAGATGGGCGGTGATCTGCTCGTACGCGGCCTGCCGCACGCCGTCGATCATCGCGCCGGCCGCCGCCGAACCGGCCGCTGGGCCGCCCCGCATCAGCGCGGTGAAGCCGGGGCCGTGGTCCTCGACGAAGTCGAAGAAGCGGTGCGTGACGCGCAGCAGCCGCGCGCCGAGCGGGCCTTCGCGCGGCTCGACGAAGAGCGCGGCCAACTGCTCGCCCGCGCGGCGCAGCGCGGCCTCGTACAGGCTCTGCTTGCCGGGGAAGTAGTGGTAGACCAGCGGCCGCGATATCCCGGCGGCCTCCGCTATCTCGTCGATCGAGACGTCCTCGGGGGAGCGGCGGCCGAAGAGCCCGAGCGCCACCGAGATCAGCTGATCCCGCCGCTGCTCGACGCCCATCCTGCGGCGTACCCCGGTCGTCATGCGGACCACTCTAACGACCGGGTCGCGCGGAGGTCTTGGCCGGTGCCCAACCTGTGATCTTGTCGTGTCCCTTCGTATGGGCGCCGTGTCAGTGCAGCGGCGTGAGCTTCTTCCCGTTCGTCAGCCGCGCGCTCAGCTTCGCCCGCGCGCCGTCCTTCGCCGGTACGGCCAGCAGATGGCCCGGCGCGCTGCCGCGCACCCCGCCCGTGGCGGTGATCGAGGCGACCCGGGGGCTGCCCGCCGCGAGCAGATACCACTGGCCGGCCGGCGACTTCCACAGCGCGCCCGCCAGCGCCGTCGGGTCGTGCGGGCCGCACGACCGCGAACCCGCGGAGCGGGCGACGAGTGCGCCGGGCGCGCCCGGCGCGGCGTTCGGCGGCCGGAACAGGGCCAGCGCCTGGCTGCCGCCGCCCCGCCAGGTCTCGGTCCGCGTGCAGGCCCACTCGGCGCTCCCGGCGCCGCCGGGCAGCGGCTGCGTCGCGAACCGCCAGGAGTTCACAGACCGCACGCCCTGCCCGCGCACCCCCGCCAGATGACAGGCCGCGTGGGCCCAACTCGCCCGCCCCGCCGCGTTGTTCACGTCATGGCCGTCGCCGGTCTTCGGGCTGCCGTAGGTGAGCCGGGCCGGGAACAGCTCGCCGAGGTCGGTCACCAGCCGGTCGCCGAGCTGGAGCGCGGGCCAGTTCTCGCAGTTCTGCGCCCCGGCGGCCGGGCTCGGCACCGGGTCGGTCACGCCGTCGGCGGAGCGGTGCAGCGGCCGGGCCGCCGCGGTCGGCTTGAGCAAGTCGCGTACGGCCGTGTCCTTCACCCAAGGGGCCGTCAGATAGCGGACGTTGCCGTCCACGCGCGCCACGACGAGGGCGGTCGCCGAGGCCGCGTCCGCGGCGTCGGCGCGCGCGAAGTCCAGGGCCACCAGCGACGCCTTGCCGCTCTTGGGCTCGGCGTAGCGCACCACGCGCAGCCCGTCGTGGAGGATCACGACGGCCACCGAGCCGACCTCGCCCGCGTACAGCAGTTGGGGCGGGCCGGGCGGCGGGCCGGGGAGGGTGCCGGGCGTCGCCGACGCCCGCGTGTCGCGGCCCGGCCGTGCCCAGACGGCCAGCGCCCGGTGCAGCAGCTCCGCGTCGCCGACCCGGTTGCCGCGCTCGGGCCAGGTGGAGAAGTCGCCGCGGTCCGCGGTCTTCCACGCGGTCGGCGCGGCCCGGGTCAGGCTCGCCGGGTCCAGGGCCCGCTCGGCGGCCGCGTTGCGCGCGTACGGCGGGGCCGCCGCGCCGTCCGGGCCCCAGCCGGAGCCGGGCAGGCTCAGCAGCGTGCCGCACACGGCGACGGCGGCCAGCGCCGCGATCGCCGCGCGGGAGTGCTGGCGGCGGCGCATCAGGTCGGTCGGCCGCGCCTGAAGCGAGCAGGGGTCGAACTCCGGTGCGGTCAGCAGCGATTCGGCCCGGCTGCCGGCGGGCAGCTCGACCGCGTCCGCCTCGTCGAGCGCCGCGTCCGGGTCGTCGACCCCGGCGGCGTCCAGCGCGCGCAGCGCGTCCAGCTCGCCCATCCGCTCCAGCGCGCGCAGCACGTACGCCGCGCGGCCCGGCCCGGACAGCGCGGACAGCGCCTGCTCCAGGGCGAGTTCCTCGGCCCCGCCCGAGCGCGGGAACAGCCGCAGCCCCCATACCCGCGGCAGCGGCGGCGGCAGCTGTCCGGGCCGCGGCGGCTGCCAGCGCTTGCGAGGGCGTCCCGCCGCCAGCGCCGCGCGCACCACCCTGATCCGTACGAACGCGTACCCCGGATCGGTGCGCGCGCCGTCGGGCGTGCGCGGCGCGGGCAGGCCGTGCCCGGTGGCCGCCGCCCGGTTGCGCGGCAGGGCCCGCTGGGCGACGGCGTGCGCGGTCAGTACCCGGCGCTTGCGACCGAGCTCCGGCGGGAGGACGAGGTATCCGAGCCGTACCAGGCGCGGATAGTGCTCCATGAGCGCGGCTTCGGCCTGCTCGACGTCGATGGGGGTGATGACCTCGGGACGGGGGGTTGTCGCCTGCTGTTCCACATTCGGAAGAACGAGTGAATGGTGGGATGGTCACCGCACCCGTTCGTGGGGTCCGGCCTCCCGGAAGCGTTTGTTCCGCCGATCGTGGCTGATGGGGAGCGTGAGCCCGAGCACGAGCGCGACGAGGTGCCCGGCGTCGGTGAACGTCCGCTCCCCGCACAGGAGAGGGCGCACGCCGAGTGCGAGGAGGGCCCCGGTCGCGGCCGTACGCGCCGGGCCGCGCGGCAGCGTCCGCGCGAGCGCGCCGACGACGGCGTTGAACCCGTAGCTGGGGCCGACGTCGATCGCCGAGCGCGTGCGCGGGTCCGTGCCGGGGGCGGCGCGCAGCCCGGCGTACACCAGCAGGCTCGCGCCGGCGTGCCCGTACGCGAACACGCCCGCCGCTCGCCACGCGCCGTGCGCGTACTCGGCGTGGCCGAGGACAGCCAGGAGCAGCAGCGCGTACGGGAGCTCCATCGGCTCCTCGACGAGCACGGCGCTGGCGGCGAGCGTGTCCCAGCGGCCGCGGCGCAGATTGTCGACGTTGGTCGAGCAGCCGCGCAGCAGCCGCCGCCGGGCGGCGGGCGCGACACGGCGCAGGGCGTACGCGCCGAGCTGCACGCCCCCTACGTACGCGGGGGCGAGCCGGGGCATCCGGGAGAGTGCGGTGAACATCCGCCCATGATCAGCGGTATCGGGCACCGGACACCAGCCGCTGTGCCGGTGCGCCTACGCCAGGGCCCACCCGCTGAACTCCGCCAGCCCCCGCTTCCCGCTCCCTTCGTTGCCCGCCGTCATGAACAGCCCCACGTCCTGCACCGCCGCAGCGCCCGGCACGGAGACCGTCGCCACCGTCCGCCAGGTCGCGCCGCCGTCCGTCGAGCACTGGGCGGTGTACGCGCCGGAGGCGGTCCGCGTCAGGCGCAGCAGCACCGGGGCCTTGAGCCCCGTGATGCGCCGGTAGGTGTCGACGGTGCCGTCGCCGTTGGTGTCGTAGGAGAGGACCACGCCCTGCTCCGGCGTGGCCGCCAGGTTCACGAAGCCCGCGGACCCCGGAGGAGCCGTGGAGGCCAGGGAGTTGCGGACGATGATGCCCGTACGGGCCCAGGGGTTCGTGTTCGCCTGGCTGTCCACCCGGACTGTGGCCGAGCGGCCGGCGGTGAGCGCGCCCTCGCGGTAGACCGCGCCGAACTCCGCGGTGCCCTTCCACAGGTCCCTGCCGCCGCCCTCGATCGCGAAGCGGTCGCCGAGCTGCCCGAAGACCGCGGCGTTGTTGGTGACCGTCTTCCAGCCCGCCTCCAGCGGGCCCGCCGCGTAGAGCGTGCCGGGCTGGACGGCCGTCACCCGCTCCTCGCCCCGCGGCCCGTACCGCGCCGTCAGCTCGTACGGCAGGGGCTTCAGCGGCCGGTCGAGGGGGCCGGCCGGGGCCGTGACGCGCCAGCGGGCCGTGCCCGTGCCGCCCGGCGCGATGGACGGCAGCGAGGTCGGGCCCTGCGCGGCGGCGTCGAGGCCGGCCAGCTCGAAGTCGACGCGGCCGGTGGGGCGCAGGCCGTTGACGTTGCGCAGCGCGCCGGTGAGCGTCGCGCGGCCGCCGGGCGGCACGGCGGCCGGGTCGGCACTCGCGGAGAGCGTGCCCTGGTACGGGGCGGCGGCCAGGGTGTCCCGGACACGGCGCGCCGTGCGGTAGGCGTCGGAGACCGGCCGCAGCGGGTACCGCTTGCGTTCGCGCGTCCACGGCTCCTCGAAGGCGAACCAGTCCACCGGCCGCGGCGCGCGCCCCTCGCGCAGCGCGTCCTCCAGCTCCCCGAGCCACTTCGCCCAGCGCGGCAGGTAGAAGTCGGCCATCAGGCCGTTCCAGTCGCGGTTGCCGTACTCGTGCAGCTTGCCGGGGTCGGAGGTGGCCCGGTCGCCCCAGACGGTGATCAGCACGCGGGCCGTGCGCTCCAGCTCCGCGGACTCGGCCGCGCTCGACCCCATGGCCCGCGCCGCCTCGTTCCACGGCCCGAGCAGGAACGCGCGGTGCGCGCCCGCGATGTCGTCGGCCAGCCGCATCAGCTTCAGCCACAGCGCCGACAGCGCGCGGAAGGCCGACAGGTCCTTGCGCACGTACGCGGTCTTCAGCTGCGGCAGCAGCTGGCGGCTGCGGTGGGCGACGGCCTGCCGGGCGACGTCGACCAGGTCGGCCTTGTACGCGTCGCTGCCGCGCAGCTCGTCGTCGACGTCCAGCAGCCCCGCCAGTGCCGCGTCGAAGCGCGCCGGGTCGTAGGACAGGTCGCGGGGCGCGTACTCGGCGGCGCGGTTGGCGTCGAGGTCGGGGCGGGCGGCGAAGAGGGAGTCGTGCGGGTCGCTGCGCTCGGGCGCGTGCTGCTGGTAGGCGGTGTCGCGCAGCGCGGCCCAGGCGGCGCGCGCGCCGCGGTCCCGCTCCCCGTACCGGAACTCGCCGTAGTCGGCGAACCATTCGGCGCGGTCCACGGGCCGCTCGCGCCAGGCCAGTTCGGAGAAGAGCTCGAAGGCCGCCGGGTCGCGGTCGGTGGCCTCCGGCATGTACGCGGTGCCCGCCAGCGCGCTGTTCGACTTGTCGCGCCACCGGAAGAACCGGTCGTTCCAGGCGTGGGTCTTGGCGCCGAGCGTGGTGCGGCCGCCGTAGTTGGGGATGGTGCCGAAGCAGTACGGGGTCCCGGCCCAGTCCTTCTCGCGGTCCGGCTCGGCCGTGGTGCGGTCGGAGATCCCGTCGAAGATCACCATCTTCGACTTGTCGACCGCCGCGATCAGTTCGGGCAGCGGGTTGTTCTCCCAGCCCAGGATCGTCCAGACGCCGTCCGGGTGCGCGGTGCGCAGCCCCCGTTCGACGCCCTGCGCCGCGGGGCCGACAGGCACGTCGCCCGCGGTGCCGCCCTCGTGCAGCAGGTCCATCTTGAAGTGCTCGGCCGCGCCGAGGATGTCGCGCTGGTGCCGGTAGAAGGAGGCGGCGACGTCGCCGAAGACGGCTGTGCGGGGGTCGAGCCAGTCGGGGCGCTTGAAGCCGTGCCACTCGCCCTGCGGGACGACGCGCGCGCCGGGGTTGCGGGCGACGAAGCCGTCCGGCACGGTCCCGTAGTAGCCGGGGAGCACGGGGTGCATGCCCAGCTCCCGGAGCCGGTCCGCGATCCGCCGGCCCAGCTCGGAACGTTTCGCCAGCAGCTCATGGGTGAGTGGGCCGCCGTACGAGCTGAGGTTCTGCAGCAGCCACCACGGCTGGTGGGAGGGGGCCGGCAGCCAGGCGCGGGCCTCGGCGTCGCTGTAGCCGAAGTCCATCAGCACGCGGTGGTAGACCTCGTCGTGCCCGGCGATCACCAGCACCTCATTGCAGCCGTGCAGCGCGAGGAGGTCGATGCGCCGCTCCCAGAACGCCCAGTCGGCGTACGGGGCGGTGTAGCCGTCGTTGGTGTCGTTGAGCGCGAAGCGGTGCGCCAACGACGTGGATCTTTCCAACGGGCGGCCCGGCGCGGGCAGCCGGCGGGGGAGGTCCAGCTGGCTGCCGTTCCAGGCGAGATGGGCCCCGCAGACGTACTTCAGGTACCAGTGCACGCCGGTCAGCTGCACCGCCGGGCTGGTCCCGGCCACCTCCACGTCCCCCGCCCGGCCGGACACCTCGAAGCGCTCTTCCCCGCCGTGCAGCGGGACGAGCCGGAACTGGTCCGCGTGCCGGGGAAGCAGCCGCCCCAGCGCTGCTCGCGCCGGGGCGGTGGTGAACGGGGTCGCGGTCGCGGTTCTGCCGGAGGCGCCGTCCGCGGCCGCGGCGGGGGTGACGCCGCCGAGGGCGGCTCCGGCGCCGAGCGCGCCGGCGGTCCCCAGCAGCGTGCGTCTGGAAGGTCCGGACAGTCCGGGCAGGCTGGACAGGTCGGTCATGGCAACGCTCCCTGTGTGCAGCGGCAACAATGGACGCTTGCGCAGCGCACGTTAACCGCCGTCGCACACGGGGGCAATGAGGCGCTTCAGCCGCGATCGAGGTAGGCGAGGACTGCCAGGACGCGGCGGTTGTCGTCGTCGGAGGGCGGCAGGTCGAGCTTCCCGAAGATGTTCGACGTGTGCTTTGCGACCGCACGCTCGGTAACGACCAGGTGGGCGGCGATCGCCGCGTTGGAGCGCCCCTGCGCCATCAGTTCCATCACGTCGCGCTCACGGGGCGTCAGCTTGGTCATCGGCTTGTCCTGGGACCGCCGGGACAGCAGCTGAGAGATCACTTGCGGGTCCATCGCCGTACCACCGGAGGCCACCCGCCGTACGGCGTCCACGAACTGCTCCGCGTCGAAGACCCGGTCCTTGAGCAGATAGCCGACGCCGCCGCTGCCGTCGGCGAGCAGCTCGCGCGCGTACAACTGCTCCACGTGCTGCGACAGCACCAGCACGGGCAGGCCGGGGGTGGCCCGCCGGGCCGCCAGCGCGCACTGGAGCCCCTCGTCGGTGAAGGACGGCGGCAGCCGGACGTCCACGACCGCGACGTCCGGCTTCAGCTCGGCCAGCGCGCGGGTGAGCTCGGGTCCGCTCTCGACGGCGGCGGCGATCTCGAAGTCGTACGCCTCCAACATCCGGACCAGGCCGTCCCGGAGGAGGAAGAGGTCTTCGGCTAGGACAACGCGCACGGAATCTCCATGGTCGGGAGGGCGACGGGGCCGGCCGGCGGCCGGTTCGGCGGCCGATCGGCGGACCGCGCCGACGCTGGACGGGCCATGCGGGGGCGGGCCCCGCGAGCTTATGTTCTCATCGGCGCGGCGGAGGGGGGCCGGGGAGAGCCCGTAGGCAGGGCAGAACCCGTAGGCGGGGCATGGCGGAGCAGGACAGAGCAGAGCGCCCCCGGTCGGACCGAGGGCGCTCTCGCGGTGGTGCTCTCATCTGCCGTGGGCGGTCACCTGCCGCGGGCCGGGGCGGCGCCCAGGGAGCACGGGATCTCCATCGTGACCATCGTGGGCCCGCCCACCGGGCTGCTCACGGCCAGCACACCATCGAACGTACCGAGCCGCCGCTCGACGCCGACGAGGCCGGAACCGCCCGCGGTACTCGCGCCGCCGCGGCCGTTGTCGGTGACGCTGATGCGCAGCATGCCCTGGTCGTGGTGGATGTCCAGCCAGACCTGCTCGGCGCCCGAGTGCTTGGCGGCGTTGGTGAGGACCTCGCTGATCGCGAAATACGCGGCCGACTCGACGGGCTCCTCGGCCCGGCCGGGTAGCTCGACGTCCACCTCGACCGGCAGCGCCATGCGCAGCGCCAGGGCCCGTACGGCGTCGCCGAGACCGCGCTCGGCCAGCACCGGCGGGTGGATGCCGCGAACCAGGTCGCGCAGCTCGGTCAGGGCGTCGGCGGAGTCGGCGCGGGCCGCCGCCAGCAGCTTCTTGGCCTGCTCCGGGTCCTTCTCGATGAGCGCCTCGATGGTGCCCAGGCTCATGCCCATGGCGACGATCCGGGCCTGGGCCCCGTCGTGCAGATCGCGCTCGATGCGGCGCAGCTCGGCGGCGGAGGTGTCCACCGCGTCGTGGCGGGTCTCCGTCAGCCGGTCGACGCGCTGGGCGAGCGCCCGCTCGCGGGCGGCCGCGTCGGTCGGCGCGAGCAGCGACATGGCGAGCGTGAAGTGGGCGCGCAGCAGCGCCGGGTTGACGAACAGGCTCAGGACGCCGAGGCAGACGCCGAGTCCGGCGGCCAGGTTGGCGCTGGTCTGGCCGGTGATGTGGATGAACGCGAACCACTCGTTGCCGCCCGCGTGCACGATCGGCCGCCAGACGCCGAAGGCCAGCACCGGGCCCCACAGCGCGTACCCGACGAGGACGAGCGGCAGCAGCGCCAGGAAGAAGCCGGCCGTCGCGTCCACGAGCAGCCAGGAGATGTCACGCCAGGTGGCCGGGTCCTTGAGCAGCGCCTTGCACTGCTCCATCTGCCCGATCACGCCGCCGGAGCCCTGGGGCAGCGGCCGGTACGGCCGGGGGATGTGCACCCCCGACCAGTTGTAGGCGTGGACCCGCCGTATATCGGCGAATCCGCGCATCGCCTTGATCATGGCGGGCGTGGTGAAGACGCCCAGGCCCAGCGGGATGAAGGCGATCGAGACGATCGTGAGCGTGAAGATAATGATCGATCCGGCCATGCCGACGACGGACAGGTACAGCCCCCGTGCAGCGGCCAGCAGTGCGCTGCGGACCCTCATCTGTATTCTCCCTGCGCTCTTCCCTGTCGCCCGGCGATCGGGCACGGCTCCAGTCTGCTTATCGGCCCATTATCGGTCACTGGGCTCGGCACCCGAGCGATGGTGTACCTAGCGACACCCCTCTGACCTCGTTATTCGCCCCCGTGATCGGGGTGCTCAGCGGCTGGGTCGGCGGCCTGCGGATTTCTACGTTCGAGCCATGACTTATTCGGGGCTCAGCCGTACGGATGCCGGGGGCGGATCGTGACGAACGCGATGAAGCGGAACAGCGGGAGATGGGGCGCGGGGGGCGGGGACGCCGCGGACCGGGACGCCATGAACCGTGATGGGACGGGCCGGGGCGCCGGTGGCCGGTATGGAGCGGGCCGGGATGAAGCGGGCCCGGGCGGAGCGAAGCGGAACCTCGCGGCCCGGCTCGGCGTCTGGAGCACCCGCCACCGCAGGACCGCCATCTTCGGCTGGCTGCTCTTCGTCGTACTGGCCTCCGCGGTCGGCGGGATGGTCGGTACCTCCGAGATGTCCGCGTCCGAACAGGGCGCGGGCGACTCGGCCCGCGCCGCCAAGATCCTCGACGACGCCGGCATCACCCACCCGGCCGCCGAATCGGTGATGGTCACCAGCGCCGCCCCCGACGGCTGGCGCGCCGCGGCCCGCGACCTGGCCCACGTGATCGAGGGGACCGGCGAGGTCACCGGCGTGGCGGCCCCGCTGCCCTCCGCCGACGGCAAGTCCGGGCTCGTGCGCTTCGAGATGAAGGGCGACGCCAAGACCGCCCCCGACCGGGTCCAGCCGGTGCTGGACGCCGTCGACAAGGCCAAGGCCGCCCACAGCGATGTCAAGGTCTACCAGTACGGTGAGGCCAGCGGCGGCAAGTGGTTGAGCGACATGCTCGGCGACGACTTCGCCAAGGCCGAGTGGACGGCCGTACCGCTCGCGCTGGGCATCCTGCTCGTCGCCTTCGGCGCGCTGGTCGCCGCCCTGCTGCCGGTCGGCCTGGCCCTGACCGCCTTCATCGCCGCCAACGGCCTGCTGGCGCTGGCCAGTCACAAACTGCACATCTTCGAAACCACCAACTCCGTGATGCTGCTGATGGGCCTTGCCGTCGGCGTCGACTACTGCCTCTTCTACCTGCGGCGCGAGCGCGACGAACGGGCCGCCGGCCGGGACGCCGAGACCGCGCTGCGCATCGCCGCCGCCACCAGCGGCCGGGCCGTGCTGGTCTCCGGGCTGACCGTGATGGTCGCGATGGCGGGCATGTTCCTGTCCGGGCTGATGCTCTTCGAGGGGTTCGCGCTCGCCACCATCCTCGTCGTTTTCATAGCGATGCTCGGCTCCGTGACCGTGCTGCCCGCACTGCTCTCCTGGCTCGGCGACCGCGTCGACAAGGGCAAGGTGCCCTTCCTCAGTCGCGGCCGGCGCTCCGCACGGAGCGGCGGCCGGGTCTCCGGCGCCGTCCTGGGGCCCGTGCTCAAGCGGCCGAAGCTGATGGCGATCGGCGCCGCCGCCGTACTGCTCGTACTGGCCGCGCCCGCGCTCGGCATGAAGACCGAACAGCTCGGCCTGGACAAGCAGATGCCCGCCGGCGCCCCGTTGCGCACCTCGTACGAGCAGATCACCACCACCTTCCTGGGCGGCCCCGACCCGGCGCGCGTCGTCGTGACGGCCGACGACATCACCTTCGCGCGCTTCACGGACGCGGTCCAGGAGTTCAAGCGGCAGGCCGCCGCCACGGGTGAGTACGGCAAGGACATCACCGTCACCCCGCACCGGCGTGCGAACCTCGTCGAGATCGAGGTGCCGCTGGCCGGGGACGGCACGGACAAGCGCTCCAAGCACGCGCTCTCCACGCTGCGCGACGAGCTGATCCCGCACACGCTCGCCCCCGTCTCGCAGCACGCTTACGTCACCGGTGAGCTGGCCTCCTCCGTGGACTTCAACGACCAACTGGCCAGTGGCATCGTGCCGGTCTTCCTCTTCATCGTCGGCGTGACCTTCCTGCTGATGCTCGTCTCCTTCCGCTCGCTGCCGATCGCGGTGGTGTCCATCGTGCTCAACCTGCTCTCGGTGGCGGCCGCCTACGGCGTGATGGTCGCCGTCTTCCAGCACGGCTGGGGCGCGGGACTGATCGGCACGGAGGCGGTCGGCGCGATCGAGGGCTGGATGCCGCTGTTCGTCCTCGTCGTCCTGTTCGGCCTGTCGATGGACTACCACGTCTTCGTCGTCTCGCGCATCCGTGAGGCCCGCGCCAGCGGCCGTACCACGAGGAACGCGATCAGCGAAGGAGTACGGGCCACAGCGGGCGCGGTGACGGGGGCCGCCGCCATCATGGTCGCCGTGTTCGCGGTCTTCGGAACGCTGTCCATGCAGGACATGAAGCAGATGGGCATCGGCCTCGCGGTCGCCGTGCTGCTGGACGCCACAGTCGTCCGGATGGTGCTGCTGCCCTCGGTCATGGCGCTGCTCGGCGAGCGCAACTGGTACCTGCCGCGCTGGCTCCGCCGCCTTCCGGACTTTGAGCACGGAGGGGAGCCGGAGGCCGCGCCGCTGCCCGCGCCCTCGACCACGGCCTCGGCCGGGGCCGTACCGCCGGTGGCGGCCGGTCCCCGCTGAGCCGGGGCGGGGAGCGCGGGGCGGGCGGCCGACACGGGGGTGCGGCCGCCCGCCCCGCCAGACAGCCGGCTTGGTCAGATCAGCGGCGGCACGTACTTATAGCCGACCCGCCGCACGGTCACGATCGACCCCCGGTGCTCCGCGCCCATCTTGCGGCGCAGCCGGGCGACGTGGACGTCGACGGTCCGGCCGTCGCCCACGTGCCCGTACCCCCAGACCGTGGTCACCAGCTGATCGCGGGTGTGGACGCGCTGCGGGTGCGCGACGAGGTGGGCGAGCAGTTCGAACTCCAGATAGGTGAGGTCGAGGAGGCGTCCGGCGACGTGCGCGGTGCGCTGCTCGGGGTCGATGCGCACCAGCTCGTCGCCCCCGGCCGGGGGCGAAGCGGCCTCGCCGGACAGGGCGGGCTGCCGCTCCGCCGGTACGAGCACCAGATAGCCGACCATCGGCGGCTGGCCCGGCAGGGAGGGCAGCGTGTGCGGGGGAGCGGGCAGCCACGTGGCACCGGAGTGCAGCAGTTCGGCGACCGGCGGCACCTCGTCGGGTGCGACGGCCCGGAGCCGGTGGCGGTGCGGGGGGCCGCCGACGGCGGGGCCGGCGGGGGAGGGGGGCAGAGTACGGAGATTCGTCATGGGGACTCAGCTCTTTCGCGCGAGATGCCGTCGAGGGGCGTTACGTGCGCGCTGGCCATTGGCCGGTACTGGCGACCGGCGGGCTGACGTCGACTGCGGGCGTCAGCGGGGGGAGCGGGCCTGCGCGGGGATCGCGCGGCAACACACTCGGTCGTAATCGTGATGCTGGCGTGACGGCCAGAACGGCTCAAGGTCGCTGCGACCTGTCGCGGTGTTCTTCTCAAGGCTGGCCATGCCCCCATTGAAGCATGCGGGCCGCTTGAGCAGCAGTCTCGGCGGCCGGGTTGCCGGGGCCGCCCGCGAGCGGCGGGCCCCCGGCCGCCCGGTGCGGCCACGCGCCGGCTATCCGCCGTGGGCGACCAGCGGATAGTGATCGGAGAGGTTGGTGTAGGTGTACTCCTTGCCCCAACTGCTCACCGTCCAGGGCGCGGATGTCTCCTTGACGACCGTGTTCCGCCAGCCGCCGGGCCGCGCGTGCCCCTTGCGGTGCAGCACGTAGTCGAGGTCCTCGCGGGGGTCGGTGGGGTAGCGGTAGGCCGCGATCGAGTTCTCCTTGGTGTCGAAGGAGTACGGGTGGCCGGTGCGGGCGTCGGCGGGCGCGAGGCCGGCGTTCGCGAGCATCGACGGGTACTCCGGGCCGTGGGAGTCGACGTTCATGTCGCCCGCGACCAGTACCTCCTCGTCGGCCGGAATGTGCTTGGCGTCGAGGAAGGCGGCGATCTGCCGGAACTGCGCCGCGCGGTCGGCGACCGCCTCGCCCGCCCCGCACCCGGAGTCGGTGGACTGGGTGTGCGTGCCGACGATGTGCACCCTGGCGCCGTTCACGTTCAACTCGGCATAGGCAAAGCCCTTGTTGGACCACCAGTCGGAGCCGCAGGCGTCCTTGTACACGAACTGCTCCTTGCGGACGATCGGCCACTTGCTGAGCACGGTGACGCCGCCGTCCTCCGGCGTGGTGGCGGAGTAGCTGCCGCCGGTGGCGTCCCAGCCGCTCCTGCTCCGGCCGACGACGGGCGTCTGGTACGGGTACTGGCCCGAGGCACCGCGCTTGAGCGCGTCGGAGGCGGAGTTGTCGAATGCCTCCTGGAGCACGACGACGTCGTTGCCCTGGAAGAAGCCGGCGGCGGGGATGGCTTTGGCGCGGTGCTCCTGGCCCCAATTGGGGTAAAGGGACTGACTCATGAGAAACGTGTTGTACGTGAGCACTCTGAGCGAGGGCGCGGCGGCAGGGGCGGCGGCCGGGCCCGCGACCGCCTGCGGGGCGGCGGTGAGGGCGGCAGCGGCGAGGGCGGGCACGAGGACCGCGAGCCGGGTGAGCTTCCTGGGCGGCACTGGGACTCCCTGGGTGGGTGGGGGACGAGCCGCCGTACATCAAAGCAGGGGCAGTTACGACCGGGTATCCCTCGGAAGGACGGCGCCTGTACACACGCCGTCCGGTTCCGCTCCTACGCGCCGCCCTCCTCCTGGGCGAGGTAGCCCGCGTACTCCTCCGCGCTGAGCAGACCGCTGTAGGCGCCGGGGGAAGGCACTTGGATGTAGATGACCCAGCCCTCGCCGTACGGATCGTCGTTCATCTGCTCCGGGCTGTCGTTGGTGGTCTCGTTGACCGCGATGACGGCGCCGGTCACCGGCATATAGATCTCGGTGACGGCCTTGACCGACTCCACCGACCCGAATGGCTCGGACGCCTCGAACCGCTCGCCCGGCTTGGGAAGTTCGACGTAGACGATGCTGCCCAGCTGCCGCTGAGCGAAGTCGGTGATGCCGACGGTCGCCTGGTCGCCCTTGATCCGCAGCCACTCGTGGTCCCTGGTGTACGAGAGGTCCTCGGGGATGTTCGCCATGACGTACGTGCCTCCTAGGCGGAGCCTGCGACGGATCGCGCGTGTGGGGCGTGCGGGATGTACACGGCGTGCGTGAGACCTGCTCTGCTCGACGGTGCCACCGCGCGCCGTACCCGCCAAGAGCGCGCGCGGCCCGGGGCCGCGTCAAGGAGCCGCGGCTGGCCACGCGGCGGCGCCGCCGGGAGGACTGGTGGGGTTATCCCCCCGCTCCGAGGGCGACAGCCCCCCGCCGGACAACACCGGTCCACCCCCAAGGGGTTGGGGCCCTGCCCTCACTGACCTGCGCGGCGATCCGGCAGAGCATTGAGGCACTCCATCATCACGCCGCCGGCCGAGCAAAGGACCCGTCATGCCGTTTCCCGAGAGAAAACCGGACTGTGACGGAGCGCGAGCATGAGCGTCGCCTACGAACAGCGCGTAGAGAACATCCAGGCCACGGCCGCGCCGGCCCCGCGGACATCGCCGGCCCCGCAACGGGACAGGGCGATAGACGCGCTGCGGGCACTGGCGCTGCTGGCGGTGCCCACCGGCCACTGGCTGGTCGGCGGGCTGAGCCTGGACGGGAACGGCGCGCTGCACAACGCCAGCCCGCTGTCGTCCTACGCCCCGCTGGCCCCCATCACCTGGGTGCTCCAGATGCTGGGCATCTTCTTCCTGGTCGGCGGCTACGCCTCGGTGCTGTCCTACCGGCGCTCGGCCGCGCGGGGCGAGACGCGCAGCCGCTGGATACGCGGCCGCCTGGTCCGCCTGCTGCGGCCGGCCGTGGGCGTCACGGCGGTCTGGGCGCTGCTCGCCCCGCTGCTGTACGTGCTGGGGGTCCCCGAAACGACCCTGCGCACCGCCGCCACCCTGGTCGTACAGCCCCTGTGGTTCGTCCTGGTATACGCGGTGGTCACGGCGCTGACGCCGTACTGCGTGGCGGCGACCCGACGACTCGGCGGCTGGGCGGCGGCGCCACTGGTGCTGACCGTGGCCGTGGTGGACTTCCTGCGCTACGGCCCGTACGCCGCGTCCATACCCGAGTGGGTGGGCCTCATCAGCCTCTTCCCCGGCTGGCTCTTCGGCTACCAACTGGGCGTCTCCTGGGGTGAGAAGCGCCTCGGCAGGCCGGGGGCCTGGCTGCTGTGCGCGGGCGGGGCGACACTGTTCGCGCTGCTGCTGCTGGTCTTCCACTACCCGATGAGCATGGTCGGCGTGCCGGGCCAGGACCGTACGAACTCCCACCCGCCGTCCCTCCTGGTGATCGCCCTGGCGGCGGCGCAGTGCGGAGCGGCGATCCTGCTCCGCGACCGCATAGCGGCCCTGATGCGCAGGCCGGCGCTGTGGGCCCCGGTATCGGCGGTCAACGCCTCGGCGATGACCAGCCTGTGCTGGCACCAGACGGCCATGCTCGCCGCCGCGATCCCCGCCGCCGTCCTGGGCCCGATAACCGGCCTCACCACAGCCCCGGACTCCCCGACCTGGATGCTGACCCGCCTCCCCTGGCTCCCCCTCTTCGCCCTCCTCCTCATCACCCTCGCCCACCCCACCCGCCACCTCGAACCCCCGTGGACCGCCCTATCCCGAGGCCCCCGCATTCTCGCCGGAGCCCTGGCCGTCGGCTTCTCGGCTTTCGCTCTGGGGCTGGTCTGAGAACGAGAAGCGCCCGGCCGAAGACCCACGGCAAAGGCCGCCATCCCGGAACGGGATGGCGGCCTCGGGCGGAGTCCGTGACTCAGAGGTCGAAGTACAGCTACGGCAGGTCTGTGGCCAGGGCAAATGGTGTCTGTTGAGGCGGTGCGGTGCACAACGGGTGCACTCGACTGTGTAGGCAGACCGCCGCTACGCAGCGTCTGCCTTGGGAACCGACGAGTAGAGCCCCGATGCGACAGCGCGTTCGTGACGCGGGGCGTGGGGATACAAGACCGTGGGTCGACGCAGCTGAGCAAGAAGGTCCCGCCCTGTGCGGAACTTGACGGAGCGACGCCCTTGCTTCCCACCAAGGGCGCGCATAGGGACGCGGACGCTATCCCGCACCAACTGGCCATCAGCGTCCCGCGACTGCCTCGCGCGACGGCCTCGCCTCCACGTCAGCCACCGGGACGCGGTGTACGGCATCCCGGCCCACAGCGTCGGCCCATACTTCCGGGAAATGGTGCCGATGGGGGATGTCCGGGAGCCAGCTTGGTCGGAGGACTGCCGGGAGACCGCTAAGCAGTCAGAATCCGGCAGGTCCGCAGCTGGCAGGCGCCCTCTGTCAGTGGAGGCCAGTAACGTCAGCTCACGTCATTCGTGTGCCGTGCTGGCAGCAGGGGTGCTGGGCACACCGGAGAAGGGGAGCGGGTGTGGCAGAGGTCGTTGCTGACAAGAAGCCGTGGAATGCGGTGGACGGCCCGTCCCTGGTGCGGTCGGCTGCCGCGTTGCAGCTAATCCCCGAAAACGTTCCCTGCCTGGTCCGGTTGCAGCGGCTCGCGGCTGTCGGCGCCTGTCTGCCAAGCCGTCCTGAGGCTCCACGCCTGTCACCGAGCAGGCTTCGGTCACTGTTGAAGGATCCTGTGATCAGCAGCCCGGCGGTCCGGTCCCAGGAAGATCCCTACAACGACCTGTACACGGCAGAAGTCCCGTTCCATGGTGGGCCTTACCTGCTCGCTCAGGGCCTGACAGAAAGATCGGCATACACGCTCAGCCTGATCCTGCGAAGCATCTTCGGAGCACAGGGCGAGGCGCTACCGTCCGCCTACCGGAGCGAGGCACGCCAACTGGTCCAGGTAGTGCTGCGCCTGAGCCACTCGATGCTTCTCCGCGCCGGGCTCGCTCGTGGTGTCATCTCGCCCGCAGCGACCAGGGAGGAGGTCTTCGTACCGGGAGAGCGGCAACTGAGCGCACTACGCGAGGCCGTCACCTTCGACGAGGCCGCCTTGTCCGCGATCGCGCCACCGCAGGCGTTGCAGGCCCTGGATAGCCTCAGTGCGCGGCCGGGCGCGCACGTTCTCACAACGGAACTCGGTCCTGACGACGGGATGATCCTCACCCCGCTGCTGGCCACTGGCCCCACCGTGATCATCGCGAATCCGGGGGAGCTGGCCACAGCCCTGCGCCACCATCTCCTCATCGTCGCCGCAGGTCATGACTGCTGCCCGCAGTTGGCCCGGCTCGTACGTGAATGCGTCTTCCAAGAAGCCACTGAGATCCTGATGGGCTGCGGAGCCACGCCGCTGCGACCGGCAGCACCGGTCGCTGAAGATCCTAAGATCAGCCGTCGCCAGTTCACGTTCGCCGACGACAAGCTCCTCGACCTGGCGGTCATGACCGATGATCTCTCCGACTACGACGCCCAGGATCCCTTCGGATACTGGGACGCGGCTGGACTTGTGCAGCGGCTGCACGAGCTGCTCGACACGCCCGTGGATGCCCTGCAGGATGATGCGCAGTGCCTGCGGCTCGTCATCAACCAAGGCCTGGGCCGATCTTCGGTCTTTGGTCTTCGAAAGTCGTCACGTGTGGGTCCTCGTCTCGTCACCACCGTTGACGACCTCCGTGTCATGGCGGAACTGGATGGCACGGACCCGCTGTTCCTGTGGCGCTTCGCCCAGGCGGACGAGAAACTGCACGCTGACGCCATGGTGCAATCCTTCAGCATCCTCGACAACTACGGCTTGTACCGCGACCACGAGTACAGCTACTACCTGTCGGACGAGGGCAGGCCGAACGCCGTCATGGTCAACTCCGACTTCAGCCAGGCATTGCGAGCCGAGGCCCACCGGCGTTGTGACCACCGTGTGGTGGCCAGCCCTCACCGCCCGGCCCTCGTCCCGGTTGTCGCCCTCTACGGCGTGGACACCGCTCCGATCTACCGCACGCACCCCAGCGTTCCGGAAGACGAACTGCTTGTGGAGGCCGCCGGCCTTCACGTCTGGGTGGAGCCCGGCCGGGACAGGGCCGAGGGGCTGGAACCCTTCCAGGACATGGTTGTTGAAGCCGTCGCCTACTGGGTCTGGCAGTTCTCGCTCGTGGCGCCAGACGGGCTGCGCGCACTGGCCGATGACCTGGGGCGTGTGCGGATTACGGTGTCCTTCGACGCCCCGGATGCCTGGCAGAGGGCTCTGGCAGGGCAGGACACCCGGCCTGGGGAAGAGGTGTCGTGGATCGCATGGCAGGCGAGCAGTGCAGGGCTCATTCACCTTGAGCTGCTGGCCGCGGGCGCACCGTCCTTGCTACTGGAGGACAACAGCGCCGATCGCATGATCGTTCAGGCCCTGGCCGAGGCCGCCGCGCGCGAGGACGACTGCCTCGAGGCTGGCGTCCTCGTCGAACGAATTGCTCCTTACGGTCACAAGAAGATGCTGCACGCGCAGGCCCATCCGCTGCTACTGCGCCCTGGCCCGCTGCCCGCAGCCCGCCTCGTGCAGCCGGCGGTCTCCGCAGTCGTCTTGGACGAGCTGGGCGGATGGCTCGCGGCTGAGGGCATCGCCAAGGGAAGCGTCCCGGACGGCAAGCGCCTTGAGGTCCTCAACAAGACAGTCCAGCACTACTTCCAGCGCATTCAGGACGTGATCGCCAACCTGGCCCCCGAGGGACTGATGAGCCAGCTCATGGCACGGCACGAGGCACTCATCCGTGCGGAGGCTCACGACGACAAGGTGCTGCCGTCCAGACTCGCCTGCTTCGGAACATCCAGTCGGCCCGCCACACAACTCGCCAAAGACAGCAGACAACGAGTGGCCTCTGCTCAGGCAAGCCGATTCCTCATCGAGTATTCGGCTGCTACCCCGCCCTCAGGGGACCAGCCCCTGACTTTGGACACCTACGACACACTCTTGGCGATCGCCGCCGAACTCATCTCCCGAGCCACGCTCTCCGATGCCATCCGGCACGAATTCTCCACCGCGCAGCTGTCCCTGCTGGAATCGGGCCGACTCGGCGTCTCTCGCGGCGACCGCTACGAAACGGGAACCGATGCCCTGGCATTGGCCCGAGCCCACGCAGCCATGGCGGGAGCGGACCACGACCCTCTCACCACGGTGCCGCGCAAGGCCACAGCGCCTTCTGCGAAGGTCGAGGAAGCCATGATCGCCGAGTTCGGGTTCACCCTGACCGAACTCGCTCACGGCATCGGCGAGATCATCGCTCTGGGCGATGACACTTGTGAGAACGAACCGTTTGCTGTGCCTGTCGCCCGTGTCCAACAACACCTGCGCTCCGTCCTCGGATGGGCCGACGATAGAGCTCACGCCTTCCTCGACCGTCTCAGCCTGCGCCCACGCGCCAAGTTTCTGTCCGTAGGCGCCGCCGCATGGCCCTGGCGGTATAACCGTGAGTGGTCCTACGCGAGGCGTCCTCTGGTCCGCTGGGCCAGCGCGGACGGCGACATGTTGACCTGGGGGCCCAGGCACGTATGGAACACCGGTTCCTACTGGGTCGACCTGGTGTATTCAGGCAGGCTCAAGGCCACCTCAGCGACGATGAAGAAGCTCATGGGGTCCATCCGGCAGGACCACAACAAGGAGTTCGAGGAGGAAGCCGAAAGGGCCCTGGCCATCGCGGGCTGTCCGATCACGGCCCACAGCGTGAGCAAGATCGCAGGTCGCCGTCTCATGTCCCCCCAGGGAGATGACCTCGGTGACATCGACGCCATGGGCATCAACCCTCAACTGAGGATGATTTTCATCGTAGAAGCCAAGGACTTCGAGATGGCCCGGAACCCCTCTGAGCTCGCCAACGAAGCCGACGCGCTATTGCGCGGAGACAAATGCGCCGCATTCAAGATCGCAAGACGAGCCCAATGGATCCGCACCCACCTGGCCCCCACTTTGAAGCAGTTCGCCAACAGCGCCGATACCCGCGGCTGGACCGTCGCCCCCGTTGTGGTCACCAGCCGTGACCTCATGACCTCACGCGTCCTTACATCGGACGTACCTGTCATGACCCCCCACCAGCTGACGGCATGGGTCGCAGCACAGACCAGCCACGGCAAGGGAACCGGGCGCCGCGGCCGCTAGTACTCCAGCAGGATCTCGCTTTCTGGCCTGTCAGCGGCAGGCAACACTGTCCGGGGTGGGTGTCCAACTGTCCGAGCAGTCCGCAGGAATGCCAACGATCGGCCTGTGCCTTGTGGACGGGTGCTCGATTGGCCCCGTCGTGCACCCTTTGAAGTCCACCAAGGCCCGGAGTTCATCGAGAGCAGACGTGTTGTTAGCGGCTGTGCGTAATCTGATGTTACGGATCGGCTTCGACGCAGGGGGCGTTGCGTGGCGTTGGATGGTGGGCGGGTTGCTGCTCGGGGGTTCCAGTACCAGTACCTGCGCACAGTGGAGGCGCTTCTGGCCAGCATTCGAGACGCGGAGGTTACGGCCTGCCGTATTGAAGGCCCCGGGGACACGGTGTCGTTGCAGCATGTGGATGCGGTCGACTTTGACCTGGTCGATGCTGCCGGTCGTTCGTTGATGGCGGTGCAGGTCAAGAGTGCTGGCTCAGCGCGCGTGGTCCGGGCACGGGAGGCCGTCTCGGTGCTGGTGCATCTGGTCACCGGGTTCGAAGCCCGGGAGTACCGATTGATCACGTCAGCTGTTCCGGACGAAGGCTGCCTGCGGCTCGCCGAGTTGCTTCGGTGCCACGGTGATGACGTCGCAGTGCTGCAGGAGGAAATCAAGAAGTTGCTGACACGGGCTCCGGCAGCGTGGGGTCTGTGCGAGGCGCTCTCGGCACAGCAATGGCAGCGTCTGGGGCAAGCCGGGATCGAGTTCGACGGGCGAGGTGAAGCGCAGCTGCGTGAGGATCTCAGCAGCGCGTTGCGCCGGCAGCGGGAGCAGGCGGGCTGTGGGCTCTCGCACCGGTCCGGTGGCCTGGTGTTGGGGTATCTGGTGGCGGAGGTCATGCGTCGGGCGGTGGACCCTGCCCTGGCCTGCTGGGATGTAGAGGACTTCCGGCGGTGCGTGCTGGTGGGCGATGGGGAGTTGCTCGCGGCTGTGGGGCGACAGGATTTTGGCCTCATCTACGGGCAGATGCCGGTGGTGCCTGATGTAGAGCGGTCGGATCTGGTGGACCGTATCCGTGTCGTCCTCGGCGCGCCTGACGTCGGCGGTGAGAATGCGGCGATTTGCGTCATCACGGGCCTATCGGGGCTGGGCAAGTCCAGCCTGGCAGCGGCGCATATCGCTGATCAGGCATTCCGCTACGACGCGATCTACTGGGTGGACGCGGAGACCGAGGAATCGTTGATCGCGTCGTTTGCCCGCGTCCTGGCGCACTTGACCGGCTCCGGTGAACCGGCCGAGGTGACGGATCCGCAGTTGTTGCGGGAGCGTGTGCACGCCCAGTTGCAGTCTCTGCCAGGCCCGTGGCTGATGGTGTTCGACGACGCCAACGCGCGCACTGCTGCGCCGTGGCTGCCGCGCCGTGGACGAGGCCGGGTCATCGTGACGTCTCTGGGCGGGAACTGGCGCAGTGTGCAGGGGCGTATTGAACTGAGCCCGATGAGCAGTGGTGAAGCGATGCAACTGCTGCGGCTGCGGTTGGGATTGAGCGAGCAGGAAGCTACGGAGTACGAGGCGCCGTTGGTGCAGCTCGCGCAGACGCTGGAGCACTGGCCGTTGGCGATTGAAGTCGCCTGTGGCTATCTGGTCAGCTGCGAAATCGGTGTGAGCCGACTCGCCGCCTACGTGGATACGTTGCTTATGCGCGCTGCGGACGATGAGGATTCGGTGCCGACCGGTTATCCCCGAACCCTGGCGGCCGCCGTCGCATTGAGCGTTGAGCGCCTGGTAAGTGGGGCACGGGCCAGGAACCTTCTACGGGAGACGCTGAACACCTTGGCTGCCTTGTGCTGGCTTGGCCCGCGCCGGGTACCGGTTCATCTAGCCCTGGCGGGAACGTTCATTGCACCAGAGGAGCTGCCGCCAGCACCGGGATGGGCAGTGTTCGACGAGACTCATATCCCAGTCAGGGAAGTGATCCGCGAGCTGCTCAACGTCTCCCTCGTGCGGTACGACGAGCCGCTGCCGGCACGCGTGGAAGCGTTTCCCGGTAGCGAGGACACCCTGTCGATGAACGCGGTGCTGCAGGTGATCCTGGCGCAGCGCCTGCGGCTGTCCGAAACCGCCTCTGACGGTTTGCCGCTAGTGGCAAGTCACACCGACCGCTGGCTTCGCGGGGCCATGCATACCGGACAAGCGGAGCGTGCCTGGGAACTGGCCCAGCACGCGGCAGCGCTGGTCCGGCACATTGAGGCAGCTGAGGTAGCGGATTTGTACACGTCGCTACTCATGGGCAACCTCGCCGCCTTCCATCACGCCCACGGTCAATACGATGCTGCGCAGAGGCTGCTGGAGCTGGAGTTGGAGTGGCTTCGTCGGGCTGGTGACCCGGATAAGAGCTTGGCGGCCCAGGCGCACACTGTTCTGGCGCGCCTCGCTCAGCTACGTCAGCACACCGATACCGCTGAAAAGCTCACTGCCCATCTGCGCCCTGTACTTGGCTACCTCCAGCAGCTTCCTGACCCTTTGGGCCCAGCAGTCGCCGACCTCGCCACCGAGGCGTTGCTGATGCTGCAGACCCAGATACGTATTGCCTCGGACGACGGTCTAGCCAAGGTGCTGAAGGGCTTCCGCGCAGTGGCTCGTAGGTTGCCGCCCACCGAGGCATCGCAGGCGGTCAAGGATCTCACCAACATCCAAGACCTGCTGAGTAGCGGTGCTGCTGACCGTGCCGAGCAGGCCATCACTGCCGCGCTGGCTCAGAGCCCCAACCCCTGGGCAGCTACCACGGCGGACTTGAAGCGTCTGCTCGTTGAGGCTTTTGTCATGCAGGACAGGTGGGAGGAAGCGAATGCCGCGCTTGCTGATTTCCTGCCTTACGCAGGTTCTCGGACCTTGTACGGGTTCGCCGTCCACCATCTCGTGCATAACGTTGGTTGCCAGTGTGCCTGGAAATGGGTAGTGACGGGTGAGCAGCAGGCGGTCGAACTGCTCGGTCGCCTCTGGGAAGAGACCGGCATCCGTGAAAATCCGGCACTCCAGACAGCTACCGATCATGCACGGTTCCTACTGCTTCAGGTGGTGCACGGCGGCTGGCGGTCCATGAAAGGGGATGCACAGGGCAGAGGGGTCGTGGAGCTGATGGGCCAGCTCCACGACAAGACCTTCACGGATCCGCATGATCCCAGCAGTGTGTGGGAGCGCATTTACGGCGGCCTGATGTCACGGATGTCAGCAGTTCTCGGAGATACGGTAGAGCGCAACTATCAGGCAGAAATGGAAGCCATGATGCCTGCCGATGGCGGTCTCCTCTTGGAGGAGCCCATCCTGGCAGCTACGTACGCAGCAGCTACTTGCCATGCGGTGCTGGCCTTGTCAACCGATCCTGTCTACGGAGTCCTCGACGGGACCTCGAACATTGATGTGTTGTTGCCAGAAGCGCGTCAGTGGCTTCCGAAAACAAGACCACTGGTGATTCTGCAGCCGAACGCAATGCTTGCCGCCACGTCACCCGAGACTGGCAAGTCGGTCGAGTTGCAGATTCAGCGGGCCTGCACCAAGGGGATGCGACGCCTAATTGGGCCGATACCCACGGTGCCTTCGGCCGAGCAGTTGACCCTCACCTTGAACAGTCAGGGTGTGATACTTGGGCACGCGGACGGCACGGTCCTAGCTCGCGCATTCGTGCAGGCATCGGGGCCCTGGCGTAAGGCAGCACATGCCGGCCGCGCCGCGATGGTCTATTTCGGCTACGGATTCGAAATCCATGATCGCACCGAGCACCAGCGCATTATGGCTTCGCCTGCCGAAGCAGCCCAACTATTCCACGCAGCAAGGGACCAGGGCTTGCTCGCCGGAGCGCTCGTGTCTGTGCGTGTGAAGCCGTTCTCTCGCAAACCGGACACGCAGCAACGGGGCCCAGAAGCTGCACGCAATCAGCCCCGAACGACGACTCGACGCGGGCGGAAGAAGGGGCGCCGGTGACGCGAGCCCTGTCACGGTCCGTCGGTGGGCGCCCTCGGGGTGTTGGAGAGGGCCACTTTGTCATCATGCGGTGAGCCGGTACCGCTGACCGATCGCCTTTCGGGCCTTCTCGACCGCGCCCTTGACGCGGTGCACGTACCGACGGAGCGTGAAGGCCGGATCCTCGTGGCCGAGAAGGTCGGCGAGGGTATAGACATCAACACCCTCGTTGATCGCCTCGGAGGCGAAGAGGTGCCGCAGTGCGTGCATCATCTTGTCGCGGCACTCCTCCCACTTGCGGCCCTTGCCAACGGGCTTGTCGTTGAGGGCCTTTATCGTGCCGATCGCCTCCAGGGCGTCCTTCCAGAGGTAGTTGAAGTAGTTCTTGTTCAGCGGCTTGTGCTCCCGCGTGGTGAACACCAGGCGCACGGTCACCGGCTCACCGTCCTTGGTCATCCAAGGCAAGGTGACCTCGACCGGCGGGTGCTTGCGCATGTGCTCGGAAAGCAGTGCGGCCAGCGCATCTCCGACCGGTACGAAGCGGTCCTTGGGATCGTCATCCGTGCCGCCCTTCGGCGGAGCGAAGACCAGCGTGCCGCGGTCGTGGGTGATCTGGCGGCGGATGAGGACGACCTTGTCCTTCTGCAGCCAGTTGACGTCCTCGGGGCTGAAGCCGAAGATCTCGCCCTGCCGCATGCCGAGCCCCCGGCCGCAGTCGACCGTGGCTTGGTAGCGGTCGGGCAGGTGCTGGCGCACTGCGTCTGTCTGTTCCCAGGACAGCGGCACGTCCTTCGCCGCCTTCTTTGACCGCCTCGGCTTCACGCGCTTCACCGACCCTGTCTCGCAGGGGTTCTTGGCGATCAGGTCGTCGTCCACGGCCATGGCCAATATCGACGCCAGGTGCGTGAAGGCCAGCCCGACCGTCGTCTCGTCCAGCACCTGCAGCCGTCGCTTGATCCAGGTCTGCACGGTGGACGCCTTGATCTGGCGCAGCTTGAGCGAACCCAGCGGCCCGACGATGTGGTTCCGGACGCGGGACTCGTACTGGGCGTAGGTCCGAGGGTTGTCGAAGGTCTGGTTCTCCAGCCGTTGATCGGCCACTGCCTTGAGCTGGGCCTCGCCCTTCCTCGGGTCGATGTACGTGCCGTCGTCGACGCTGCCCTGCATCTTGGTGAGGTGCTGCCGGGCGTCCTCGTACCGGTCGAAGCTCTCGCTCTGCTGTTGCCCGTCGGGATCGCGCCACCGGGCCAACCACCGCTTGCCGCGACTGTGTTCGCGGGACGGAACCTTGTTGTGGGTTGTGCACTTCTCGTCGCCGGCCTGCGGCCGCTTCTTGTGCCAGCGGTCGTACGGCTCAGCCACGCGGCGCCGCCAAGCAGTCCGCGAGCAGAGCGCTCGGCGAGATGCCGAGTGCGGCGGCGATGGTGACGAGGTCATCGACGTCGCAACGGCGGCGAGCGCGCTCGGTGCGACTGAGGGTGGTGTTGGTCATGGGGCGGCCGAGGGCGATGCAGCGCTCGGCGACGTCATGCTGGGAGAGCCCGCACAGCAGACGCAGGCGCTCGATATTGCACGCTGCCTGAATTCCGGCGGGGCCTATTTCAATGGGTCGGGTTGCCATGACAGATAGCTGTAACTCGCATTCGGCGGCCATGGCAAGGGGTTACTCAAGAACTCGTGAAAACTCGGCGGCGTTAGAGATTTCGGCGGTTCGGTGAAGCCGGATTCTCGTGCTATGGTCCCGCGCCGCTGTTCCCTGGGAGTGCTGCGGGCGGTTGCTGACCTGGGCGGTGACGGTTTCGTTCCGCAGGGTGGGGCTGAAGCGGGCGGCTGGGGTGCTCCGGCGGGAAAGCGGACAGATCCCCTTGGATTTCGGACTGATTTCGGCAACCGGGGATTCGGGTCTACGGTTTTGGTCCCACTCCGCGACAGGCCGTTTGGGGCGGCCGTGGAATTTCCGCACAATGCCGCTGGACGCCGCCGGTAAACCTGTGGCTGTCTTGTCCACCCCACCACTTCCGTGAAGGAGCCCCTATGCCCCGAACCCCTCTCCCCGCAGCCGCCGACGGTGCGGGTCCTGTCCCGCTGGCTACGCCGGAGGAGGTCGCGATCTACCTGGGCGTGCCGGTGAAGACGCTCTATCAGTGGCGTCATCGCCGTACCGGTCCGACCGTGCACAAGGTCGGTCGGCATCTGCGTTACCGGTGGCGGGAGGTGGACACGTGGTTGGACGCGCAGACCTCGTACGACCTCACGGTCTGACTCCGCACCTGGCGGGGACAACGAAGCGGCCCCCGGCGAGCCACCGCCGAGGGCCGAGGATTCCCCAACTGATCGCCCAAATCTGAAGGAACGAACGGGTGAGGGTGGGTCTTGCCGGACCTGCCCTCACCGGAGAGGAACGTCTATGGAGGACTCTACGTCCGCCGCTGCCGCCGACGCATCCCACCGGGCAGTCTGGCCCACGGCCGCCGTCCCCGGTGAGGGAATTCCCTGGCTCCTTGGGGGCCACGGGGACGCACGGACTACGGAAGCCGTCCCCGGCCAGATGGCCATTGCTGTCGACGGGGACCAGCACGGTCCCCGAAGCGAAACCGACGTGAGGGGACGGGAAGTCGGGGACCGGACATCCTCAGCCGCGGTTGGGGACCGGTCCCCAACCGATAACCGGGTCCCCGCGCTCGCTGCTGATCTGCAGGTCAGCGCGGCGGGGACCGAACTTGAGGACGGTGGCGGGGACGTACCGCCAGCGTTTGGGGACGGGGGTTCCGGTCCCCAACGGTCTCTGGGGACCGGCCAAGCGATGGGGACCGATGGTCCGTCGAGGACGGGGACGGGGACGGGGACGGGGGCGGGGACCGGGTCCGAGACGGGCGGCACCGCTGATTCCAGTGGCGCTTCGGGGACCGGGGACGAAGGGGGTGCGCTGACCGACGAAGGGGGTGCGCTGACCGGTGAGGGAGCGGCGCTCCTGGATGAGTTGCGGACGACGATCGGCAAGTACGTGGTGCTGCCGAACGAGGAGGCGCTGACCGCGGTCACCCTGTGGGTGGCGGCCACGCATATCCAGACCGCCCTGCAGCACGCGCCCCGTCTGGCGGTGATGAGCCCGACCAAGGGCTGCGGCAAGTCCCGTGTTCTGGACGTGCTCTACGAGACCGTCCACGACCCGATGATGACGGTGAACACCTCTCCTGCGGTCATCTTCCGCACCATCGGCAAGATCCCGCCCACCTTGCTGGTCGACGAGGCGGACACCATCTTCAGCCCCAAGGCCAGCGGCGACAGTGAGATTCTGCGCGGCCTGCTGAACGCCGGCCACCAGCGCAACCGGCCCGCCTGGCGGATCTCTGGCCCGGAACACAAGCCCACCCCGTTCCCCACCTTCGCGATGGCCGCGATCGCGGGGATCGGCGACCTGCCGGACACGATCACAGACCGGTCGGTCGTGCTGCGGATGCAGAAGCGCAAGCCCGGCGAGAAGGTCGCCCCGTTCCGCACGCGGTACGCGGCGCCTGAACTCAACGCGCTGCGCGACCGGCTGGCCGCTTGGCTGGGGCCGCTGCGTGGCACGGCTGCTCGCATGGTTCCGCAGATGCCGGTGGAGGACCGAGCAGCGGACACCTGGGAGCCGCTGGTCATCATCGCCGACCTGGCCGGCGAGCACTGGCCCGCCCAGGCACGTGCCGCCTGCCTCACCATGACCCGGCACGAGGCGGTCCAGGACGAGCAGACCAGCCTGAAGACACGGCTGTTGCGCGATATCCACCGCGTCTTCGAGCGGGCGAACAACCCCAAAGCCCTTTCCACCCAGGACCTGGTCGCCGCCCTGATCCAGGACGCGGACGCCCCGTGGGCGGAGCACGGCGCCAAGGGGCTGAACGCCTACCACCTGGGCAACCTGCTGCGGGACTTCGACATCCGCCCCGCCAACTACCGCTTCGACCAAGGCCGACAGGCCAAGGCATACCTGCGCAACCGATTCCTGGATGCCTGGGCCCGCCACTGCCCCGACCTCGCGGACACGGACGTCAAGCCCGAGCCCTCACCCGGCACGGCACCTGCCCGCCCGACGCAGGGCAAGCCGCCCTCCGCGCCGGCGGGCTCGCTGCCCGTCGGCCCGCCCGGCAGCCCCGCCGGGCCGAAGCGAACTCTCTGACCCCAGCCGCGTAACGCACTTGGGCCGTAATCCGTATTACTGCGTCGCAACCGTCCCCGCGCAGGTCAGCGCGGGGACGGACTCTCTCACCGGGACGGACGTATCCGTACCTGCCCGGCTGTCCGTACCTGTGCTGACCAGGCACGCGACGCATGCAACGGATGCGACACCGCACCAACCCCTGCCATGGGAGCACCACGATGCCCGACAACGACAGCAGCGACCTCCATCCCGCCCGCCGCAGGGGGTGGCTCGGCCTGGGCCGACGAACAGCAGCAAGCTGGAGCGTTCGAGCCCCTAACGGGGCTTCGTCCGCGCTTGCCCCCGCCCCTGGGGAGGCGGAGGAGGGGGTGACGGCCGGGCACCAGCGGGCGCCCGAGCCAGAGGAAGGGGTGACAGAACTCGATACCGAACCCGATGCCGATCCCGTCGCCAACGCCCCACACGACGAGCAGCCCGCGAACACCGCCGCCCCGCAGCTCGAGTCATCTGCCCAGACACTGTCGCCAGTTGAACAGCCCTCGTGGCGCGAGCCCGATGCCCCCGCGCTGCCCGCGAGGCTGAACCGGAAGCGCACGGGCGAGAAGCGTGATCAGGAGAAGAAGATCCGATTCACTCCGACCGCGGTCCGGATCATCGACGAGGCTGCCGAGCGGCGGCACTCGACGTTCGCCGGTTTCGTCGGCGATGCCGCCCTGGCGGTCGCGCTCGGCAAGGCGAGTATGGCCGGCAGCCCGGAAGACGATCCGATCCGCCCGCTCGTGGAGGCCGTCGAGGCGCACACCAGGGCGTTGAACCGGATCGGAATCAACCTCAACCAGATCACCATGGCCATCCACTCCGGCGCCATTCCCGAACGCGCCGAGACCGTGCTCGACCACATCGAGCTGGCCGCACAGGCCAGTTACCAGCTGATGGACCGGCTCCTGGCGGACGGAGCCCGGCATGGTGCCTGATGTCTCCACCGGCTCCGACACCCAAGGGCTGCTCGTCTACCTCTTCGGCCCCGGACGTCGGGACGAGCACACTGATGCGCACATCGTGGGGGCCTGGGACATGGCCGGAGCTCCCGACCCCGGCCGCGACCCCACGGTCACCTACGGCCAGCTGGCCAAGCGCCTTGACCACCATGTCGACCTGCGAACCCGCGAACTCGGTACGAGGCCGCCGAAGCACGTGTGGCACTGTCCGGTGCGTACCGCGCCAGGTGACCGCTACCTGACCGACACGGAGTGGGCTGAGGTCGCCCGCCGGGTTGTCGCGGCGACCGGAATCGCCCCGGTGGGCGATGACACTGCCTGCCGGTGGATCGCGGTGCGGCATGCGGACGACCACATCCACATCGTGGCCACCACCGTCCGTGCCGACGGTCGCCGCCCGCGTACGAACCGCGACGGGCAGCGTGCGCAGGCGGAATGCCGGAAGATCGAGGCAGAGTTCGGGCTGCGCCGTCTCAAGTCCGGTGACCTGACCGCCCCAAAGACCCCGACGGGGGCGGAACGCGCCAGGGTCGACCGCCAAGGCCAGGAGGTGACCGCCAGGGAGTGGTTGTGGGAACGCGCCTACACGGTCGCCGCCGCCGTCCACAGCATCGATGACTACTTCACCGTGCTCGCCTCACTCGGGATCCAGGTCAAGACCCGCATCGGCCCCGAGAGCGGCGAGGTCACCGGCTACAGCCTGGCTGCCCCTGGCGACAACATCTTCTTCGGCGGCTCCAAACTCGCCCCCGACCTGTCCTACAACCGCTTGACCGAACGCCTCCCCACTCAGGACGTGGCGGACAGGCCGAACGCGGTCGCGGACCCGGCCGAGCCGTGGCGTCGTACGGACTCCGCTGCACGTGAGGTTCTCACCGCGCTCGATTCGGGCGACGACGCCACCGCCCAGGGACAGCTGGATGCCTTCGCCGACACCCTGCACAACCTCGCACGGGCCACCCCAGGCCCGCACCAGGCCGGACTCCAAGCGGCAGCCAAGGCGTTCAACCGCGCCCGCCGCTCGGCGATCCGCGCCGACCATCAAGCCGCAACCGAACTCCGCCAAGCCGCCAGGGAACTCGCCTACGCACTCAACCTCCCCGGCGGCCTCGCCATCGCGCTCGTCTTCACCGCCCTGCACCTGGCACGCGCCGCTGCTCACTGGCACGCCCAGCGCGGCCACGAACAGCAAGCGGCAGCAGCCGAGGAAGCCTTCCGCCATATCCAGACCGGCTACCAGCAGGTCGCAGCACCCCATCTGGCCGGCCTCGCCCAGCGCGCACCACGCCCCCGGACCATCCAGCGCTTCGAGACCGCCGTACGCGAGGCCATGCCCGACCACGCCGACCGCATCCTCACCGACCCCGCCTGGCCCGCCCTGGCCACCACCCTCGCCCGCGCCGAAACTGGCGGTCATACACCCCGCGTCCTCCTCGCCGAGGTGGCCGCCAGCCGGGAACTCGACACCGCCGAACGCCCAGCCGAGGTCCTCAACTGGCGCATCACCACGCAACCCAACAAACGAGCGAGGGCAGCGCGGCAGCCTAGCCCTGTCTTGGGTGCGGCAACGGCACCTCCCGCCGTCCAGCCTTCGGCTCCGGTCGTGAGCCCGACGCACGAGGAACGTCGTCGGCACCGGTAGCTGCAAGCGCCACGGTGCCTGCGAGTCCCGAGGCCCCGGCAGATTCTGTGCCGTGCCTACGGGACTTCGCGCCCGGGCGAGGCCGTCGGCACAGGCGATGCCATGCCTCCGCTCAGCGGTCTCGCCCACGCTGTGACCTGAGTGAGGTGCTCAGATTGCAGACCCAGTTGGGCATCAGGCTGCACGAGGAGGGTGGGGGAGCCCGCAGCGGTGCGTCGCTCGGCCCACTCGTGGTCGAGCGCGGTGAAGTCGTCATCGATCCAGACCGCGGGTTCGTCGCCGAGCCACGCGTCGACGTAGTCGCGCTTCCAGAGGTAGCCGTTGGGATGAGGCGTCGTGATCTTGGGGTGCGGGAGATCGACGTACGCGAGGGTCGGGAGGCCGAGGAGCGGGCCGATCAGCGTGGTGGCGTCCCGGCGCCAGCTCGTGCACCAGACCGGGGCGAGCGGCACGCTCCGGAGCATGGTGGTGAGCATCGGCCCGTGCGCCGGGTTGAGCCAGACGGTGACTGGATCCTCCGGGGGCCGGCCGTCCGGCACGACCTCGTGGCAGACGTGCGTGGCAGGGACGCTGCCGTCGCCTTGAGGGAAAGGTATGAGGACACCGTCGATGTCCAGCAGCAGGTAGGGCACGTTCATGGGTGCCTCCGTAGGGTGTGGCGGTCGCAGCGTCAGAGCTTGCGGGCCGTGATCAGCGAGGTCGTGGGCCAGTGGCCGAGCCGGGCGTCGTGGAACTCGTGGGCGGCGGTGAGCCACAGGCCGGCGTCGGCAAGATGTCGCTGCCACTGCTCGGCGCTGAAGTCCCAGCGGGCAACGGGCAGTCGGGTGCGGTCGGGCAGAACGACGTAGTCCCGGCGGGGGCGGTCGCCTGTGGCCGTGCGGCGTCCTCCTCGCTGAGGGTGCGGGGTGGAAAAGGCGAGGGTGCGACCAGGCTTGAGGCGCTGAGCGATGGCGGGCAACAGCAGCTCAGGGGCTACGAGGCCGACGGCGCCGAACACGGAGTAGATGGCGTCGAACTGCTCGTCGCAGCCCTGCAGGTAGTGCAGTGCGTGACCGGCGACGAAGGTGAGGTTGCTCAGCCTTCCGTAGTGCGAGCGTGCTCGGCGGATCTGGAGTCCTACGAGGTCCAGACCGGTGACGCGGGCACCGTGCCGGGTGGCGAGGTGGGCTGCGTTGTGGCCGGGGCCGCAGCCGAGCTCCAACACCCGCTTGCCGCTTAGGTCGTGGCCGAGAATCTCAGCGCCTGGACCGCGTCCTGGTCTCGTCGACCACTCCATCCGCGCCGGTACGGCCAGCGGCTCGGCAGGACCGCTCGCGGTGCGCTGGAGGGCGTGGGCGTACCAGGGTGATGCCTGGGCGGTGGGCACCTAGACCTCCAGGAGTTGGAGGACGTCGGTGAGGTGGCGGCGTACGACCTTGATGTACGTGGGGTCGGTGGCCGGGTCGTTGATCCAGCGGATCGACTGCTCCATGAACCACTCGACCGCCCACATGCGGTGCCACCCGAGCGCCCACTGCTCAGCGGGCAGGCCGCCGCGCTCGGCGAGGGCTTCAGGGGTACCACCGGCGGCGACGTACTGGTCAAGGAAGGCCCGCATCCGTACCGGGTCCGGGGTCTCGAGGGTGCCGTGCCAGCTGGCGAGGTCGAGCAGGCCGGGTCCGGTGAAAGCACGGGCGAAGTCGAGCAGACGCCAGCCGTGATCCCCGATGTGGAGGCTGGTGGGGTGGAACTCGGAGTGCACCCAGCCGAACGGGGCGAGCGTGGTGCCGGTGGCCCTGGGACCGGCGGCCTTCGCGATCTGATCGAGGGCACCTGCGATGTCGTCGGTGTCCGACCAGCGGTCGGCCGCGTAGAGCTCATCGAGGTGCAGGGCTGCACGCACGGGCAGGCCGCTCAGGCGCTCCTCATCGAGTAGCGACAGGGCTGGCGCGGTGCGGGTGCCGTGGAGGACCACGGCTGCAGCGACACCATCGAGGTCATCCGCCTCGCGGGCGGGGACACCGAGGTCTTCGACGAGCATGCCGAGGCAGCTGTCCAGGATCGCCGTCGCGCGCAGTTCGGGGACGGGGACGCCGAGGGTGTGGGCCAGGCGCAGGGCTTGGGCTTCGTCGTCGAAGGGCTGCTTGGCGTACTTGAAGATGGCGGTGGTCCGGTCGGGGAAGGTGACACGTTCGACGCCGGACATTGACCACACCCGCACTTCGGCACGCTCGGGTAGTGGCAACCCCTTGACCGCGCACAGGTGGGTCAGGAGTTCGGCGGTCAGCTTCTCGTCCATGGAGGGCTCCGTGGATTGGTGGCGTCCGGGGCGGGCGAGGTGGCCGGCCCGCCCCGGAGCCTGGTCGGGTGTTACGCGGTGGGGGCGCTCACGCGGTGGGCGTAGACCTGCTCGATCCATCCGGCCTTGAACTCGGCAAGGTCGTTACGGAAGTTGGCCATCGACGCACCGTAGGGCGCGACCACGCCGCCGGACTGGTCCGGCACGGACTGGCAGCCGTGCACGAGGCGTCCGCCGAGGGCGGCGTGGGCCTTGATGGACTCGATGCGGCGGTGCTCGTTGAACCAACCGCCGTGGTAGACCTCGTCGAGCATGCCGCCGGTCTCGTCGTCGAGGTCGAAGACGACGGAGGTGGCGGCGGGGAAGAACCAGCACGGGCCGACGTTCGAGATGTGCCCGTCCAGCTCGACCTTGTTCAGCGCCATCAGCGTGGCCGCCTCGCGCAGCATCCGCAGATGCTCGGCGGTGATCTGGGGCAGGCCGAGGCTGGCGAGGTGCTCGTCGCGGAACAGATACGCATACACCTCGTAGGCGGTGGACAGGACCTGGGCCGCGTCCGAGGTGGGCCCGGCGTTGGCCTTCACGAAGTCGAGGGCGAGCTGCTCGACCGCGCTCTCCGTGGTCTCAGCCACGTCCAGGAGCTGGGACTTGACCAGTTCCCAGTCGGCGACGAGCCACGTGTGGGACTCGAAGCGGAAGAAGTACTCGGCCGGATCGATGGTGATGCGCCGGCCTTCGACCTGAATGCCGGGCAGGCGGCTCCAGCGCTCGTCGAAGGGTGTGGGCAGCTCGATCGTGATGGCCGTGGCGGTTGCCGTGTCGATGGTGGTCACCGGGGTCTCCGTCTCTGATCGGCCGGGTTCGGGCACAGAAATGCCCGAACCCGGAGCGGGCGTACGGAACTTGGGTGCCGCCCGGCCAAGTGGGGAGCCTGGATTCACGGTCGGAGTTGGAACCGTTCCGGGCGGCTGATGATTAGTGAACCGCCGGTCACGCTCAGTGGGTACGGTGAAGGGCAGGCCAAGCGGTATACGCGGTTTACAGCCCCGGAGCGGAGGGATCGTGGCAGCGCCGAGAGAGCCCAACTCCCGTCTGCGCGAGACCATCGAGGCCGTCGGCTGCACCTTCGAAGCCCTCGCCAAGGACGTCCGCCGCGTCGCCGCGGAGAACGGCGAAATGCTGCAGACCAACAAGTCGGCCATCTCCCACTGGGTAAGCGGAGCCCGCCAGCCCACCGGGAGGACTGGCCAGTACCTTGCCGAAGCCCTCTCCCGCCGGTCGCACAGGAACATCACTCAGGTCGAGATCGGCCTGGCCACCCCGGAATCCGCGGCCGTTGAACCGGACCAGGATCCGGTCCTCGCCGCAACCGACCTCGGTCGCGCCGACGTCGAACGCCACCGCTTCCTCGCCATCGCCGCCTTCACCACCGCCGGCGTCGCTATGCCGCTCGCCTACGAGCATGAAGCCGCCGCCCGAATGCTCCGCGCCCGCACCGGCACGACCCTGGTGGGTGCGGAGGACGTGGGCGTCATACGGCAGATCACCGCAGCCTTCAGCGCTGCTGACGAACGCCTGGGCGGAGGTCACGGCCTGACCACCGTGACCGCCTACCTCGCCGACACAGCCGCTCCCATGCTCCGCGCCCGCTTCCCGACCGAAGTCTTACGCCGGGGCGCCTTCGGCGCGGTGGCCGAACTCGCCTACCTGGCAGGCTGGAAGCACCATGACCTCGGCCAGGAGGGCGCAGCCCAGCGCTACTACCAAGTCGGCTACCAGCTCGCCTGCGAGGCCGACCCGCACGGCCACGCCGCCTGGATGATGCGCGCCCTAGCCCACCAGGCCCTCAGCCTCAAGCAGCCCCACCATTGCATCGACCTCGCCGAAGCTGCGCTCGCCGGTGGCATCGGCCACATCGACGGCCAGACCGAGGCCCTGCTCCACATCACCCACGCCCGTGCCTACGCAGCCACCGGCGAGCGACCACACGCCGCCCGCGCCCTACTCGCCGCAGAAGACGCCCTGCTCCGCGAGGACGGCCCACAGCCCAGCTACTCCCGCGTAAGCGGCCCGGCCGCCGGCACTGTCGCCAGCCACACCGCCCGCACCCTGACCGACCTCGCCGACCATGTCGGCACCGAGCAGCAGCACCGCGATGCGCTCACCCGCTGGGACCCGGAGAAGTACAAGCGCGTCCACGCCCTCACGTACGCAGACCTCGGCGACAGCCTCGCTGCCCAGGCCCGGGCCGACGAGGCGGTGGCGGCCTGGTCCCAAGCCCTCTGGCTCATGGAGGGCATGACCTCCGACCGCACCCGCAAGGCCATCACGTCGCTCCGCTCGACCCTCGCGGTCTATCAGCGCCGCAGAGTGCCCGGAGCCACCGAACTCGCCCGCCGCGCACGCGAAGCACTCGCCTAACATGCCCAACAACCCGGCCGACGAAGGGACCACCGTGGCTCACCCGACAACCGACGCCCAGCAGCCAAAAGCCCTCAAGCCCGCCCTCGAATCCATGACCCTGCTGGTCGCCGCCGTCATCGTCCACGACAGGGCCACTGATCGCGTCGTCCTCCTCCAACGCAGCCAGAACGCCAAGTTCGCCCAGGGCATGTGGGACCTCCCGGTCGGCAAGAGCGAACCCGGCGAGCCGATCACTGAGACCGCTGTCCGCGAGCTGTACGAAGAGACCGGCCTCACGGTCAAACCCGAGGCCCTCAAGGTCGCCCACATCATCCACGGCGCTTGGGGTGTGGAGGCCCCGAACGGCTTTCTTACTGTCGTCTTCGCCGCTCACGAGTGGACCGGCGAGCCCGAGAATCGTGAACCGCGCAAGCACGCTCAGGTCCGTTGGGTAGCCGCCGACGCCATCCCCGACGAATTCGTGGACACCACCGCCAGCGCCCTCCGCCGGTACCTCACCGGTGGGCCAGAGGTCTCCCTCGACGGCTGGCTCCAGTGAATGCACGCTCCAGACCACGGGATATTAGAAGTCGTCCTGCTGGAAGTCGGGAACTGCATCCAGTGTGATGGTGTCGACGTAGTACCGAAAGGCGCTTGGGTACCGCAGGTTCTCCTCTCGGTACATCAGCACTTGGCCGGCCAAGGCGCTGATCTGCCACTGCTTACCCATTGCGGCAGCAAGGAGACGGAAGGCTCGGTCGGCCGTCAACAGGCCCTCCGGGACGGTGACCGGAATGTCATCGAGTGACGTCACGTCGTCGATCGAATTCCTACGCTTCGCGAGTTGGAACCGAAAGCTGTATGGCAGTTCGGACCTGAGGTAGTTAGCGAACTCGTAGGCTGTCAAATCGCCTTCGGCGCCCTCAGTGCGAATGGGCCACGATAGATCGATTGGGTAGAGCGCATCGAAGTGATGGCTCCTGAGCCGGGTCGTATCCCTCAGTCGCCCAGAGTCGTTGTTACCGAAACCGTTGAGGTTCCAGGGCACCACGACACCTTGGTCGTGTAGTTGCCTGACAACAAGGCGCTCCGGTGCCACGTAGGACAGATCGTCATCCATCCGCAGGTAGCTGAAGGAGACGTCATGCGAGTCGATGTTGCAGCGACCGTCGATCTTCCGCAGGTGCCGTGTGAGGCGTGCAGAGATCGAGCGGTCTCCCTTCCCGACATAGACGAGCTCCCGAGTCCCGCCTTCGGAAGCGACGTAGAGTTGGTAAATGCCGGGATAATCGCCCAGGGCGTCGATTGCATCGGTCGTGAGGGCACGGACAGGTTGCTCAGCCATCACCTTGAGGAATAGGTCTTCGCGGTCTCGGGGAATCAGTCGGAAGCCTGCGCCCTCTGTGTCCGGCGGACGGTAGGCGGCGTTACGGCTGAAGACATGCAGATCGACGGTGTCCGTTCCACGCCGATTGGGCTCGGGAAGCCCACGCTCTTTCAATACGCGGCGCAGCTCCAAATACACGTCGTCCAGAGCGAGTGTAGGAGGGCCGCCAGGGACTCCCTGCCGTATGATATCGCGCAGCACCCCCGTGAAGGATGTGCAGGCGGCTTTCTGCTCGGCTAGCGGTACCACGTGGGCCGTCCGGTCTGCTGCTGTAAGCGTGTAGACGCCTCGGACTTCGGTCGCGGCGGCGAGCTGGTTCTCCGCGGGAGACGACAGCCCATGGATGACACGGCCGGAATAGCAGCAGTCAAGTATCACCAACTTCACCTGGGCCGGCGAATTGAGGAGGATGCGCCGGACTCTTTCGTATTCCAACGCGGTGAGGTCGGGGTAGCGAAGGTCGGTATCTCCAGTAGTTAGGCAGAGATCACCGGTCTCCGATATGACCCCGTGGCCAACGAAGTAGACCAGCAGGGTCTCGGTGGTTTCCTCAGCCAGCTTGCGGAGTTCCAGCGCGAGCCGGGCGGCGTCTTGAAAGTCTTCAAGGACGGTGACCCGATCCTCAGGCCAGCCGCAGAGCTCAGGATCAGTGAGCAACTGATCCATGGAATGCAGGCTGTTGGATGCTGCAGGGACGTTGGGAAGGCCGGACGCTCGATACTTGGAGGTCCCGATCAGAATTGCATGCGACCCAGCGTGGTGGGCGGACTCAGGCTCCATTGCCGTCGCTCAGGAAGCGCGTGATCAGGGCCTCGGCCTCATTCGCGTCACCGGTCTCTATCTCGAGCGTACGGTCGGCTCGGGTGAGGGTGATGCGCACCTTCGTTGGAGTACGGCGGCTCTGGAGCCAAGTTGCGAGTGAACCGGCAAGCACCGTGCCGATTCCGCCCGAGCCTAGGGCCACCGCAAGGAGGTCAGGCCCGGCGCCGAGCTCCCCCACCACCGGCGCCGCCTGGGTGAGGCGGACATGTCCCTGAAGCCCCCGCTCGTGCCGGAGCCACTCTGCCAACTCCAAGGAGTCGTCCAATGGCCTCGTCGATTCGAGCGACAGTTGTGCATCCCCCATGTCGTTCATCGTTTGTCCCACCCCAGTGCGTCTCGTGCCGGAGAACTTGGCTGTATGAGGAATCACCTTACGTGGCCAGCCTTGCTGGCGGGCCTTGCTGGTCGATGACGGCAACTGGGTAGTGGGTGCGTGAGCGGACGGACCGGCACGTGCTGGATCAGAAGGCACGCTGCAAGCGATCGAGAGATCTCTGACCAGGCGAGACAGGATCTCGTGCCACTCCGCGGCACCGCCCGTCATGATCTTGCAGGCCCTCGTAATGCGTAGGTCTTGAGTGGAGCCGCGCCGTAAAGCGAATGAGGCCGCCACCCCAACGGGGAGTGGCGGCCTCACTGGCGCTGACGCTACGTCAGAGAATCAGCCGGGCGGTGCACACGCGGTGCACAAGAGGGCGGAAATCAAGCGGGAACAACGAGCACTGCTGAGCAGTGTTTTCGCAGGTCAACGCATGCTTTCAGGATTGTCGCCCAGGTCACCCGGACCTGATCTTTAGATGTCGAAGTACATCTCGAACTCGTGCGGGTGCGGGCGCAGCTGCATGGGGGCGATTTCCTGGGTGCGCTTGTAGTCGATCCAGGTTTCGATGAGGTCGGCCGTGAAGACGCCGCCCGCCTGGAGGTACTCGTTGTCCGCTTCGAGGGCTTCGAGTACGGCCGGGAGGGAGGTCGGGACCTGGGGGACGCTCGCGTGTTCCTCGGGGGCGAGTTCGTAGAGGTCCTTGTCGATGGGCTCGGCCGGTTCGATCTTGTTCTTGACGCCGTCCAGGCCGGCCAGCAGCAGGGCGGAGAAGGCGAGGTACGGGTTCGAGGACGGGTCCGGGGCGCGGAATTCGACGCGCTTGGCCTTGGGGTTGGAGCCCGTGATCGGGATGCGCATCGCGGCGGAGCGGTTGCGCTGGGAGTAGACCAGGTTGACCGGGGCCTCGAAGCCGGGGACCAGGCGGTGGTACGAGTTCACCGTCGGGTTGGTGAAGGCCAGCAGCGACGGGGCGTGCTTGAGGATGCCGCCGATGTAGTAGCGGGCGGTGTCCGAGAGGCCCGCGTAGCCCTGCTCGTCGTAGAAGAGGGGGTCGCCGTCGGACCACAGGGACTGGTGGACGTGCATGCCCGAGCCGTTGTCGCCGAAGATCGGCTTCGGCATGAAGGTCGCGGTCTTGCCGTTGCGCCAGGCGACGTTCTTCACGATGTACTTGAAGAGCATCAGGTCGTCCGCCGCGGCGAGCAGCGTGTTGAACTTGTAGTTGATCTCCGCCTGGCCCGCCGTGCCCACCTCGTGGTGCTGGCGCTCCACCTCAAGGCCCGCCGCGTCCAGCTCCAGGGAGATCTCCGCGCGCAGGTCCGCGAAGTGGTCCACCGGCGGGGCCGGGAAATAGCCGCCCTTGTACCGGACCTTGTAGCCGCGGTTGTTCTCCACCGCGCCGGTGTTCCAGGCGCCGGCCTCGGAGTCGATGTGGTAGAAGGACTGGTTCGCGCTCGTCTCGAAGCGGACACTGTCGAAGACGTAGAACTCCGCCTCCGGGCCGAAGTACGCCGTGTCCGCGATGCCGGTCGAGGCCAGGTACGCCTCCGCCTTCTTGGCGATGTTGCGCGGGTCGCGGCTGTACTGCTCGCCCGTGATCGGGTCGTGGATGAAGAAGTTGAGGTTGAGCGTCTTGTCCTTGCGGAACGGGTCGACGCGCGCCGTCGACAGGTCCGCGCGCAGCGCCATGTCGGACTCGTGGATGGCCTGGAACCCGCGGATCGACGAGCCGTCGAAGGCCAGCTCCTCGTTCGGGTCGAACGCCTTCGCCGGGATCGTGAAGTGCTGCATCACGCCGGGCAGGTCGCAGAAGCGGACATCGACGAACTTGACATCCTCGTCCGAGATGAACTTTTTGGCGTCGTCGCCGTTCTGGAACATCCAACTCCTCCTAGCCCGGCCAGGTGCGGTCGGGGTTGCTTCGATGGCGCAGTCCCTGTGTGCGGTGGCGCGCTCGGCCCGACCCTAGGCAGGCGGGATTTCCCAAGCATGACCCATTTGTTTCGCCGAGGTTAACCGGAGAGTGCCCCCGGTGCCGTCCCGACGGCGCGTACGGCTCCCCGGAAACCCGAGCAAGCCGCCTGTCCATACCCGGAGCGGGGCGAACGTATGCGGTCGCAGTACCGTGGACGGGTGGACAACAGGCAAGCAATCGGATCGTGGCTCTCCGGGCCGCGCGCGGCCGCCGAGGACATGGGCGTCGACTTCGGCTACCGGGGCGAGCGGCTCGGGCTGCCCAAGGACGGGCCCGGCTCCATCGCCCCGCTCGGCCGCCGCATCGGGGCCCTGTGCATCGACTGGGCGCTGTGCATGCTCATCGCCTACGCGTTCCTCGCCGACGGCAGCGCCCAGCGCGCCGGCAACTGGGCGCTCCTCGTCTTTCTCGTACTGAGCCTGCTCACCGTCGGCACCGTCGGCTTCACCCCCGGCAAGCGCCTCCTCGGCCTGCGCGTCGTCGGCGAGGGCGGCGGCCGGCTGTCGCTGCCCCGCGTCGCGCTGCGCAGCGTCCTGCTCGTCATCGTCATCCCCGCCGTCGTCTGGGACCGCGACTCCCGCGGCCTCCACGACAAGCTCGCCCGCGCCGTTCAGGTGCGGATCTGAGAAGCCCTGAGAAGTACTGAGAAGCAGGCGCACGCGTCAGAGGGCGGTCCGGGGCTCATCCCGGACCGCCCTCTTTGTCTCTGTGTGCTGTGCTCTGTGCTGTGTGTGGTGCCTCTTCGCCTGTCTCAGCGGCCCTTCGGCATCCGCATGCCCTTCGGCATCGGCCCCTTGGGCATCGGCATATTGCTCATCAGGTCGCCCAGCGCCCGCAGCCGGTCGTTCACCACCGTCACCTGCGCGCCCGGCAGCACCCGCGGCAGCTTCAGAAGTGTCGTACGCACCTTCTTCAGCGGCACCTGGCCCTCGCCGTCGCCCACCACCACGTCGTGCACGGGCACGTCCGCGACGATGCGGGCCATCTTCTTCTTCTCCGCGGCCAGCAGCGACTTGACCCGGTTCGGGTTGCCCTCGGCGACCAGCACGATGCCCGCCTTGCCGACGGCCCGGTGCACGACGTCCTGGCTGCGGTTCATCGCCACCGCCGGGGTCGTCGTCCAGCCGCGGCCGATGTTCTCCAGCACCGCGGCGGCCGCACCCGGCTGGCCCTCCATCTGCCCGAAGGCAGCTCGCTCGGCGCGCCGTCCGAAGACGATCGCCATCGCGAGGAAGGCCAGCAGGAAGCCCAGGATGCCCAGGTAGATCGGGTGACCGATCCAGAAGCCGATGGCGAGGAGGACACCGAAGGTGACGATTCCCACAGCCGCGACGACAAGTCCGACCTTGGGGTCGGCCTTCTTGGTCATCTTGTAGGTCAGAGCGATCTGCTTCAGTCGCCCGGGGTTCTCGGATGTTTCCTTCCTCGCCATACAGCGAAGTTTACGTGGCCTGTGGGTCCGGAGCAGCCACGGCCTCCATTACGTGCTGTGCCTCGCGCCGGTCCTTGGCCCGGCGCCGGTCCTCCAGCACCGAGGTCCAGGCGTTTCGGCGGGCTGTGCGCTGTCCGCCGCGCAGCAGCAGCCCTTCCAGGGCGCGCAGGGCGTCGGTCACGGACGGCGGGCGTACGGAGAGCGTGGGAGGCAGAGCGGAGGGCAGAGCGGAAGAGGCGCGTACGGGCGCGGCCTGCATGTCGGGGTCCCCCTCGGGAGCCTGGATGTGGATGTACGGGGATTACGGGGAGCGGTGCGTGCTTACATCGTCACTGAACGGTGTTACCAACGGATGACCTGTTGGTCAAACACCTATGAAACGTTGACGCGGCCCGTCCGATCGCGCGCTCTTGCGGGTGGTCGTACGGGCCGCGTAGTGCAGCGGTGGAGGCGGGGGAGCGGGGTCAGCTCGCCTTGGCGGTCGCCGGAGCGTCGCTCCGCTTGTCGATCGCCTGCTGGTAGAGGCGGCCGGCGCGGTACGAGGAGCGGACCAGCGGGCCGGACATGACGCCGGCGTAGCCGATCTCGTCGGCCTCCTCCTGGAGCTCCACGAACTCGGCGGGCTTGACCCAGCGGTCCACGGGGTGGTGGCGCGGGGTCGGCCGCAGGTACTGCGTGATCGTGATGAGCTCGCAGCCCGCGTCGTACAGGTCCTGCAGCGCCTCGCTGATCTCCTCGCGCGTCTCGCCCATGCCCAGGATGAGGTTGGACTTCGTGACGAGCCCGGCCTCACGGGACTTGGTGATGACCTCGAGCGAGCGCTCGTAACGGAAACCGGGGCGGATGCGCTTGAAGATCCGCGGGACGGTCTCGACATTGTGGGCGAGCACCTCGGGGCGCGAGGAGAAGACCTCGGCGAGCGACTCGGGCACCGCGTTGAAGTCGGGGATCAGCAGCTCGACGCCGGTGTCGGGCATCAGGCCGTGGATCCGGCGGACGGTCTCCGCGTACAGCCACGCGCCGCCGTCCTCCAGGTCGTCGCGCGCGACGCCGGTGATCGTGGCGTACTTCAGCCCCATGCTCTGTACGGATTCGGCCACGCGGCGCGGCTCGTCACGGTCCAGCGGCTGCGGCTTGCCCGTGTCGATCAGGCAGAAGTCGCAGCGCCGGGTGCACTGCTCGCCGCCGATGAGGAAGGTCGCCTCGCGGTCCTCCCAGCACTCGTAGATGTTGGGACAGCCCGCTTCCTGGCACACGGTGTGCAGGCCCTCGGTCTTCACCAACTTCTGCAGCTCGGTGTACTCGGGGCCCATCTTCGCCCGGGTTTTGATCCACTCCGGCTTGCGCTCGATGGGGGTCTGACTGTTCCGGGCCTCCAGGCGCAGCATCTTGCGTCCGTCGGGTGCGACAGCGGACACGTCCGGTACTCCCCTTTGCTGTACGGCATTCGATTCGTCGGCGAACCCTAGGGTACGCCCGTACTACCTACGCTCTTACGCCCAAGCCAACCTCCAAGGTTGGGGGCGCATTCCCGCTAGACGGCCCGCGGAAGCAGCTCCGCCCCTTGTAGGACGTCCCTCAGGTGCTTCTCGATCACGGGCGCGGCCTCGGGGACGGTCACCTCGCGGCCCAGCTCGTTGGAGAGCGACGTCACACCCGCGTCCCGGATGCCGCACGGGACGATCCGGTCGAACCAGGTGTTGTCCGGATTGCAGTTCAGCGCGAAGCCGTGCATCGTCACGCCCTTGGCGATCCGGATGCCGATCGCGGCGAGCTTGCGGTCCTCGCGGCGCTGGCCGGCGTTGGACGGCGCGTACTCCGGACCGTTCAGCCGGGGGTCGAACTCCTCGTCCGCCACGCGCGGATCGAAGTCCAGGGACAGCCCGCCCGGCGCGGGGCGCTCCTCGACCGGGTCGCCCAGCACCCAGACGCCGCTGCGGCCCTCGACGCGGGTGGTCTCCAGGCCGAACTCCGCGCACGCCCGGATCAGCGCGTCCTCCAGGCGGCGTACGTGCGCGACCACGTCCACCGGGCGCGGCAGCTTCTGGATCGGGTAGCCGACGAGCTGGCCGGGGCCGTGCCAGGTGATCTTGCCGCCGCGGTCCACGTCGATGACGGGGGTGCCGTCCAGGGGGCGCTCGCTGTCGGCCGTGCGCCGCCCGGCCGTGTAGACCGCCGGGTGTTCCAGCAGCAGGCAGGTGTCCGGGATCTCGTCCGCGAAGCGGGCGGCGTGGACCCGGCGCTGCTCCTGCCACGCCTCCTGGTATTCGACGGCGTCCGCCCCGAAGCCCAGGTGGACAAAGCGCAGCTCACTCACGGCAGCTCCTCTTCGAACCTTGTCTTGCAGCCATCGCGCTCTGCAACTGTACGGCGGGGCGCCGACAGCCCCGAAGGCGGCCGGGTCCGGGGGCGGCCGAGGGGGAGTTCGGAGGCGGCCGAGGGGCCCGCGACCGGCCGTCCGCTGTGCTCACACGATCGGATGAATGCGGGGCGAAGGTGGCGATCAGGGCCATGACTGCCGCTAAATTCGCGCCGTTCCAGAGGGCGATCAGGGAGACCGACAGGCTGATGACGGAACGACCCCCGCACCGCACCCCCAACCGTCAGCTCGCCGGGCTCATCGCCGAGGCGGGCTTCTCCAACGCGGGGCTCGCGCGCCGGGTTGATCAGCTCGGGCTCGAACACGGGCTCGATCTGCGGTACGACAAGACATCCGTGACCCGCTGGCTGCGGGGGCAGCAGCCGCGCGGCACCACCCCCGCGCTGATCGCCGAGGTCTTCACCCGGCGGCTGGGGCGGCGGCTCTCCGCGCAGGACATGGGGCTCGACGCCTGCGCGCCGGTGTACGCGGGGCTGGAGTTCGCCGCCTCGCCCGACGAGGCGGTCGACATCGTCAGCGGGCTGTGGCGCAAGGACTCGGGCAGCCACACCGAGCTGCGGAAGATCGCCTTCACCCCGGCCGGGCTGGTGGTCCCCAGCAGGGACTGGCTCATCGGGCGGCCCGACGAGCGGGTGGCACGGGGGGACCCGGGGGCGCGCGGCGTGGGTGGCGCCGCCGGTACGGGCGGTGCGGCCGGCGCCGCGGCCAGCGCCTCGGCCGGGGCTTCCGCCGGTGGCGCCGGCGGGCAGCCCGGCGGGTTCGCCGCCGGGGCCGTGGGCGAGGCCCCGCGGGTGCCCGTACAGGGGCGCGGGCCCGTACCCCGCCAGCGCCAGACCGAGCGCGGCCCCGGCGCCCGCGTCACGATGGGCGACGTCGCCGCGCTGCGGTCGGTGGGGGAGCTCTTCCGGACGCTCGACCACGCCTACGGCGGCGGCCACGCGCGCCAGGCGCTGGTGCGCTATCTGGAACACGAAGTGGAACCGATGCTGCGCGGCGCCTACGGCGAGGCCACCGGGCGGCGGCTGTTCGCCGCCGCGGCCGACCTCACGCGGCTGGCGGGGTGGACCTCGTACGACATCGCCGCGCACGGCCTGGCGCAGCGGTACTTCGTGCAGGCGCTGCGGCTGGCGCAGGCCGCCGGGGACCGCGCGTACGGCAGCTACGTCCTGGTCACCATGAGCCGGCAGGCCGTGTACCTGGGACACGGCCGGGAGGCCGTGCAGCTGGCGCGCGTCGCCCAGCAGGGCGTGGGGTCGGGCGCGCCGCCCGTGGTGCAGGCGCTGCTGCACGCGGTGGAGGCGCGCGGGCACGGCGTGCTCACCGAGGTACGGGCGTGCACCGCCTCCCTCGCGCGGGCGGAGCGGGCGCTGGAAACGGCGCGGCCGGGCGACGACGTGCCGTACTGGGCGCGGTTCTTCGACGAGGCGCAGCTGGCCGACGAATTCGGCCACTGCTACCGGGACTTGCAGCAGTACCGGGCCGCGGCGCTGCACGCGGAACGGTCGTTGCAGCTGCGGGGCGCCGGGTTCGCGCGCAGCCGGCTGTTCTGCCGGGTGGTGCTGGCGTCGGCGCGGCTGGGACTGGGGGAGCTGGAGCAGGCGTGCGTGCTGGGGGCCGAGGCCGCGCAGCAGGCGTCCGAGATGCGGTCCGCTCGGGCCGTCGAGTACGTGCGGGATTTCGAGCGGCGGCTGGAGCCGTACCGGGACGCCGCGGCGGTGCGCGGGTACCGGGAGCGGGTGGCCGCGATCGGGTAGCAGGCGCGGCCGCCGCCCGTACCGCTGTACCGCTCGTACCCCGGTGCCGCGCTCGCCGTGCCCGCTCCCGCTACGCCGCGCGCAGCGTCGGTTCGTCGGCGGTGACGCCCAGGTCGTGGAGGACCGCGCGGGCGGCCCGGCGGCCCGAGTAGAGGGCGCCCTGGACGGTGCTGGTGTCGCGGTGGTCGCCGCAGACGTACAGCCCGGAGAGGAGCCGGACCGGGCGGCGGAGGTCGTGCGGCGCGGTCATGGCGGGGATCGCGTCGGGCTCGTGATACGCGGCCAGCAGGCGCCAGCCGGCGGTGGACGTGCCGTAGACGGCGGCCAGTTGGGCGCGGGCCGCGCGGTCCAGCTCGCCGGCCGGCAGCGCCGCCGCGCTCCCCAGGACCGTCGAGGTGATCAGGGTGCGGCCGGGCGGGGTGCGGTCCGGGTCGACCTCGCCGGCCACCATGGTGTGCGCGACCGGGCCGGGCCCGTCGCCGGTGAGGACGAGCGCCGGTCCGCGCAGCGGCGGCTCGTCGGCGGTGTGGTGCAGGACCGTGACCGGGTGGAACGCGGGGAGCCGCAGTCCGGGGATGAGTTCGGCGGCGGCGCGCGCGCCCGTGGCGACCACGACGGAGCGGCAGCGGATGTCGCCGTGGCCCGCGGTGGAGACGGACGTGGTGCACACCGACTTGGCCTGCACGCCCGTACGCACCGTGCCGGGCGGCAGGGCCGCGACCAGCAGCTCGGGGATCGTGGCCGCCCCGCCGGCCGCCAGACACAGCCGGCCGCGCGCGTACCCGCGCAGCACCAGGTCGGCGACGCGGCTGGACGTGGTGAGGGCCGGGTCGCCGAGCAGCGAGATCAGCAGCGGCCGCAGGAAGCTCTCGACGGCGCGGGGGGAGAGGCCGCGCCCGGCCAGGGTCTCGGCGGCGGGCCGGTCCGGGCGGGTGAGCAGCCGGTCGGTGGAGAGGGCGGCGAAGCGGGACAGCGCGGCGCCCAGCCGCGCCTGATCGAGCCCGCCCACGCGGGGCGCGCGCGCCAGGGCGCGTGCTGTGGTCAGTGCGCCCCGCGTGCTCCGGGCGCTCCGCGCGCCGCGAGGCGCCCCCGTCCGCAGGCTGACGCCGTCGTGGTGGACCAGCACGCCGGGCGCGAAGGGCCGCAGCGTGAGCGCCCCCAGGCCGGGGGTGCGCAGCAGTTCGGGATAGGCGGTGTTGAGCAGCTGTCCGGTGCGGTCGAGGCGGAAACCGTCCACCGTCTCCGTGGTCATACGGCCCCCGGCGTAAGGGGCGGCCTCCAGGACGGTGACTGTTACTCCGGCGCTGGTGAGCTGCTGCGCCGCCGAAAGTCCGGCGAGTCCGGCGCCCACGATGACGACATCGACGACATCCGCGTCGATATCGGCGTTGACGGTGGCGACGGCGGTGTCGACAGCATCGTCGGCGGGATGGTTCGCGGAAAATCGTGCACGGTCGAGCACGTGCCCTCCCCGAGGTCGGTCCGCTCACTCGGTGGCCTGATGCCCCCAACCAGAGCTGGGGATGCGTGAGTTGCCTCGACGGTAGGGACAAAACCCCGCCGCGGCAGTCGCGCACGGACAGAGCACGGTCGCACGCCGGTCGCACGGCGGCCGTCCGGATGGCACGCGGAGGCCGCACGGCGCATACGGGCACGCCGACCGACGGGCGCGGACACGGCGTACGGCGGATGCGGGAGGCGTGCCGTACGGCGGCCGGTCCAAGGCCGGTGGCGCGTACCGCCGAGGGGCGTCCCGCGCGCTGCCCGGCGCGGCCCCTTCCCGGACCCGCTCCGACCCGGCCGCCCTCAGCCGCGTTCCGCCAGCGCCGCCCGCACGGCCTCCTCGATTCGCGGGAACGCGAACGTGAAACCCGAGTCCAGCAGCTTGCGGGGCAGCACCCGCTGGCTGCTCAGCACATCCGAGGCGAACTCGCCCAGCGCGATCCGCAGCGCGGGCGCGGGCGCCGGGAAGAGCGCAGGGCGGCGCATCACCCGGCCCATCGCCTCCGTCACCTCGCGGTTGGTGACGGGCGTCGGCGCGGTGAGATTGACGGGCCCGTGCAGCGTCTCGGTGTCCAGGATGTGGCGCAGTGCCGCGACGTGGTCGTGCAGGGCGATGAAGCTCCAGTACTGGCGGCCGTCGCCCAGGCGTCCCCCGAGGCCGTACCGGAAGAGGGGGAAGAGCCGTGCCCAGGCGCCGCCCGCGCGGGAGACGACCAGGCCGGTACGGGCGTACACGGTCCGTACGCCCGCCTCCACGGCCGCCCCCGCCGCCTCCTCCCACTCCTGGCAGAGGTCCGCGAGGAAGCCGTCGCCCGGCGGCTGGTCCTCGTCGATCGGGCGGTCCCCGGTGTCCCCGTAGAAGCCGATCGCACTGCCGCTCAGCAGCGTCCGCGGCGGCTCGTCGAGGGAGGCCACCGCCTCGGCGACGGCCGCCGTGCCCAGCACCCGGCTGTCGCGCAGCTCCTTCTTGTACGCGTCCGTCCAGCGGTGGTCGCCGATGCCCGCGCCCGCGAGGTGCACGACGGCCGCGCACCCGGCGAGCCCGTCCGCGTCGACCCGCTGCCGCTTCGGGTCCCACTCGACCTCGTCCGCCGCGCGGGGCGCGCGCCGGACCAGCCGCACCACCTGGTGGCCGTCCGCCTCCAGGGAGCGTACGAGCGCCGTACCGATGAGCCCGGTCGAACCGGTGATCGCGATCCGCATACGGGCCATCCTGCCCCCTGCGCTGCTCCGCAGCCGGATAAAGGCCGCCGGAGCCGCGGCCGGGTGTGCCACAGTGACCCGCATGCCCGAACCGATCATCCGTCCCGCCGTCCTCTCCGACGACGCGGCGCTCGCCGAGCTGGACCGCCGCGCCTGGTCGCCGGTGCACGCGGTGACGGCGCGGCCGGAGCCGTACGGGCCGTTCTTCACGGACGGCAGCGGACCCGAGCACATCCTCGTGGCCGAACTCGACGGACGCGTCGCCGGCTATCTGCGCCTCGTACCGGCGACGCCGCTGCCGTCCAACGCGCACGTACGGCAGATACAGGGCCTCGCCGTCGACGAGGCCGCGCGCGGGCGGGGCCTCGCGCGCGCCCTGCTGCGGGAGTCCGCCGCGCTGGCCCGGCGACAGGGCGCGGTCCGCCTCACGCTGCGGGTGCTCGGGCACAACGCCCCGGCGCGGCGGCTGTACGAGTCGGAGGGGTTCGCGGTGGAGGGCGTGCTGCGGGGGGAGTTCCTGGTGGCCGGGGAGTACGTGGACGACGTCCTGATGGCGCGGGCGCTGTAGGCCCCGTCAGTCTCCGGGCCGCAGCCGTGAGCGGCCCTCCCACAGCTTGGGGAACCGTTCCGCCAGGGCCGTCTCGTTCTCGAGGTCCAGCGGGGCGCCCAGCGGCTCCGACGGCTGCTCCGGCAGCCCCAGGTCCGGCAGTTCGGCGCCGGTCAGCTGCTCGTACGCCTCGTCGGCGGCGTACCCGAGGTCCTCCGCGTCCCCGTCGACCCGCTCGTCGAACTCGTCCAGCAGATCGGCCAGGTCGTCCGGCTCGTGCAGCGCCCCCTCGAAGACCTCCCGCCCCTGACCGATCAGCCAGCAGCGGAAGCAGTCGAACGCGTCGTCGCTCGCCCCGCCCAGCAGCACCGAGGCCGCGCCCCACAGATCCCAGCGGTACGCGCGGTTGTAGCGCGCCTCGAAGTGCCGCGCGAAGTACAGCACGGAGTCCGGGTCGAGCTGCGTCAGCCGCTCGATCAGCAGATCGGCCTGGTCCTCGGGGTCGCCCTCGGCCGCCTGGCGGGCGCCGTCGATCAACGACCAGAACTCCGTCTCGTCCATCACGGCACCAGCATCGGGCCTGGGGCCGGACCACGCACGCGGAGCGGCCCAGATGCGGCTGTGTCGTTACCGACCGTTCGAGGCGGGGCGGCGCGGGGGTGCTGAGCCTGCCTCAGTTCGGCGGGCGGCGGGCGGCGGGCACCGGGCCGACGGGCCGACGGGCTGACAGACCGACGAGCCGACGAGTCAGCGAGTCAGCGAGTCGGCGGGCCGCGAGGGACCGACACGCCGCCGACGTCCGATGCGCCGCGAAAAGGCGACAGAAGGTGTCCGGTATCGCTGTCAGAGTCGGCGCGTAGCCAACCGGCGGAGCGAGAGGACATACGGACGTGAGCACACGGGACGCGGACGCATCGGCGAAGGCACTGGCCGGCAAGATCGCGCTGGTCGCGGGGGCGACCCGCGGCGCGGGGCGCGCGATGGCCGTCGAGCTGGGGCGGGCCGGGGCCACGGTCTACGCCACCGGGCGCACCACCCGCGCCCGCGTCAGCGAGGTCGGCCGGCCCACCGAGACCATCGAGGAGACGGCCGAACTGGTGACGGCGGCCGGCGGCGACGGCATCGCCGTGGTCACCGACCACCTGGAGCCGCAGCAGGTCAAGGCGCTGGTCGAGCGCATCGAGCGGGAGGCGGGGCGGCTCGACATCCTGGTCAACGACGTCTGGGGCGGCGACCGCCTGCTGGAGTTCGACAAGAAGATCTGGGAGGTGAAGATCGAGGACGGTCTGCGCATGCTCCGCCTCGGCATCGACACGCACCTCATCACCAGCCACTACGCGCTGCCGCTGCTGATCCGCAACCGCGGCGGCCTGGTGATCGAAGTGACCGACGGCACGGCCGAGTTCAACAAGACCTACCGGGGGAACCTCCCCTTCGACCTGGCCAAGACCGCCCCGCACCGGATGGCCTTCGGCCTCGCCGAGGAGCTCAAGGAATACGGGGGCACCGCGCTCTCCATCACGCCGGGGTTCCTGCGCTCCGAGGAGATGCTCGACCACTTCGGGGTCACCGAGCCCACCTGGCGCGACGCGGTGGAGAAGGTGCCGCACTTCGCCATCGCCGAGTCGCCCGCCCTGATCGGGCGCGCCGTCGTGGCGCTCGCCGCCGACCGTGACCGGGCGCGGTGGAACGGCGCCTCGGTCTCCAGCGGCGAGATGGCCAGGGAGTACGGCTTCACGGACACCGACGGGTCGCGGCCGGACGCCATGGCGTACTTCCGTGACGTCGTCTTCGGCGGGAGGGACGCCACCGCGGCGGACTACCGCTGACGGACGCGCGGGGCGGGGTCGCGGGCGCGGGGGTGGTCACACGGGCCCGTACGGTCCGTACCGCTCGGCCAGTTCGCGCGCCGCCCGCGCGAAGCGCTCGCGCAGCGCCGCCGGGGCGAGCACCTCGGCCTCCGGCCCCAGCCCGAGCAGTTGGGTGTACGCGACGTCGGACGACTCGACGGGCAGGGTGACGGTGATCCGCCCCTGCCCGTCGGCGTCCCCGGCCGCGGCCAGCGCCTCCTGCGCGGCCAGCCGGTCCGTGACGTGCGGCAGCCGCCGCGCGCCGGCCGGCGTGAGGCTCAGCACCACCTGCTCCCGCAGAATCGACCGCGCGAACTCGACGGCCCGCTCCTCCCAGAACGCGGGCAGCTCGAACCCCTCGGCACGGCGGAACCGCTCCTCGCCGCTCGCGACCGCCGTGAAGCGGTCCACCCGGTAGACCCGGAAGTCCCGCCGGTCCGCCGCCGCCCCGTCAGGGCCCGTGTCCGTACCCGCCTCGCCGCCGTCCGCCACGCGCGCCGCCAGGTACCAGACGCCCGCCTTGAGCACGAGGCCGTACGGTTCCAGGTCCCGTTCCGCCTCGGTCCCGGTGTTCCCGCGCCGGTAGCGGGCCGTCAGCCGGCGGTCGTCCCAGACCGCGTCCGCGACGGCGGGCAGCAGTTCGGGGGGCTCCGCCTCCCGGAACCACGCGGGGGCGTCCAGGTGGAAGCGCTGGGCCGCGCCCGCGGCCGCGTCGCGCAGCTCCGGCAGCAGGGCGGCCGAGACCTTCAGCCGGGCGGCGGAGGCGGCGTCGGCCAGGCCCATCTCGCGCAGGGCCGAGGGGACGCCGGACAGGAACAGCGCCTCGGCCTCCGTACGGCCCAGCCCGGTGAGCCGGGTGCGGTAGCCGCCGACGAGGCGGTAGCCGCCCGTACGGCCGCGGTCCGCGTAGATGGGGACGCCCGCCTCGGACAGCGCGAGGACGTCCCGCGCGACCGTACGCTCCGAGACCTCCAGGCGGCGCGCCAGCTCCGCCCCCGTCATCGTCGGCCGGGACTGGAGCAGCAACACCATCGTGATGAGCCGGGCAGCGCGCATGCGCCCATCATGCCGGGGGCCACTGACAGACGGCCCCCGGCGTCTGCCAGTGGCCTCCGGGGCGTCAATGACCTCCGGCGGGCCCCCTCTTTAAAAGAGGTGACCCGCCGGAGGCGTGGTTCAGCGGCCGCGCCCTCGGTAGTCGACCGGGACAGGCGGGCGCGGCCGCCGAGTGTGGGGGAGGGTCAGAGGCCGTAGCGCTCCGCGGCCTCCTTCACGAGGGACGCCTTGACCTCGCCTCGGCGGGCGAGCGCGGACAGGGCGGAGACCACGACCGACTGCGGGTCGACGCCGAAGTGGCGGCGGGCGGCCTCGCGGGTGTCGGAGAGGCCGAAGCCGTCCGTGCCGATGGACGTCCAGTCCTGCTCGACCCACGGCGCGATCTGGTCCGGCACCGCCCGCATCCAGTCGCTGACGGCCACGACCGGGCCGGGCGCGCCGTGCAGGGCCTGGGTGACGTACGGGACGCGCTCCTCGCCGTGCAGCGCCGCGGCCTCGCAGTCCAGGGCCTCGCGGCGCAGCTCGGTCCAGGAGGGCGCGGACCAGACGTCGGCGGCGACGCCCCAGTCCTCGGCGAGCAGCCGCTGCGCGTCCAGCGCCCAGTGGATCGCGGTGCCCGAGGCGAGGAGCTGGAGGTGCGGGGCGTCCGCGGCCGTGCCCTGGGCCTCCTGGTAGCGGTAGAGGCCCTTGAGGATGCCCTCCTCCACGCCCTCGGGCATGGCGGGCTGCACCTTCGTCTCGTTGTAGACGGTCAGGTAGTAGAAGACGTCCTCGGCCTCGGGGCCGTACATCCGGCGCAGGCCCTCGCGGACGATCACCGAGACCTCGTAGGCGAACGCCGGGTCGTACGAGATCGCCGCCGGGTTGGTGGAGGCGATCAGGTGCGAGTGGCCGTCGGCGTGCTGGAGGCCCTCGCCCGTCATCGTCGTACGGCCCGCGGTGGCGCCGATGACGAAGCCGCGGCCGAGCTGGTCGGCGAGCGCCCAGAACTGGTCGGCCGTGCGCTGCCAGCCGAACATCGAGTAGAAGATGTAGAACGGGATCATCGGCTCGCCGTGCGTCGCGTACGAGGTCGCGGCGGCGGTGAAGTCGGCCAGCGAACCGGCCTCGGTGATGCCCTCGTTCAGGATCTGACCGTCCTTGGCCTCCTTGTAGTACAGGAGCTGGTCGCGGTCGACGGGGTCGTACGTCTGGCCCTTGGGCGAGTAGAGCCCGGCGGACGGGAAGAGCGACTCCATGCCGAAGGTGCGGGCCTCGTCGGGGACGATCGGGACCCAGCGGCGGCCGGTCTCCTTCTCCCGCATCAGGTCCTTGACGAGCCGGACGAACGCCATGGTGGTGGCGATCTCCTGCGTGCCGGAGCCCTTCTGGAGCGCCTCGAAGGGCTTCGCGGACGGCTCGGGCAGCGGCTTGGCGACGACCTTGCGGGCCGGGGACGGGCCGCCGAGCGCGGCGCGGCGCTCGCGGAGGTAGGCCATCTCGGGGGAGTTCTCGCCGGGGTGCGCGTACGGCACGGGGCCGTCGGCCAGCGCGCTGTCCGGGATGGGCAGCCCGAGCAGGTCGCGCATGTCGCGGAACTGCTCGCCGGTGAGCTTCTTCATCTGGTGGTTGGCGTTGCGCGACTCGAAGCCCGCGCCGAGGGTGTGGCCCTTGACGGTCTGCGCGAGGATCACCGTCGGCGCGCCCTTGTGCTCGACGGCGGCGCGGTAGGCGGCGTACACCTTGCGCGGTTCGTGGCCGGCGCGGGAGGTCTGGAACAGCTCCAGCAGCTTGGCGTCGGTGAGCTGCTGGGCCATGGCCCGCAGCGCCGGGTCGGCGCCGAAGAAGTGGTCGCGCAGGTACGCGGCGTCGCGCGTCGCGTACGTCTGGAACTGGGCGTCCGGGGTCTCGCGCAGCCGGCGTACGAGCGCGCCGTCGGTGTCGCGGGCGAAGAGGTCGTCCCAGGCGGCGCCCCACAGGGACTTGACGACGTTCCAGCCCGCGGCGCGGAACTGGGCCTCCAGCTCCTGCACGATCTTGAAGTTGGGGCGGACGGGGCCGTCGAGGCGCTGGAGGTTGCAGTTGATGACGAAGGTGAGGTTGTCCAGGCCCTCCCGGCCGGCCAGCGCGAGCGCGGCCGTGGCCTCGGGCTCGTCCATCTCGCCGTCGCCGAGGAACGCCCAGACCCGGGAGCCGGAGGTGTCCTTGATCCCGCGGTGCTCCAGGTAGCGGTTGAAGCGCGCCTGGTAGATCGCGGAGAGCGGGCCCAGGCCCATGGAGACGGTCGGGAACTCCCACAGCCAGGGCAGCCGGCGCGGGTGCGGGTAGGAGGGCAGGCCGTCGCCGTTCGCCTCCTGGCGGAACCGGTCGAGCTGGCCCTCGGTGAGCCGGCCTTCGAGGAAGGCGCGGGCGTAGATGCCGGGGGAGGCGTGGCCCTGGAGGTAGAGCTGGTCGCCGGAGCCGCCGGAGGCGGCGTCGTCCTTGCCGCGGAAGAAGTGCTGGAAGCCGGTCTCGTACAGCCAGGCGGCGGAGGCGTAGGTGGCGATGTGGCCGCCGAGGCCGAGGGTGCTGCCGCGGGTCACCATCGCGGCGGCGTTCCACCGGTTGTAGGCGGTGATCCGGTTCTCCATCTCCTCGTCGCCCGGATAGGCGGGCTCCGCGGCGGTGGGGATGGTGTTGAGGTGCTCGCTCTCCAGCAGCGGGGGGAGCCCCAGGCCGTCGCCCTCGCCGTGCTCCAGGGCGCGGCGCATGAGGTAGGCGGCCCGGTGCGGGCCGGCCGCGGCGGTGACGGCGTCGAGCGACTCGCCCCACTCCGCCGTCTCCTCGGGGTCGACGTCCGGGAGCTGGTCGAGCTGGCTGTACGGCTGGCGCACGGGATCGGGCATGGGGTGGGCCCCTTTCCGGACGAAAGGAAGGTGGGAGGCGGCAGGCAGGGGTTGCGCCCACGATCGACGATACGCCTCTGATCGATGATCGATCAATGTTTCATCAAAAGAAAAAACCCCAGGTGGCACGGGGTGTCTCCGGGGCTGGCACCCGGTGTCAGACCTGCGGGGCGCAGCACAGCACATGCGTGGTCAGCACGTCTCCGATGAGCGGATCGCGCCGCCGGAAAGCGTCCACCAGCTCCTGGTGATCGTCGGCGTACGAGCGCGGCTCGGGGCTCAGCCAGCGGATCGACAGCGTCGTCCAGACCTCGATCCCCAGCGACTCCCAGGTGTGCAGCAGCACGTCGTTCCCGGCCGCCCGCACGATCTCCCGGTGGAACGCCACCGTATGCCTGACCTGCGCCTCGCCGTCGTCCGTCCGGTCGGCCTCGCGGAGCGCCGCGACCTCCCGCTCCAGCGCGGAGAGGTCCGCCGCCAGCCGCTCCGCGGCCAGCCCCGCGGCCACCCGCTCCAGCCCGGCCCGCACCGGATAGCTCTCCTTGAGATCCGTGGCGGTCAGATTGCGCACCCGGACCCCCTTGTTGGGCGCCGACTCGATCAGCCGCAGCGACTCCAGCTCCCGCAGCGCCTCCCGTACGGGCGTCTGGCTGACCTCCAGCTCCACGGCGATCCGCCGCTCCACGATCCGCTCGCCGGGCTGCCAGCGGCCGCTGACGATCCCCTTGAGGATGTGCTCGCGGATCTGCTCACGCAGCGAGTGGACGACGGGCGGGGTCATGAGGGCTCCTTCGGGGCGCACCGGTCGGCCGCCATTCTTCTCTTCCAGCAACTTCCAGCAGCGCCTTCCGGCAACGGGGAAGGCCCCGGCTCGCTGAGCCGGGGCCTTCCCTCCATACGGTGCTGCGAACCTCAGAGGCCGAGGTCGCCCTCGAACTCGCCGCCCTCCAGGCGGGCCTTGAGCGTGCCCAGGAAGCGGGCCGCGTCGGCGCCGTCCACCAGCCGGTGGTCGTACGACAGGGCCAGGTAGACCATGTCGCGGATGGCGATGGTCTCGCCCAGCTCCGGCGTCGTCACGACGACCGGACGCTTGACCGTCGCGCCGATCCCGAGCATGCCGACCTGCGGCTGGTTCAGGATCGGGGTGTCGAACAGCGCGCCGCGCGAACCGGTGTTGGTCACCGTGAAGGTGCCGCCCGCCAGCTCGTCCGGCTTGATGCCGCCGTCGCGCACCCGGCCGGCCAGGTCCGCGGTCTTCTTCGCGATGCCGGCCAGGTTCAGGTCGCCCGCCTCGTGGATGACCGGGACGAACAGGCCCTTCTCGGTGTCCACCGCGATGCCGATGTTCTCGACGTCGTGGTAGGTGATCGTGTCGTCGTCGTTCACCTTCGCGTTCAGCGACGCGTGGACCTTCAGCGCCTCGGCGGCGGCCTTGACGAAGAACGGCATCGGCGAGAGCTTGACGCCCTCCCGCGCGAGGAAGCTGTTCTTCGCCTTGGCACGCAGCTGCATGATCTTGGTGACGTCCACCTCGACCACGGTCGTCAGCTGCGCCGACACCTTCAGCGACTCGACCATGTGCTTGGCCGTCGCCTTGCGGATGCGGGTCATCTTCACCGTCTGGCCGCGCAGCGCCGACGGCTGCGCCGGAGCGGCGGCGGCCTTGGGAGCGGCGGCCGGAGCCTGCTGCTTGGCGGACTCGGCAGCGGTGATGACGTCCTGCTTGCGGATACGGCCGCCGACGCCGGTGCCCTTGACCTCGGCGAGATTCACGCCGCTCTCGGAGGCCAGCTTGCGCACCAGCGGAGTGACGTACGCGCCGTCCGCCTCACCGGTCGCCGGGGCGGCCGGAGCCTGCGCGGGGGCGGGCGCCGGGGCCGGAGCGGCCGGGGCCGGGTCCGGCGCCGGGGTGGTGGCCTGCTGCGGAGCCGGGGCCGAGGGGGCCTGCGGCGCCGGAGCGGCCGGGGCCGCCGGAGCCGGGGCGGGCTCGGGCTGAGCCGCCGGGGCGGGCGCGGCCGGGGCGGCGGGGGCGGCCGGAGCAGCGCCCGCGGCGCCGATGACGGCGAGCTTCGCGCCGACCTCGGCGGTCTCGTCCTCGCCGACCACGATCTCCAGCAGGGTGCCCGCGACGGGCGCCGGAATCTCCGTGTCGACCTTGTCCGTCGACACCTCCAGCAGCGGCTCGTCCACCGCGACCTCTTCGCCGACGGCCTTCAGCCAGCGGGTCACGGTGCCCTCGGTCACGGACTCGCCCAGCGCGGGGAGCGTGACCGGGGTGCCCTCGGCGGAGCCGCCGGCCGGGGCCGGAGCCTCCTGCGCGGGGGCGGCGGGCGCCTCGGCCTGGGCCGGGGCGGGGGTGGGCTCCGGCTGAGCCGCCGGGGCAGGCTCGGCGGCCGGAGCGGACTCCTGCGCCGGGGCGCCGGAGCCGTCGTCGATGATCGCCAGTTCGGCGCCGACCTCGACCGTCTCGTCCTCGGCCACCTTGATGGAGGCGAGCACACCGGCGGCCGGGGCGGGGATCTCGGTGTCGACCTTGTCGGTCGACACCTCCAGCAGAGGCTCGTCGGCCTCGACGCGCTCACCCTCGGCCTTCAGCCAGCGGGTGACGGTGCCCTCGGTCACGCTCTCGCCGAGCGCCGGCAGGGTTACGGAAACCGCCATGGTTTCGGTTGCTCCTTACGAAAAGTGCGGATGGTGGTGCGCTCGGGACTTAGTCGTGCGAGTGCAGCGGCTTGCCGGCCAGGGCCAGGTGGGCCTCGCCGAGCGCCTCGTTCTGCGTCGGGTGCGCGTGGACGAGCTGCGCGACCTCGGCCGGCAGCGCCTCCCAGTTGTAGATCAGCTGAGCCTCGCCGACCTGCTCGCCCATACGGTCGCCGACCATGTGGACGCCCACGACGGCGCCGTCCTTGACCTGGACGAGCTTGATCTCGCCGGAGGTCTTGAGGATGTTGCTCTTGCCGTTGCCCGCGAGGTTGTACTTCAGGGCCACGACCTTGTCCGCACCGTAGATCTCCTTGGCCTTGGCCTCGGTGATCCCGACGGAGGCGACCTCGGGGTGGCAGTACGTCACACGCGGCACACCGTCGTAGTCGACCGGCACGGTCTTCAGACCGGCCAGCCGCTCCGCCACCAGCATGCCTTCGGCGAAGCCGACGTGCGCGAGCTGGAGGGTCGGGACGAGGTCGCCGACGGCCGAGATGGTCGGCACGTTGGTGCGCATGTACTCGTCGACCAGGACGTAGCCGCGGTCCATCGCGACGCCCTGCTCCTCGTAGCCCAGGCCCTGGGAGACCGGCCCGCGGCCGATCGCGACCAGCAGCACCTCGGCCTCGAAGGTCTTGCCGTCGGCGAGGGTCACCTTGACGCCGTCGGCGGTGTACTCGGCCTTCTCGAAGAAGGTGCCGAGGTTGAACTTGATGCCGCGCTTGCGGAACGCCCGCTCCAGCAGCTTGGAGCTGTTCTCGTCCTCGACCGGGACGAGGTGCTTGAGGCCCTCGATGACCGTGACGTCGGTGCCGAAGGACTTCCACGCCGAGGCGAACTCGACGCCGATGACGCCGCCGCCCAGGATGATCGCGGACTTGGGGACGCGGTCCAGCGTCAGCGCGTGGTCCGAGGAGATGATGCGGTTGCCGTCGATCTCCAGGCCGGGCAGCGACTTCGGCACGGAGCCGGTCGCCAGCAGGACGTGGCGGCCCTCCACCCGCCGGCCGGCGACGTCCACCGAGGTCGGCGAGGAGAGCTTGCCCTCGCCCTCGATGTAGGTCACCTTGCGGCTGGCGACGAGACCCTGCAGGCCCTTGTACAGGCCCGCGATCACGCCGTCCTTGTACTTGTGCACGCCCTCGATGTCGACGCCCTCGAAGGACGTCTTGATGCCGAACTTCTCGGCCTCGCGGGCCTGGTCGGCGATCTCGCCGGCGTGCAGCAGAGCCTTCGTGGGGATGCAGCCGTTGTGCAGGCAGGTGCCGCCGAGCTTGTTCTTCTCGATCAGGGCGACGTCCAGACCCAGCTGCGCTCCGCGCAGGGCAGCGGCGTAACCGCCGCTACCGCCTCCGAGGATCACTAGGTCGAAAACGGTGCTGGCGTCGTTCGCCACGTCACGTCCTCCATGCATGGATACGCCGTAGCCGGTCGTCGGTGACCGGGCGGCGGCTGTTGTTCGGCCGCTTCTAGATCGGCCCTGGGTGTAAGGGGGGCCCTGTCCTGCCGTGACAACATCTTCGCACTTGTTGACGGGTGGCGGGACGCCGGGCCGGTGTCGGGGGCGGCGCGATGACCCTCCCCGACCTCGCTCGGGCGCGCGGACGTACGGATTTCGTCGAGGGCGAACGTGACGAACGGAACGACGAACGGAACGCGCTCCCTGGCGAGCGGGGGCGGCATGACGTCCGTACGGCCCCGGGCACGGGACCCGGGGCCGTACGGACGGCAGTGCGCGAAACGTCAGCCGAGGTCGCCCGCGGCGGTGCGCTCGGCCAGCCGCACCAGGGTGCGGACCGAGGCGCCGGTGCCGCCCTTGTGCGTGTAGCCGTACGGCGCGCTCTCGTGGAACGCCGGGCCGGCGATGTCCAGGTGCGCCCACGCGATGCCCTCGCCCACGAACTCCTGGAGGAACAGCCCGGCGGCCAGGCCGCCGCCCATCCGGCCGCCCACGTTCGCGAGGTCCGCGACGGGGGAGTCCATGCCCTTGAGCAGCTCGGCGGGGAGCGGCAGCGGCCAGGACTGCTCGCCGACCTCGCCCGCGATCTCGTGCAGCGAGGCGCGGAAGGCGTCGTCGTTGGCCATGATCCCGAACGTGCGGTCGCCGAGCGCCACCACCATGGCGCCGGTCAGCGTCGCCACGTCCACGATCGCGTCCGGCTTCTCCTCCGAGGCGCGGGTGATCGCGTCGGCGAGCACCAGCCGGCCCTCGGCGTCGGTGTTGAGCACCTCGACCGTCTTGCCGCTGTACATCGTGAGCACGTCGCCGGGGCGCGTCGCGGTGCCCGACGGCATGTTCTCGGCCAGCGCCAGCCAGCCGGTGACGTTGACCTGGAGGCCGAGCCGGGCGGCGGTGACGACCGCGGCGAACACGGCGGCGGCGCCGCTCATGTCGCACTTCATCGTCTCGTTGTGACCGGCCGGCTTCAGCGAGATGCCGCCCGAGTCGTACGTGATGCCCTTGCCGACCAGCGCGACGGTCTTCTTCGCCTTGGCGTGCGTGTAGGCGATCTTGACCAGCCGCGGCGGGTTGGCGGAGCCCTGGCCGACGCCGGTCAGACCGCCGTAGCCGCCCTTGGCCAGCGCCTTCTCGTCCAGCACCTCGACCGTGAGGCCGTGCTCCTTGCCGGCGGCCTGCGCGGCGGCGGCGAACGACTTCGGGGTGAGGTCGTTGGAGGGCGTGTTGATCAGGTCGCGCGCGCGGTTGATCTCCTCCGCCAGCGCGATGGCGCGGTCCGCGACGGCCTTGTACGCCTTGTCACGCGGCTTGCCGCCGAGGATCGCGACCTCGGCGAGCGGAGCGCTCTTGTCGTCCTTGCCGTTCTTGGCGCTGCCGTTGCGGTAGGCGTTGAAGGCGTACGCGCCGAGCAGCGCGCCCTCCGCGATGGCGGCGACGTCCGCGGCGCTCTCGACGGGCAGCGCGAACGCGCCCTTCTTCGTGCCCGCCAGGGCGCGCGCGGCGGAACCCGCCGCGCGGCGGAGCGCCTCGCCGTCGAAGCCGTCGCCCTTGGCCGGGGCGTCGCCGAGGCCGACCGCGAGGACGACGGGGGCCTTGACACCGGACGGCGCCGGCAGCTTCGTCACCTCGCCCTCGCCGCCGGCGGCGCCGAGGGTCTCCAGGACGGAGGCCAGCTTGCCGTCGAACGCCTTGTCCACGGCTTCCGCGCCGGGCGCGACGACGGGGCCCTTCGGGCCCTTCGCCACGCCGACAACGAGGGCGTCGGCGCGCAGCGTCGCCGCGCTGGAGGTGCTGAGAGTCAGTGCAGTCACGGTGGTGGGGTCCCTACTTCCGTTGAGTTCGGCCGGCCGGTGGATGGTGCCGGTCGCCAGGCGCTTGCCGCGAGCCTAACTCCCGGCCGATGCGCGGCCGCGCCCTGTGGGGTGCTTCGCCCCGCCTTGCCACTCGGGGCGTTGCCGCCCCGGACGCCGGTCCCGTGGCGCCGGAGGGGTTTTCGGGTGCGGGCGGGGGGTGTCCTCAATCGCCGGACGGGCTTGATCGGGGCGCTGCCCCGGACCCCGGTCCTCAAGCGCCGGACGGGCTGGGTGGGGCGGCGGACGGTGGGTGCGTGGGCGTGGGGGCGGGGGGTGTCCTCAAACGCCGGACGGGCTGATTCGGGGCTCCGCCCCGGGCCCCGGTCCTCAAGCGCCGGACGGGCTGGGTGGGG
>NZ_JBFAIS010000032.1:0-87650 GCF_040654795.1 Streptomyces sp. NPDC050617 | reverse complement strand
TTTTAATCACCGGGCCCCACCCTACAACTACCCCCCGGGCAAACAACTATTCCCAACCCCCCCGCTCTCCCTAGCCCGGGCCCCCCCGCGCGGGGGGGGGGGGGGGGGGGGGGCGGACGGAGGGTGGTGTCCTCAAGCGCCGGACGGGCTGGATGGGCGGGCGGACGGTGGGTGCGTGGGCGTGGGCGGGTGTGGCCTCAAGTGGCGGGCGGGCTGGGCGTGGGGGTGGTCATGGGGTCAAGGCCAGGGTGATCAGGGCTGTTGTCGTGGCTGTTTCGGCTACGGCGCCGAAGACGTCGCCGGTGACGCCGCCGAAGCGGCGGCGGCAGTGACGGAGCATCAGTTCCGCGGCGACGAGGGAGAGAAGGAGCGCGGCAGCGCAATACGCGCGGCCCGCCGCCGCGCAGGCGAGCGTCACGGCGGCCGTCGCCACCGCCGCCGAGCGGACCGGGACCACCCCGGCGACCGCCGCGCCCAGGCCCTCCGGCCGCGCCGCGGGCACACCGGCACGGGAGGCGAGGGTCAGGGCCGTACGGGCCGCGACCGCGGCCACCGTCACGGCGAGCGCGCCGCGCGCCCAGCCCGCCGCGTACAGCTCGTACACGGCGGCGACCTGGCCGAGCAGGACGAAGACCAGGGTCAGGACGCCGAACGGGCCGATGTCCGACTGCTTCATGATGCGCAGCGCGTCCGCGGCCGGCTTGCCGCTGCCGAGCCCGTCGGCCACGTCCGCGAGCCCGTCGAGGTGCAGCCCGCGGGTGAGCACCGCCGGCACGGCGACGGCGGCGACCGCGGCGAGCAGCGGCCCGGCGTCCAGGAACAGCAGCGCCCCGCCGACGGCCGCCGCGCAGAGCCCGGCCGCCAGCCCCACGAGCGGCGCAGCCAGCATCCCGCCGCGGGCCGCCGGGCGGTCCCACCGGGTCAGGCGTACGGGCAGCACGCTCAGGGTGCCGAAGGCGAAGCGCAGCGCGTCGCCGAGGGAGGCGCGGGCGGAGCCGCCGTCGGGGGAGGTATCGGTCATCGCGCGCAGGTTATCCGACGTCTTCCGACGTCAGGGGCGTTAGGTTGCCCCTAGCGGGCAGATTCGGGAGCGTCGGTCATGGGTCACTGGTGGAGTCGGAACATCATCGAGCCGGGCAAGCTGCCGCTGCTGCTGGCGCTGGCCTCGTTCGTGCTGACGTTCCTGGTCACGCGGGTGATCACCCGGCTGATCCGGGCGGGCAAGGGCCCGTTCCGCAACATCCGGCCGGGCGGCCTGCACATCCACCATGTGGTGCCCGGCATCGTGCTCATGGTGGTCGGCGGCTTCGGCGCGGTGGCCGGCGGGCGGCACGGGTTCGGGACCGCGGTGACGGCCGTGCTGTTCGGGGCGGGCGCGGGCCTGGTGCTGGACGAGTTCGCGCTCGTACTGCACCTGGACGACGTGTACTGGAGCGAGCAGGGGCGCAAGAGCGTCGAGGTCGTGGTGCTGACGGCCGCGCTGGTCACGCTGATGCTGGCGGGCTTCTCGCCGTTCGGGGTCGACGCGCTGACGCCGGAGGAGCTGCGCAGCCGCGGCCTCGTGACGACGAACGTGCTGCTCAACTTCGCCATCGCGCTGTTCGCCCTGGCCAAGGGGAAGCCGCGGATAGCGGTGATCGGGGTGGTGGTGCCGTTCGTGGCGATCATCGGGGCGGTGCGGCTTGCCCGGCCCGGCTCGCCGTGGGCGCGGCGCTGCTACCGCCACCGGCCGCGGGCCCGGCGCAAGGCGCGGGTACGGGCGTACCGGCACGACGCGCGCTGGCAGGCGCTGCGCCGCCGCATTCAGGATCTGGTCGCGGGGGCCCCGGACCCCTGACCGCAGGCGTCGGGCAGCGGAAGGCGCTCGCCCGGCCCCTGCCCGTACGCCGTCGGGGGGCGTTCGGGCGCTTCCGGCGGCCTGGTCCGGCGCTCTAAACTCCGCCCGCTGCCGTCGCCGTCGCCCCGCGCACCGCCGCGGGCCACCGGGCCCCGTGCGCGGTACGGGTCGCGCGGCTTGCGCCGCCTGCGCAGCTCGTCGAGCACGCACACCACGAGCATCGCGGTGATGGCCGCCAGGTGCTCCTTGCCCGCCAGGTTCGGCTTGAGGAGGGCTTCCGTGGTCATGGCCGCGATCACCACGGCGCAGGTGAGCCAGGCACGGTAGCGCCAGGTCACGTACACGGCGATGCCGACGACGGCGGCCGACGGGCCGGTGTCGATGACCTTGGCGGCGTGCGGCGGCAGGCCGAAGACGGAGTCGGGGCCGATGTGGACGGCCAGCCGCGCGTACATCGTCCCGGCGAGGGTGGCGAGGTAGGCGATGGCCAGCGTGCGTTTGCGGCCCAGGCAGATCTCGGCGATGCCGAACGCGATGAGGAGCTGCGCCAGCGCGCCCCACATCGGCAGGTCGAGAGCGGGCACGAACAGCGACAGCGGGGTGCGCAGCAGCGCCAGCCACCACGGCAGCTGGGCCTGGACCGAGCCGATCCGCTGGATCGGCTCGAAGCCCCAGGGCTGGTTCTGGATGATCTGGAACACCGAGGTGAGGAGGACCGCGGCGACGGTCATGGGGACGGCCCGCAGTTTCCTGCGGACCAGCACCCCGCGCACGGTCCCCAGCAGGGGGCCCCACTCGGCATGTGCGGCGCGTCGGAGCGCCGCACGGTTCATCGCTTGCTCTCCAGGTGCTTGCGGTTCAGCCACTTCGGCAGGCCGGGCGCTTCGAGGAAGCCCTCGGCCCGGCCGCTGGCGATGCCGATGCGCAACAGGTCGCTGCTCTTCTCGAACAGCATGAACCGGGGCTCCCAGATGGGCCGGTACTTCGCGTTGGCGCGGTACAGCGACTCGATCTGCCACCAGCGGGAGAAGAAGGTCAGCAGCGAGCGCCACATCCGCAGCACGGGGCCCGCGCCGAGCTTGGAGCCGCGCTCGAAGACGGACCGGAACATCGCGAAGTTCAGCGAGACCTGCTCGACCCCGACCTCGCGGGAGCGCTGCATCATCTCGATGACCATGAACTCCATCAGGCCGTTCTCGGACTCCCGGTCGCGGCGCATCAGGTCGAGCGAGAGGCCCTTGGGCCCCCAGGGCACGAAGCTGAGCAGGGCGCGCAGCTTCCCTTCGCCGTCGTGGCACTCCAGCATCACGCAGCGGCCGTCGCCGGGGTCGCCGAGCCGGCCGAGCGCCATCGAGAAGCCGCGCTCGGTGGCCCCGTCGCGCCAGTCGTCGGCGTGGTGCAGCAGGTCGGCCATCTCGTCCTCGGGGATGTCCTCGTGCCGCCGGATGCGCACCGTGTACCCGGCGCGCTTGACCCGGTTGTACGCCTGGCGCACGGTCCGCATGGCCCGGCCTTCGAGGGTGAACTCGTCGGTGTCCACGATCGCCTCGTCGCCGAGTTCGAGGGCATCCATGCCGTGCCGCGCGTAGATGGTGCCGCCCTCCTCGCTCGCGCCCATCACGGCGGGGATCCAGCCGTGCTCGCGGGCCTCGGTGAGCCAGGGCTCGATGGCGCCGGGCCACGCCTCGGGGTCGCCGATCGGGTCGCCGGAGGCCAGCGAGACCCCGCCGAGCACGCGGTAGGTGACGGCGGCCTTGCCGGTGGGGGACCAGATGACGCTCTTCTCGCGGCGCAGCGCGAAGTAGCCGAGCGAGTCGCGGTCGCCGTGCTTGTCCAGCAGGGCGCGGAGCCTCTCCTCGTCGTCGGGGGTGATGGGGTCGGTGGCGCGGCGCGAGCGGAAGGCCGCGTACAACACGCCGAGCAGCAGGAGCGTGCTCATCACGTTGATGACGACGTTGACCCAGCCGGGCGCGGAGATGCCCTGGTACCGGGACTCGTCGCTGGCCAGCGAGATCAGCCGCATCACGCCGTAGTGCCAGCGGTCCAGGAAGCTGGACTTGGCGCCGTCGTGCGCGTCGTTGGTGATGCCGACCAGCAGCGCGGCGATCAGCGAGGTGACGAGCAGCCCGCCGACGGCGACGATCGCGGCCAGCTTCGGGTTGGAACGGTCGCCCTTGGCGTAGAACTCGCGGCGGCCGACCAGGAGCGCGACCACGAACAGCACGGTGATGATCGTCGAGAACCAGTTCAGGCCGTGCCGGTTGAACTCGCGGAAGCATATGGCGAACACGAAGAGCGCGGCCGTGGCCCCGGCCAGCACCAGGTTCAGGATCCACGCCGCGCGCTTGCGCCGCCGCAGCGTGATGGCCATGAACAGCGAGAAGAGGGCTGACGCGAAGCCGGCGGTCGCCAGGTACGGCGTGTAGAACTCCTCGACGTTGTGCCGGCGGATGTCGGCCCCGAAGGACAGCCACACCGCGCTGAGGAGGTTGACGAACGTAACGGCGCGCAGGTACCAAACCGCGAAGCCGGCGGCTCGCCGCGGCCAGCTACCGCGACGGGCGCCCTCATCCGGAGTCAAGCGGACTTCTCCCATGAAAAGTGATCATATGGGGCGTCATGTGCGACGGGGGCTCCGGCGCGGGTGACGTGGGACGTCAGGCGCGCACGGGGAGCTCCGCAGCCAGGGCCGCCGCCGCCTGAACCATCGGCAGAGCGAGCAGCGCCCCTGTCCCCTCGCCTACACAGACGCCATGATCGAGCAAAGGGTTGAGTGCCATTCGGTCCAAAGCTTTCGCCTGCGCCGGCTCCCCGCTCACCTGACCGGCCAGCCACCAGTCCGGCGCCCGGAACGCGACACGCTGCGCCACCAGCGCACACGCGGCCGAGACCACTCCGTCGAGGATCACCGGCAGCCGTCTCACGGCGCTCTGCAGCAGAAAACCGGTGATCGCCGCGAGGTCCGCCCCGCCGGTCGTGGCCAGCAGCTCCAGCTGGTCCCCGAGGACCGTCCGGGCCCTGCGCAGCCCGTCCCGGATCGCCGCGCACTTGCGCATCCACGCCAGGTCGTCGATGCCGGCGCCGCCGCGGCCGGTCACCACGGAGGCGTCGGTTCCGCACAGCGCGGCGATCAGCGTGCCGGCCGCGGTGGTCCCGCCCACGCTCAGGTCGCCGAGCACCACGAGGTCGGTGCCGGAGTCGGCCTCCTCGTCGGCCACGGCCATCCCGGCCCGGAAGGCCCGCTCCGCCTCGTCCGCGGTGAGCGCGTCCTCGACGTCGATACGGCCCGAACCGCGCCGCACCCGGTGGCGCGTCACGTCCTCGGGCAGCTCGGCCGGGTCGCAGTCCAGGGACATGTCCACGACCCGCACCTGGGCCCCGCACCGGCGCGCCAGCACCGCCGACGCGCTCTCGCCGTCCAGCACGGCCCGTACGAGCGCCCGCGCGCCCTCCGCCGGACCGCCGGACACCCCGAGCTCCGCGACCCCGTGGTCCCCCGCGAACAGCAGCAGCTTCGCCCGCTCGACGGGCTTCACCGGCACCGAGCCCTGGGCGGCCGCGAGCCACTCCCCGAGCTCGTCCAGCCGGCCCAGCGCGCCGGGCGCGGGCACGAGCCGTTCACGGTGCTCCTCGGCGTCCCGGCGTACGCCGGAGTCGGGGCGCTCGATCAGCGTGGCGAAGTCATCGAGATTCAGGCCGCTCATCCGCAGAACAGTACCCGCAGAAGTAGATGCCAGTCCCACCCGAACAAGCCCCGGCGGCGCGGCTCGCACCCCAGCGCGCCACCCCTCCCGCCCCGGCCGCCGCCGGGGAAGCTCAGCGCAGCGCCACGGCCTGGCCGGCCACGACCAGGAGTACGTGCTCGCACTCCGCCGCGACGCCCGCGTTCAGGCGGCCCAGCTCGTCGCGGAAGCGGCGGCCCGCCGGGGTGGCCGGGACGACGCCCGAGCCCACCTCGTTGCTCACGGCGACCACCGTGCGCCGGGTCGCGCGGACGGCCGCCACCAGCTCGTCCACGCGCTCGCGCAGCGCCTTGGCGCCGCCTTCCGCCCAGGTCGCGTCGGACCACGCGCCGACGGAGTCCATGGCGTCCGTCAGCCACAGGGACAGGCAGTCGATCAGCAGGGGCGGGCCCTCCGCGGCGAGCAGCGGGGGGAGGTCGCAGGTCTCGGCGGTGCGCCAGGAGGCCGGGCGGCGTTCGCGGTGGGTCGACACGCGTTCGGCCCACTCCTGGTCGCCGTCGCGGGCGCCGCCCGTGGCGACGTACAGGACGTCCGGAAACGCCTCCAGTCGCCGCTCCGCCTCGACCGACTTCCCGGACCGCGCGCCGCCCAGCACCAGCGTCCGCCGGGGCAGGTCCGGCACCGCGTGGTACTCGCCGACCAGCAGCGTCGTGCCGTCGGGCACCGCCCGCGCGCCCGCGGCGGCCAGCCGCCGGCGCAGTTCGCCGCCGGGCGGCGCCTCGTGGTCGAGGTGCACGGCGATGACGTCCGTGGTGGCCGCGACCGCGCCCGCCGCCCGCAGCCGGGCCAGCGCGTCGGGCCGCCCCACGACGTCCAGCAGCACCATGTCGTACGGGTCCCGGACGCCGTCCGCCAGCCCGGCCGCCGCCGCGCCCGGCGGCAGGTACAGCAGCCGCTCGCCCTCGGGCCCGACCACCTCGTACCCGGTGCCCGGCGAGTCCAGGGCCACCGCCCGTACCCGGTGGCCGCTGATCACCGCCAGCTCCCGGCCGTCCGGCACCCGGCCCGGCGCGGGCAGCCCGGCCGGGAACTCCACGGCCGGGCCGTCGTGCGGGTGCGAGAGCAGCACCTGCCGCACCCCGGCGATCGAGTGCCCGGCGCGCGCCGCCGCGAAGGCCGGGCCGGGGGTCAGGTCGAGCAGCAGCGCGCCGTCGACGAGCAGCGCCGTCGCGGCCCGCGCCGCGTCGCCGACCGCCGTGGCGCAGGCCGCGCACGGGCATCCGGGGCGCGGCAGTCCGTCGGGGGCCCCGGTGCCGAGGAGAGTGAGTTCCACCCCCCGATCGTCTCGCGTCCCGCGCGCCCGGGCGCGCGGGGCTCGCCCTTTGCGGGGCTTTACGGGCCCTGTTCACCGACCGTTAGGCTGCGCTGCACAGTACGTGCGCAGCAGGTATTCGGGACTCAGGAGGCGGACATGGCCTGGACGTGGCGGTTCGAGAAGTCCGACGGGACGGAGACCGCTCCCGCGGTGGAACCGGAGGAGTTCACCACACAGGGGGACGCGGAGTCCTGGATCGGCGAGGCGTGGAAGGAGCTGCTGGACGGCGGCGCCGACCAGGTCAGGCTGTTCGAGGACGGCACGGAGATCTACGGGCCGATGAGCCTGCACGCCAGCGAGGGCTGACGGCCGTCGACGTCATACGGGCGCCCGTACCGTACGAACGGCGACGGGCGCCCGTACGCGCGAATGCGCCCCGTCAGCCCCGCACGCCGCACAGGTGCAGCAGCGCCGCGACCGACCGGTACGGGTCCGTGCGCCCGGCCCTGTCCTCGGCCGCGAGCAGCCGCTCCAGCGCCTCGTCCGCCGGCGGCGCCTCGCCGTCCGCGGCCTGGTCGGTGAAGACCCGCACGCCGTACCAGGCGTGCAGCGGGGCGCCGATCCCCGTCAGCGTGGCCGTGAGCGTCTCCAGCCGGTCGGCGCGTACCCGCAGCCCGAGCCGGTTGGTGTAGTCGGGGGAGTCGAAGGCGGCGAGCGCCCCGTCGAAGTCCCCGGCCAGGCCGGGGCGCATCGCGAGCGCGTCGGCGTTCCGCACGACCAGGGAGAGCAGTCCGCCGGGCGCGAGCACCCGCGCCAGCCCGGCGAGCATCGGGTCGGGCTCGTTCACGTACATCAGCACGCCGTGGCAGAGCACGATGTCGAAGGCGCCGGTGTGGAAGTGCGCGCCCGCGTCCCGGCCGTCGCCCTCGATGATCCGGACCCGCTCGCGGATGCCCTCGGGCTCGGCGCCGAGCGCCTCGCGGGCCGTCGCGGCCATCTTCGGATCGGACTCCAGGCCGGTCACGTTGTGCCCGGCGCGGGCCAGCCGCAGCGCTTGCGTGCCCTGGCCGAGGCCGACGTCGAGGACGGCGAGGCGCTGCCCCACGGGGTAGCGGGCGGTGATCTGCTCGTCGAGCTGGCGGGCGACGAGCTCCTGGCGGACGGTGTTCCGCAGTCCGCCGAGCTTGCTCAGCCAGCCCGCCACGCCGCCCGAGAATCCTGCCGGGGCCGCGCTCAGGGCTTCTCCCCGCGCTTGACCTTCGGCTTCGGCAGCCGCAGCCGGCGCATCTGGAGCGTGCGCATCAGGGCGTACGGCACGGCTCCGCGCGTGTTCTCGTTCGGGAAGCGGGCGCGCAGGCCGCGCTTGAGGCCGACCGAGGTGATCACCGAGTTGACCACGATCAGCAGGATCACGATCATCCACAGCAGCAGCACGTACGTCTGGAACGCGCCGCGGTTGATCATGCTGAGCACCAGGATGACCACCGCGAGCGGCAGGAAGTACTCCGCCACGGTGAACCGCGCGTCCACGTAGTCGCGGGCGAAGCGGCGGACCGGGCCCTTGTCGCGGGCGGGCAGATACCGCTCGTCCCCGTTGGCGAGGGCCTCGCGCTGCTTCGCGAGGTCCGTGCGCCGCGCCGCCTTCTGACGCTTCATGGCGTCCTTGCGGTTGGTCGGCGTACTGGCCATGCTGCGGCGCTGCGAGGTGGCCTCGCTGCGCTTCGGGGTCGGGCGGCCCTTGGGCGCCTGCGGGTCACGGGGCTGCTGGGGCTGGTCCGCGGTCACCTTGGTGGCGGCGGCCTGCTCATCCTTCGAACGGCTTCGGAACACAAAACCCAAGGGTACGTGGTGCGGATGCGTGGACCCCAGTCCCGAGGGGAACGATCCGGCAACGGGCGCCCGCGCCCCGCCCCGCCGGGACCCGCCGCCCAAACGGCCCGAAACGGCGCTTTCCCGGCCGTTCCCCCCGCCGTCACCTTGCGCTTTTCGGTCATTTCGCACCCTCCCTGACGCCCGCCTACTCCTTGGGCCGGAGAGCGGCGACCTTGTGATCGTCCTGTAGGAGGAGCACATCCAGGGCTGAACAGTGCGGTAATGGATGCAGGGCCCGTACTGTGGGGTCTTGATAGATGCTGGAGTCCGTAGTCCGTCAGAAGGGGGCGCGCGAGGCCCATGAGCGGTGTCATGAAGCGTATGGGGATGATTTTCCGCGCCAAGGCCAACAAGGCCCTGGACCGGGCCGAGGATCCGCGCGAGACCCTCGATTACTCCTACCAGAAGCAGCTGGAGCTGCTGCAGAAGGTGCGCCGCGGCGTCGCCGACGTGGCCACCTCCCGCAAGCGCCTGGAATTGCAGCTCAACCAGTTGCAGGGTCAGTCCTCCAAGCTGGAGGACCAGGGCCGCAAGGCCCTCGCGCTGGGTCGCGAGGACCTGGCGCGCGAGGCGCTGTCGCGCCGCGCCGCATTGCAGCAGCAGGTCACCGACCTGGAGACGCAGCACACCACGCTGCAGGGCGAGGAGGAGAAGCTCACCCTCGCCGCCCAGCGGCTCCAGGCCAAGGTCGACGCCTTCCGCACGAAGAAGGAGACCATCAAGGCCACGTACACCGCGGCCCAGGCCCAGACCCGCATCGGGGAGGCGTTCTCCGGCATCTCCGAGGAGATGGGCGACGTCGGCATGGCCATCCAGCGGGCCGAGGACAAGACCCAGCAGATGCAGGCCCGCGCCGGCGCCATCGACGAGCTGCTCGCCTCCGGCGCGCTCGACGACCCGACCGGCACCGCCAAGGACGACATCACCGCGGAGCTGGACCGCCTCTCCGGCGGCACCGACGTGGAGCTGGAGCTCCAGCGGATGAAGGCCGAGCTGGCGGGCGGCAGCGGCGCGGGCAAGCAGGCCATTGAGGGAGGGGCAGGAGGAGCGGCCGGCGGCGCCGGGCAGGGCCAGACGGCCCAGCCGCAGGACACGCCCCGCTTCGACAAGCAGTAGCCGGGATAAGCCTCTTCGAGATCCTCTGAGCACTGAACAAGGGAGACCGTCGTGATCGTACGGATCATGGGGGAGGGGCAGGTGAAGCTGGCCGACAGCCACTTCACCGAGTTGAACACGCTGGACGACGAGCTGCTCCAGGAGATCGAGGGCGGCGACGAGGAAGGCTTCCGGCGCACCCTCGCCGCCCTGCTCGACGCGGTGCGGCGGCTCGGCGAACCGCTTCCCGACGACGCCCTGGAACCGTCCGAGCTGATCCTCCCCGCCCAGGACGCCTCCCTGGACGAGGTCCGCTCCATGCTCAGCGACGACGGTCTCATTCCGGGCTGACGTCCGGCTGTACCAGCAGACTCCAGCACCGCCCGCGCCCCCGCCCTCACCGAGGGACGGGGGCGCGCGTGGTACGGGCACGGGCGCGGGCGCGGCACCCCGCGCTTTTGGCACCCCGTACTTTGGAACCCGTGACCCCCCTCACCACGGCCCCGGGCCTCTGCCGGGCCCGCCAGTGGCTGAGCGCGCACCCGCTGGCCGCCGACGCCCTGCTGGCCGCCCTCGTCCTCGCCACCGCCCTGCTCGGCACGGCCGCCGGACCGCACGCCCGGCGCTTCCCGCTGGGCGGCGTCTTCGTGCTGTTCACCACCCTCGCCTGCGGCGCGCTGGTGCTGCGCCGCCGGGCCCCGCGCGCCGTACTCGCCGCGACCGTCCTCCTGACGGTGATCGAAGTCGTCCTCACCCGGCACGACAAGGCGTACGGCCAGGTGACCGTCGCCGTCGTCATCGCGCTCTACACCGTGGCCTCCGGCATGGGCCGCACCGTCGCCTGGCGCATCGCGGCCCTCGCCGTCGGCGTCCTCACCGCCGCCGTCATGGCCTTCGGCGCCCGCCCCTGGTACGCCCAGGAGAACTTCGGCGTCTTCGCCTGGACCGCCCTGGCCGCCGCCGCGGGCGACGCCGTGCGCAGCCGCCGCGCCTTCGTCGCCGAGATCCAGGAGCGTGCCGTACGGGCCGAGCGGACCCGCGACGAGGAGGCCCGCCGCCGGGTCGCCGAGGAGCGGCTGCGCATCGCCCGCGAACTCCACGACGTCGTCGCCCACCACATCGCGCTCGTCAACGTCCAGGCCGGGGTGGCCTCGCACGTCATGGACAGCCGCCCCGACCAGGCCAAGCAGGCCCTCGCGCACGTCCGCGAGGCCAGCCGCTCCGCGCTCGACGAACTGCGCGCCACCGTCGGCCTGCTGCGCCAGCACGGCGACCCGGCCGCCCCCACTGAACCAGCCCCCGGCCTCGGCGTCCTGGACCAGCTCGTCGACGGCTTCGCCCGCGTCGGGCTGCGCGTCCGGGTCGCGGCGGCCGCCACCGAGCCCGCCGCCCCTGGCCGGCCCCGGACGGGCGACACGGCGGCCGCGGCCGCCGCCGTCGTCGGACCGCTGCCCGTGGCCGTCGACCTGACCGCCTACCGCGTACTGCAAGAGGCGCTCACCAACGTGCACAAGCACGCGGGCCCCTCCGCCACCGCCGAGGTCGGCATCCTGCGGGGCCGCGCGTCCCTGCTCCTGACCGTCCGCGACAATGGCGACGGACCGCCGCCGAACCGTACGGACGGTACGGGCACGGGTACCGACACCGGCGCCGGCCCGGGCGGACACGGTCTGATCGGGATGCGCGAGCGGGCGGTCGCACTCGGCGGCACCTGCGAGGCGGGACCCGGCCCGGACGGCGGCCCCGGCTTCGCGGTCCGCGTCGAACTGCCGCTGCAAGCGCGTACGGGAGGGGACGCATGACGATCAAGGTGCTGCTCGCGGACGACCAGGCGCTGCTGCGCAGCGCGTTCCGGGTGCTGGTGGACTCCGAACCGGACATGGAGGTGGTCGGCGAGGCGTCGGACGGCGCGGCGGCCGTCGAACTGGCCCGCGCCGAGAGCCCCGACGTCGTCCTGATGGACATCCGGATGCCCGGCACGGACGGCTTCGCCGCCACCCGCGTGATCTGCTCCGACCCCGAACTGGCGCACGTACGCGTGGTCATGCTGACCACCTTCGAGATCGACGAGTACGTCGTGCAGTCGCTGCGCGCCGGGGCCTCCGGCTTCCTCGGCAAGGGCGCCGAGCCCGAGGAGCTGCTGGCCGCGATCCGCATCGCGGCGGCCGGCGAGGCGCTGCTGTCGCCGGTGGCGACCAAGGGGCTGATCGCCACGTTCCTCGCCCAGAGCGACGGCGCGGACGCGGCCTCCGGCGGCTACCAGGCGGAGCGGCTGGCCGCGCTGACCGGGCGCGAGCGCGAGGTGCTGGTCCAGGTCGCGGGCGGCCACTCCAACGACGAGATCGGGGAGCGGCTGGAGGTCAGCCCGCTGACCGTCAAGACCCATGTGAACCGGGCGATGGCCAAACTGGGCGCCCGCGACCGGGCCCAATTGGTGGTCATCGCCTACGAAACCGGACTTGTACGCCCAAGGGTGGAGTGACCCCTAGGGGCGCGTACTGCGGCTGCGGTACACGTCCGGGACGAGAATCGACCTGCGAGCGAGGTATTCGCACCGGGGCACGGGCGATCGTAGAGGTGGGCCGCTGCCGCGCCCCCGCCGATCCGCTCAGCAAACAGAAGAGAGAGCGTTAACCCATGTCCTGGCTGTCCAGAATCAGCCTCGTACAGCGGGGACTGATAGCTCTGATGGCGATAGTCGCCGTCGTGTTCGGGGCCATCGCCATCCCGCAGCTGAAGCAGCAGTTGCTGCCGTCCATCGATCTGCCCATGGTGTCGGTGATCGCGCCGTATCAGGGCGCGTCCCCGGACGTGGTCGAGAAGCAGGTCGTCGAGCCGCTGGAGAACAGCATCAAGGCGGTCGACGGCATCACCGGCATCACCTCCACCGCCAGCGAGGGCTCGGCCGTCATCATGGCCAAGTTCGACTACGGCAACGGCTCCGACAAGCTCGTCGCCAACGTCCAGCAGGCCGTGAACCGGTCCTCCTCGCAGCTCCCCAAGGACGTCGACCCGCAGGTCATCGCGGGCTCCACCGACGACATCCCGACGGTCGTGCTCGCGGTCTCCTCGACCCAGGACCAGCAGGCGCTCGCCGACAAGCTGGACCGCAGCGTCGTACCGGCGCTCAAGAACATCGACGGCGTCGGTCAGGTCAACGTGGACGGCGTACGGGACCGCGTCGTGGCCGTCACCCCCGACGACGCGAAGCTCGCCGCGGCCGGCCTGTCCGCCGCCGCGCTCGGGCAGGCGCTGGAGGCGAACGGCGCGTCCGTGCCGGCCGGCGCGTTCTCCGAGGGCGGCAAGAGCCGGACCGTCCAGGTCGGCGGCGGCTTCACCTCCCTGAAGCAGATCGAGGACCTGCGGATCAACCCGGCGGCCGCGCCCGGCGCCGACGGCAAGGGCGGCAAGCCCGTGCGGGTCGGCGACATCGCCACCGTCAAGCAGGAGTCGGCGGCCCCCACCTCCATCACCCGCACCGACGGCAAGCCCAGCCTCGGCATCGCCGTCACCATGGACCACGACGGCAGCGCCGTCGCGATCTCCGACGCCGTCAAGGACAAGCTGCCGCAGCTCCGTGCGGACCTCGGCTCCGACGCGAAGCTGACCGTCGTCAGCGACCAGGGCCCGGCGGTCTCCAAGTCCATCGACGGCCTGACGACGGAGGGCCTGCTCGGCCTCCTCTTCGCCGTCGTGGTGATCCTCGTCTTCCTCGCGTCGCTGCGCTCGACGCTGGTCACGGCGATCTCCATCCCGCTGTCCGTGCTGCTCACGCTGATCGTGCTGTGGACGCGGGACCTGTCGCTCAACATGCTCACGCTGGGCGCCCTCACCATCGCCATCGGCCGCGTCGTCGACGACTCGATCGTGGTCCTGGAGAACATCAAGCGCCATCTCTCCTACGGCGAGGAGCGGCAGCACGCCATCCTGACGGCGGTCCGCGAGGTCTCCGGCGCCGTCACCGCCTCCACCCTCACCACGGTCGCGGTCTTCCTGCCGATCGGCCTGGTCGGCGGCATGGTGGGCGCGCTCTTCGGCTCGTTCTCGCTGACCGTCTCGGTGGCGCTGCTGGCCTCGCTGCTGGTGTCGCTGACCGTCGTGCCGGTCCTCTCGTACTGGTTCCTCCGCGCCCCGAAGGGGAGCGAGGGCGCCGACCCGGAGGAGCTGCGGCGCGAGGCCGAGGAGAAGGAGACCCGCGGCCGGCTCCAGCGGCTGTACGTGCCGGTGCTGGGCTTCGCGACCCGGCGCCGCGTCACCAGCCTGGTGATCGCCGTCCTGGTGCTCGTCGCCACGTTCGGCATGGCCCCGCTGCTCAAGACCAACTTCATCGACGGCGGCGAGCAGGACAGCCTCTCCGTCAAGCAGGAACTCGCCCCCGGCACCAGCCTGGAGGCGGCCGACGCCGCGTCCAAGAAGGTCGAGAAGCTCCTCGACGGCGTCGCCGGGGTCAAGGACTACCAGGTCACCGTCGGCTCGTCCGGCATCATGGCGGCCTTCGGCGGCGGTACGGGCGCCAACCAGGCGTCGTACGAGGTCAAGCTGAAGGACTCCGGCAAGGCCGACGCCGTCACCGACACCATCCGCGCCGGCCTCAAGAAGCTCGACGGCATCGGCCGCACCACCGTCTCGGCGGGCGGCGGCTTCGGCGACCAGGACCTGAGCGTCGTGGTGAAGGCCGCCGACGCGAAGACCCTCAAGTCGGCGTCGGAGAGTGTGCGTTCCGCGGTCGCGGGCCTCGACCACGTCACCGACGTCCGCAGCGACCTCTCGCAGAGCGTGCCCCGCATCTCCGTCAAGGGCAACGACAAGGCCGCCGCGGCGGGCTTCACCGAGACGAGCCTGGGGCAGGCCGTGGCGCAGGCGGTGCGCGGCACCACCAGCGGCAAGGCGGTCCTCGACGACGCCGAGCGCGACGTCGTCGTGAAGTCGGCCAAGCCGGCGGCCACCCTGGACCAGCTGCGGAACCTCCAGCTCGGCTCCCCGGCGGGCGCGGTGCGGCTCGGCGACATCGCCGAGGTCAAGACCGTGCCCGGCCCGGTCCAGATGACCCGCATCGACGGCGCGCGGGCGGCGACCATCACCGCCAAGCCGACCGCCGACAACACCGGCGCGGTCACCGCCGCCCTGCAAAGCAAGATCGACAAGCTGAAGAAGACGCTGCCCAAGGGCGCGACCGTCGAGATCGGCGGCGTCTCCTCGGACCAGAACGACGCCTTCGCCAAGCTGGGCCTCGCCATGCTGGCGGCCATCGCGATCGTCTTCATGGTGCTGGTCGCGACCTTCCGGTCGCTCATCCAGCCGCTGATCCTGCTGGTCTCCATCCCGTTCGCGGCGACCGGCGCGATCGGCCTGCTGGTCTTCACCGGCACCCCCATGGGCGTCCCGGCGATGATCGGCATGCTGATGCTCATCGGCATCGTGGTCACCAACGCGATCGTGCTGATCGACCTGATCAACCAGTACCGCAGGCAGGGCCTCCCGGTGGTCGAGGCGGTCGTCGAGGGCGGCCGGCACCGGCTCCGCCCGATCCTGATGACCGCCCTGGCGACGATCTTCGCGCTGCTGCCGATGGCGCTGGGCGTCACCGGACAGGGCGGCTTCATCTCCCAGCCGCTGGCCGTCGTCGTCATCGGCGGCCTGGTCACCTCGACGCTGCTCACGCTGCTGCTCGTGCCGACGCTGTACACGATGGTCGAGCTGCGCAAGGAGCGGCGGGCCGGGAAGAAGGCCGCCAAGCGCGCCGGGAAGAACGGCGCCCAGGCGCCGAGCGAGGACGACCGCACGCCGGAGACCGCGGGCGTCTGACCCGGTCCCCAACACACGGAGCCCCCACGGCCATCGCGGCCGCGGGGGCTCCTTCGTTGTGTCCCGGCGCGCTGCGGGGGTACGCGCGATCGCGCGGGTAGCCTCGTCGCGTACCCGCGCCGAGCAGATCCACCGAGATCCACGAGCAGTTCCAGCAGATCGAGCAGGGGGCCGTTTTGGCAGCAGCGACACTACATACGGGCCGGGTCGAGGTCGCCGACGCGGCACGGGGCGTCGGCGGGCTCGGGGCGGACGACTGGGCGGAGGCCGTCGCGGTCACCACGGGCGGCTCGTCGCTGCTCCCGCGGTCGCCGGAGCAGTGGGCGAGATCCGTCTTCGAGGGCGCCCCCGGCCCGGTGCGCTGGTTCCTGGTCACCGGCTGGCGGTCGGTGCTCCGCCTGCGGCTCGGCCCGCGCCCCGCCCCCACGCATGTGCTCGGCTGGCGGATCGTGACGATGGCGACGGACGTGATCGTCCTGGAGGTGACGTCAGCGCTGATGACCGCCCGCCTCGTGCTGCGCTCCGAAGGCGTCCGGGTGGTGCTGACCACCTTCGTCCGGTACGAGCACGGGGCGGCCCGCGTGATCTGGCCGTTCGCCGCGCTGACGCACCGGCGGGCCGTCCCCTACCTGCTCAGGCGGGCGGCGGCCCGCCCGGCGGAACCGCGCTGACGGGCCGGGCGCCGCCGGTGTCCGCGCTGTCGGCGCGTACGGGCCTACGGGCCGGGCCGCTCCCGTGTCCGCGCTGTCGGCGTGTACGAGGCCGGGCCGCGCCCGTGACCCCGCTGACGGCCCGTACGAGCCGATCGGCCGTCGGCCGTCGGCCGTTAGCGGTCAGGCGTCAGCCGTCAGCCGTCAGCCGTCAGCGGTCGACGGTCAGACGATCGTCGGACCGCCCGGCATGACCGCGGCGAACGTACCGAGCTCCGCCCGCTCCCGCTGCATCCGCGTCAGCTTCCGCACGAAGAGGATCGCGAGCACGGCCGCCGCGAGGTCCAGCAGATCGCCGAACATCACCGCGCCCGCGGCCTGCTGGAGCGACTCCGGGGTGTCCGCGCGGTTGTAGAGGTTGTCGGCCGTCCTGCTCACCGCCAGGGCCAGCAGCCACAGCACCCACCACGCCCGCACCGGCGCGCGCGAGACCTCGCGCAGCGCGCCGTCCGGCGTCTGCGGGGCGCTGGCCTGCCAGGTCTCGGCGGCCACGCGGAAGGGCAGCCAGAGGTTGGCGAGGGGCACGAACCAGGCGCCGATGGACCAGCCGCGGCCCAGGGTGCAGATGTCCTGCGTGAAGATCTCGGCGTTTCCCCGGACCCGGTGGAACCAGATGATGAAGACCACGGCGGTGGCGATCGTGCCCAGCCCCTGAAGGCGGCCGGCCGCCGTGTACAGGCTGTCGGCCCGCTTCAGCTCGCCGGCCGGAGCGGTCAGCACGCTGTCCAGCAGCGAGTAGACGTTGAAGTCCGCGTAGAGCGCGAAGAGGTCGAAGGCGGCGACGGCGCCGAGCAGCACGGTGACGGCCGTCGCGAGGCCGACGGGCGAGCGGAGGACGGGGCCGCCGGCCGGGTACGGCGCGGGAGCGCCGAGCGGCGGGCCGACGGGGTGGTGCGACATGACGGAGATCCCCCCAGGGACGAAGAGCCGCCCTCGGGGGGCGGGTTGCAGAGGAGGAACGTACGTCATACTTCGTGCGGTATCCAATTATTTGCCTGTGGCCTATGACTCCAGGGCGAATTGGGTGATTCGGTGGTCGCGGCCCAGGGCCCGTACGCAGTCGGCGACGAGGGCGGGGCGCGACCGGGCGCTCTCGGCGACCTCTTCGGGCCGGCCGGTCTCGGCCAGACTGGTCAGGTGGGACTCCCGGCTCCCCAGGGTGTCCGGGTGGTACGGGCCGAGCACGCGGGCCCGGTCCGCGGCCAGCGCCGCGTAGCAGCGCGCCTCGCCGTCGTGCTCGCCGAACTCGCAGTGCTCCGCGGCCTCTTCGTCCCGGCACGCGAACGTGTCCGGGTGATCGGCCCCCAGCGCGTCGGCGTGGTCGGCGGCCAACTCGGCCCACAGCCGCAGCAACCGCTGACGGTCGTCCGCACGGGGCGGCTCGTGTCCGGTGTGGTGGACGAGCCGGTACGCGCGGCAGACGCATGCGACATGGCACCGCCGCATCCGGAGGGTCTCCGGATGCCGGGGCCCCAGCAGCCGGGTCTGCCGCTCCACCAGCGACGCGAGGGCCGCCGGCGCCTCGTGCGCCGCCGCCTCCTCGTACTCGTCCAGCCGTTCCGACGCCTGAACGGCCAGTACCGCGATGGTCACTCGGCTGTCCGGGCCCAGGGCCCGGAGGCAGTCGGCGGCCAGCGGGTCGGCGAGGTCGAGTACGCGCTCGACGCAGCCGGGGTGCTGATGCGCGTACACGACGAGATCGTGCCGGGCGGCCAGAGCGCCGGGGTGCTCGGGCCCGGAGGCGCGACTCAGCTCGTCGGCGACGGCGCCCAGCCGCTCGATCTCGCGCCGGTCCAGGGCGTCGCGGCGCCTCCAGTCGGCCTCGTGCTCGTCGTCGGTCCACTTCAAGGCCTCGACGTCGAGGGCGGGTTCGGAGTCGGCGGAAGTATCGGACATGGCCGCGACCCTGCCAGAGCGGCGACCGCCGCACCACCGCGTTACGCGCTCGGCACGTGCCCGGAACGCGCCCGGGACGCGCCCGGACCCGTGGAGTCCCGCACCGCTTGATGAGGTGCGGGACTCCACAGCCCCGTGTGTACGCACCGGCGTTACGGAAGCGCCAGCATGCGCTCCAGGGCCAGCTTCGAGAAGGCCGCGACCTCCGGGTCGACCTCGATGCGGTTGACGACCTTGCCGTCGGCGAGCGACTCCAGGGCCCAGACCAGGTGCGGCAGGTCGATGCGGTTCATCGTCGAGCAGAAGCAGACCGTCTTGTCGAGGAAGACGATCTCTTTGTCCTCCGCCGCGAAGCGGTTCGCGAGCCGCCGCACGAGGTTGAGCTCCGTGCCGATGGCCCACTTCGAACCGGCCGGGGCGGCTTCCAGGGCCTTGATGATGTACTCCGTCGAGCCGACGAGGTCCGCCGCCGCCACGACCTCGTGCCGGCACTCGGGGTGCACCAGCACATTGACGCCCGGTATGCGCTCGCGCACGTCGCGTACGGACTCCAGGGAGAACCGGCCGTGCACCGAGCAGTGCCCGCGCCACAGGATCACCTTGGCCGCCCGCAGCTCCTCGGCGGTGAGCCCGCCGCCCGGCTTGTGTGGGTTGTAGAGGACGCAGTCGTCGAGCGACAGGCCCAGGTCGCGCACGGCGGTGTTGCGGCCGAGGTGCTGGTCCGGGAGGAAGAGGATCTTCTCGCCCTGCTCGAAGGCCCACTTCAGCGCGCGCTCCGCGTTGGAGGACGTGCAGATCGTGCCGCCGTGCTTGCCGGTGAACGCCTTGATGTCGGCGGAGGAGTTCATGTACGAGACGGGGACGGTGGTCTCCGCGACGCCCGCGTCCGCGAGGACGTCCCAGCACTCGGCGACCTGCTCGGCCGTGGCCATGTCCGCCATCGAGCAGCCCGCGGCCAGGTCGGGCAGGACGACCTGCTGGCCGTCGCCGGTGAGGATGTCGGCGGACTCGGCCATGAAGTGCACGCCGCAGAAGACGATGTACTCGGCGCCGGGCCGGGCGGCCGCGTCCCGGGCGAGCTTGAAGGAGTCCCCGGTGACGTCCGCGAACTCGATGACCTCGTCGCGCTGGTAGTGGTGGCCGAGGACGAAGACCTTGTCCCCGAGCCGGGCCTTGGCCGCGCGGGCGCGCTCCACCAGGTCCGGGTCGGAGGGCGCCGGCAGGTCGCCGGGGCATTCCACGCCGCGCTCGCTCCGGGGGTCGGCCTCGCGGCCCAGAAGCAGTAGCGCCAGCGGTGAGGGCTGGACATCCAGGGGTTGGGCGGTGGTCACGACACGCACCCTTTCTCTTCCGCGAAACAGCCTTGTCGTCAATTTGACGTTATCTATCATAGCTGCTTCACGTCACTTTGACGATGGGCCTTGTGTCGATGTGACGCACCCCCCTCGGGGGCGTATCGCGGGGGCGGGACGGAGATCGGGGCCCGGCGGCCCGTGCCCGCGAGAGGGGTGGTGTGCGAGCATGAATGAAGAGAAAAGTGCTGGGCCCGGAATGAATCCGGGGTGCCGGAGGTTGCATCCGACGGCAAGCGGTCCGAACAACCCGGGAGAGAAGCAGATGAGCGTTCAGGACGAGACCACCGTGAGCGACGGCATCATCCTGTCGGACGCCGCCGCGTCGAAGGTCAAGGCCCTGCTGGAACAGGAGGGCCGTGACGACCTCGCGCTGCGCGTCGCCGTCCAGCCCGGCGGCTGCTCCGGCCTGCGCTATCAGCTCTTCTTCGACGAGCGCTCGCTCGACGGCGACGTCGTGAAGGACTTCGACGGCGTGAAGGTGATCACCGACCGGATGAGCGCCCCCTACCTGGGCGGCGCCTCCATCGACTTCGTCGACACCATCGAGAAGCAGGGCTTCACCATCGACAACCCGAACGCCACGGGCTCCTGCGCCTGCGGCGACTCCTTCAGCTGAACCGGCCGGCCGGCTGGAACGGCCGATACGGACGACAGAAGGCGGCGGTCCCCCCAGGGGCCGCCGCCTTCGTCATGCCGCCTTCGTCACGCGCACGCCGTCTGCCCGGCGTCACCACGCACCTCTCGCCGTGCGCCGCCGCGCACGTCCGGCGCTCACTTCTTCGTCTCCGGCTTCTCCGGCACCGCCTGGCCCGTCATCGCGTCCACGACCTTCCGGCCGTCCAGCGGCTTGTCCAGGCGCACCGTCTGATCGAAGCCCTTCGCCATCATCACGCACATCCGCCCCGGATGCTTCTCCTTGCCCGTGACGCCCACCGTCACCGACGTCGCGGACTGCTCCCGCGCGGCGGCGGAGTAATCACTGCACACCCCGCCCCAGAAGTGCAGCGTGAGCGTCCTGTCGTCCTTGCGGTCCACGCTGTACGAGGCGACGCGCGTCGCTCCGGACTTGGCCGGGCCGGACGGCTGCGAGGGAGCGGGCGAGGCCGGCTCCGACTCCTTGATGAACTTCGGGTCGACGGCGGGGTGGTCCACCGTGAAGGTATCGTCCTTGCCCGTGGTGCCCGGCACCTGCGTCTCGAAGAGCCACGAGGGCACCAGCGCCTGCCGCCCCGCGACGGCCCGCGCCGCCAGGGCGAACGTCGCCCCGCGCACGGTCACCGGGTCGGCCTTCCCCTTCGGGGCGCAGGGCAGCGTCGAGGCCCCGCCGCCGGCGCCCTTACCGGACTCCGTCGTGAGCGGCGCGGACGTCGCGCAGCCCCCGGTGTCGACACGGCCGTTCCCGGCGCCCTTGTTGAGCTGGTCGAGCGCGGCGCTCGCGCTGATCACGGGGTAGGAGTCGGCCTTCTCCGGCTTCGCCAACTGCCCGCTGCCGCCGGTGAGCTTGCCGTCCGAGCCGACCTGGAGGCTGGTCTGCCAGCCGTACGTCGGCAGGCCGCCCAGGACCGGGTCGGCCTTCACCACCCGTGTGGCGCCGAAGTGCTGGGCCGCGTCCAGCTTCGCGTTCCGCTGTCCGACCGAGTCCAGCACGGGCTCCGCCGCGCGCTTCGCCGTGGCCTCGGACACGGGCTGCGACCCGCCGCCCTTCGTCCCGGCGCCGCCGCGGTACGTAGGACAGGTACTGGCACCGGAGCCGGAACCGCCCGAGGCGGCGGTGTCCGGCCCGACGCCCGGCGGGTGCTCGCAGTGGGAGCCGCCCAGCGTGCCGTACCGCGCGTACGACCAGCTGCCCGGCCCCTTGCGGCCCACCTGGAGCGAGGGCCCGCCCTTGCCCTGCGCGGCGCCCACCTTCCACGTGCCGCCGTCGAGATGGGGCGTACCGGGCACGTCCAGGGCCTTCGCCAGCCGGGCGACCTGCTCCCGGCCGATGTCGTTCTGGGAGAGGTAGACCGGCGCCGACTCGGGCCCGTCCGGCAGCTTTCCGGGTGCCCGGTAGCGGGCGTTCCCGTGCGGGTCCGGCTCACCGGGCGCGATCCCCTGCGAGCCGGGGGCCTGCGAGCCTTGCGCGGCCCCGTGTACGTAGCCGTCGAGTGCCAAGGGGGGTGGTGCGCCGTCCTTGCCGGGCGTGGCCGAGCCACCGCCGTCGCCGGCGGTCGAGGCCCAGTAGGCGCCGCCACCGCCGGCCAGCAGCACCGCGGCCGCCACCGATACGACCACCAGCGGCGAACGGCGCCGCCGCGGCGTGCTGTCGGGGGGATCCTGGGTGCTCACAACATCGCTCCTTCAGCTCCGCTCAATGTGTAGTGCCCCATCCCCCGTGAGGGGGACGGGAATTGGACGGAGCGGGGGAGCGGACGGTTCCATCCGCCGGATCAGTGGGATCTGTCGAAGGCCCCCGGGTCTTCAACTCCGGGAGTAACCAGCGGAGGTCATGGATGACCGTACGAGCCGACGGATGGTGGGATTACCTTCCAATGTGATGACGTAGAGTAATGATACAGTCACGGGCGTGAAGATCGTGGTGCAGGTGAAGCTGCTGCCGGAGGCCGGTCAGGCCGCCGCGCTTCATGCGACCCTGCGTACGGTCAATGAGGCTGCATGTTGGGTCTCCGGTGTGGCGTTCGAGCTCGGTGTCCCGCGTGAGTACGAACTGCGCAAGCACACCTACGCCGAATTGAAGGCCCGCGGGCTGGGGGCGCAGGTCGCCCAACACGTCATCAAGAAGGCACGTGACGCCTATGCCGCGTTGCGGGCGAACATCCGCGCCGGGAACGTGGGCAAGCCGGCGTCGAAGCGCAGGGTCAAGGCGGAGTCGAAACCGATCACATTTCGACCCGGGGCCGCGCAGCCCTACGACGACCGGTGCCTGTCCTGGCAGTACGACGCCCGGACGGTGTCGGTCTGGACGACGGTCGGGCGGCTCAAGGGTGTCCCCTTCGTCTGCTCCGCTGGCGCGCTCAAGATGCTCCGCATGCACCGTAAGGGCGAGTCCGACCTGATCGAGCGCGACGGGGCGTTCTATCTGGCCGCCGTCTGTGATGTCCCCGAGGGGCAGCAGTACGAGCCCGGCGGGTTCATCGGGGTCGACCTCGGCATTGCCAACATCGCCACCACCTCCACCGGTTACCGGGCTGCTGGGCGCGGTCTGAACCGGCACCGGAAGCGACAGCTCGATCTACGGAAGAAGCTCCAGGCCAAAGGCACCAACTCCGCGAAACGCCTTCTCAAGAAGCGCTCCCGCAAGGAAGCCCGGCACGCTGCCAACGTCAACCACATCGTCTCCAAAGCCATTGTCACCACCGCTGAACGCACCGGCTCCGGGATCGCCCTTGAAGACCTCACGGGCGTCCGAAGCCGGGTACGGCTCCGCAAGGACCAGCGGGCTCCTCTGCATTCGTGGGGCTTCCTCCAGCTTGGCCGGTACATCGAGTACAAGGCCAAGCGGGCTGGGGTGCCGTTGGTGTACGTCGATCCGGCGTACACCAGCCAGCAATGCTCCGAGTGCGGCCACATCGACCGGCGCAACCGCCTGTCACAAGCGCTGTTCGCCTGCCGGCCCTGCGGGGCCCGTATGCACGCGGACGACAACGCGTCCCACAACATCGGCCGTAAGGGCGAAAGCGTGTGGATTGCGGGGCGTGAGTCACGCGCCCCTGTCACTCCCTAGGGGGTGTCTGGACGGAGGGGCCAACCCAGCAACCAGTTGGGCGCTACCTCCAAGCCCGCCCCTTCAGGGCCGGGTCAAGTTGACTCGCCGTATTCGGACATCCCGTCCACCAGTCGTGCGGAGGCCGGCGGCACCGTGATGCCGCGGATGCGCGTGAGCGGTACGGGCGCGGGCGGGGTCGCCGCCGGGGTCGCCCACTGGGGGGCCATCCGAGCGCAGTCGCCCCGCAGCTCGTCGAGCGATTCCGGCTCGGCGGCGGGGGCTGTGACGGGCTTCACAGGATTCGGCATATCCGCACCGTACGCATCATCCGACCCGCGAAGAAAGCCCTACTATTGGGTAGTTTTGACCGGTCGGAAAGGTGAATCGGCACCCGGTAACTTGGACTGGCTGTTTTCCCCGTTTCCCTACGCGTTTTTCTCTTCGCCTTCCTCTTCATTACGGCTCTTCGCCTACTTCCCACCCCTTCGCCCCGCAGGAGCAGACCCGCCGTGCGTATCGCTGTCACCGGCTCCATCGCCACCGACCATCTGATGACCTTCCCCGGCCGTTTCGCCGATCAGCTGGTCGCCGACCAGTTGCATACGGTCTCCCTCTCCTTCCTCGTCGACGACCTCGACGTCCGCCGCGGCGGCGTCGCCCCCAACATCTGCTACGGCATGGGGCTGCTCGGCCTGAAGCCGATCATGGTGGGCGCGGCCGGCGAGGACTTCGCCGACTACCGCGCCTGGCTCGACCGGCACGGCGTCGACACCGGCTCCGTCCATATCTCCGACGTCCTGCACACCGCGCGGTTCGTCTGCACCACGGACACCGACCACAACCAGATCGCGTCCTTCTACACCGGCGCGATGAGCGAGGCCCGCCAGATCGAGCTGCAGCCCGTCGCCGACCGCGTCGGCGGCCTGGACCTGGTCCTGATCAGCGCGGACGACCCCGAGGCGATGCTGCGCCACACGCAGGAGTGCCGTTCGCGCGGCATCCCGTTCGCCGCGGACCCCTCCCAGCAGCTGGCGCGGATGGCCGGCGACGACATCCGGGTCCTGGTCGAGGGCGCCGCGTACCTCTTCACCAACGAGTACGAGAAGGCCCTCATCGAGTCCAAGACGGGCTGGACGGCGGAGGAGATCCTGGCCAAGGTCGGTACCCGCGTCACCACCCTGGGCGCCAACGGGGTGCGCATCGAGCGCGCCGGCGAGGAGGCCATCGAGGTCGGCTGCGCGGAGGAGGAGGCGAAGGTCGACCCCACCGGCGTCGGCGACGCCTTCCGCGCGGGCTTCCTCGCGGGCACCGCCTGGGGCCTGCCCCTGGAGCGCTCGGCCCAGCTCGGCTGCATGCTCGCCACGCTCGTCATCGAGACGCTCGGCACCCAGGAGTACGAGCTGCGCCGCGGCCACTTCATGGAGCGCTTCACCAAGGCGTACGGCGAGGAGGCCGCCGCCGAGGTGCAGGCGCACCTGGCGTGACTCTCGGGCACGGCCCCTTCCTGCCGGGAGGGGCCGTGCCCTATGCCCGGCGCCGCACCGTATAGGCGGCGCCGCGTTCCGCCGCGCGCTCCCCGGCGTAGTCGTGGCCGCGCATCTCGCACCAGGCCGGGATGTCCAGGCGCGCCGCCTCGTCGTCCGCCAGCACCGTGACGCTCCCGCCGACCGGGACGTCCCCGATGACCTTGGCCAGCTCGATCACCGGCAGCGGGCAGCGCTTGCCGAGCGCGTCGACGACCAGGTCCGCGTCAGAATTCCCGTCGGCAGGGGAAGAAGAGGCGGCGGAAGGAGCCGGCGCGGACAGCCGGTCGCGGACCGAGGCGACCGCCTCCGGGAGCACCGCGAGAAAGCGCTCCACATCCTCCTCGGCGGCGCCCACCGGCAGCGACACCCGCACATTGCCCTCGGAGAGCACCCCCATCGCCCGCAGCACATGGCTCGGCGTCAGCGTGCTCGACGTGCACGAGGAACCGGACGACACGGAGAACCCGGCCCGGTCCAGGGCGTGCAGCAATGTCTCCCCGTCGACATAGAGACAGGAGAACGTCACCAGATGGGGGAGCCTGCGCACCGGGTCGCCGACCACCTCCACGTCCGGCACCAGGTGCGGCACCCGTGCCCGTATCCGGTCCACCAGCGCCCGCAGCCGCGCGCCTTCGGCCTCGGCGGACGCCCGTACGGCCCGCAGCGAGGCCGCCGCCGCCACGATGGCGGGCAGGTTCTCGAAGCCCGGCGCGCGCCCCGACTCCCGCTCGTCCGCCGGTCCCCGGGGCGCGAACCGCACCCCCTTGCGCACGGCCAGCAGCCCGACCCCGGAGGGGCCGCCCCACTTGTGCGCGCTCGCGGCCAGCAGCGACCAGCCCGCGGGGGCGGGGCTCCAGCCCAGCGACTGGGCCGCGTCCACGAGCAGCGGCACCCCGGCCGCCCGGCACGCCTCGGCGGTCTCGGCCACCGGCTGCTCCGTGCCCACCTCGTGGTTGGCGGTCTGGAGGACGGCCAGCGCGGTGTCGCCGCGCAGCGCCGCCGCGTACGCCGCCGGGTCGGCCCGGCCCGTACGGTCCACCGCGACCTCGGTCACCGAACCGCCCGCCGACTCGTGGGCCGCGGCCGAATGGAGTACCGAAGAGTGTTCGACCGCGCTCACGATCAGGTGGCGGCCGACACGCCGACGCCCCGCGAGCGCGCCGGCGATCCCGTCGTGCACCGCGCGCGTCCCGGAGGAGGTGAAGACCAGCTCGTCGGGGCGGCACTCCACCTCCTGCGCGGCGGCCTCGCGCGCGGCGTCCAGCAGCAGCCGGGCGCGCCTGCCCTCGCGGTGGAGCCGGGCCGGGTCGGCCCACCCCTCGTCCAGCGCGGCGAGCAGCGCCTCGCGGGCGACCGGGTGCAGGGGGGCGGCTGACGCGGCATCGAAGTAGGGCACGTCCCGAACGCTAGCGCCCGGCCCCCGCGGGCGGCGCGGTACGGTCCGGAGACCGAGCTGACGGACCTCCAGTTCGCTCGCGGAGGCGGGGATTCCACCCCTTCGGGGAGTAGCGCGGCGCGTTGGGCACCCTCCCCGCGCGACCCCAAATAGCGTCCAGTAGGGTTTGGTCCGCATAAACATCCAAACCCCTGCCCGCGCCGGGCCGGCGACCGACCCTTCAGACGGCCGCAGCCGGAACCGCGGGCGAGACTCTCGGGAAGGCGCTACGTGAGTCCCAACGGCTCCGACCGCTCGTCGCGGCGCCCGGTGCGGCGGAAGCTGCTGCAGGCGCTGGCCGCGGGCTTGGTCCTGGCGACCGCCACCGGTTGCACATCCAAGGACTTCCCCCGCCTCGGAATGCCCACCCCGGTCACGGAAGAGGCGCCGCGGATCCTCTCCCTGTGGCAGGGCTCGTGGGCGGCTGCGCTCGCTACGGGCGTACTGGTGTGGGGCCTGATCCTGTGGAGTGTCATCTTCCACCGACGCTCCAGGACCAAGGTCGAGGTTCCCCCGCAGACCCGGTACAACATGCCGATCGAGGCGTTGTACACCGTGGTCCCGATCATCGTCGTCGCGGTGCTCTTCTACTTCACCGCCCGCGACGAGAACAAGCTTATGACCAACCCCAAGAAGCCGGACCACGTCGTGAACGTGGTGGGCTTCCAGTGGAGCTGGGCCTTCAACTACCTGGAGGACGTGAAGGGCAGCCCCCGGCCCTCGAAGCCGCTCCGCGACAACAAGGAACTGTCCGCCATCCCGGACCGGTACCTGGCGAAGGCGCCCCAGAACGCCGGCGGCGTCTACGAGGTCGGCACGCCGGCCACGAAGGACCCGGACACCGGCAACCCGGGCCCGACCCTGTGGCTGCCGAAGGGTGAGACCGTCGAGTTCGTCCTCACCTCGCGGGATGTCATCCACTCGTTCTGGGTGGTGCCGTTCCTGATGAAGCAGGATGTCTTCCCGGCGCACACCAACAGCTTCACGGTGACCCCGAACAAGGAGGGCACCTTCCTCGGCAAGTGCGCCGAGCTGTGCGGCGTGGACCACTCCCGCATGCTCTTCAACGTCAAGGTCGTCTCGCCCGAGGCGTACAAGGCGCACCTTGAGGAGCTCGCGAAGAAGGGCCAGACCGGTTACCAGCCGGCGGGCATCGCGCAGACGGATCACGCGAAGAACGCGGAGACCAAGAACAAGTGAGCATCCTCAACGAACCCCAGGGTGCCGCCGCCGACACGGCTCCGGCAGCACCGCCCGTACGCCAGAAGCAACCCGGCGCCGCCGTGGTCAAGTGGCTCACCACCACCGACCACAAGACGATCGGCACGCTCTATCTGGTCACGTCGTTCGCGTTCTTCTGCATCGGCGGCGTCATGGCGCTGCTCATGCGCGCCGAACTGGCCCGTCCCGGCACGCAGATCATGTCGAACGAGCAGTTCAACCAGGCGTTCACGATGCACGGCACGATCATGCTGCTGATGTTCGCGACGCCGCTGTTCTCCGGATTCGCGAACTGGATCATGCCGCTCCAGATCGGCGCGCCCGACGTGGCGTTCCCGCGGCTGAACATGTTCGCCTACTGGCTCTACCTCTTCGGCTCGCTCATCGCGGTGGGCGGCTTCCTCACGCCGGACGGCGCGGCCGACTTCGGCTGGTTCGCCTACTCCCCGCTGTCGGACGCGATCCGCTCGCCGGGCGTCGGCGCCGACATGTGGATCATGGGTCTGGCCCTCTCCGGCTTCGGCACGATCCTCGGCTCGGTCAACTTCATCACCACGATCATCTGCATGCGCGCTCCCGGCATGACGATGTTCCGGATGCCGATCTTCTGCTGGAACGTCCTGCTGACCGGTGTGCTGGTCCTGCTGGCCTTCCCCGTGCTGGCCGCCGCGCTGCTCGCCCTGGAGGCGGACCGCAAGTTCGGCGCCCAGATCTTCGAGGCCGCGAACGGCGGCGCACTGCTCTGGCAGCACCTCTTCTGGTTCTTCGGCCATCCAGAGGTCTACATCATCGCGCTGCCGTTCTTCGGCATCATTTCCGAGGTCATTCCGGTCTTCTCCCGAAAGCCGATGTTCGGCTACATCGGGCTGATCGCCGCGACGATTTCCATCGCCGGTCTCTCGGTGACCGTCTGGGCGCACCACATGTACGTGACGGGCGGCGTGCTATTGCCGTTCTTCTCCTTCATGACCTTCCTGATCGCGGTACCGACCGGTGTGAAGTTCTTCAACTGGATCGGCACCATGTGGAAGGGCTCGCTGAGTTTCGAAACACCGATGCTCTGGGCCGTCGGATTCCTGATCACCTTCACCTTCGGTGGTCTGACCGGCGTCATCCTGGCCTCGCCGCCGATGGACTTCCACGTCTCCGACTCGTACTTCGTGGTCGCGCACTTCCACTACGTCATCTTCGGCACCGTGGTCTTCGCGATGTTCTCCGGCTTCCATTTCTGGTGGCCGAAGTTCACCGGCAAGATGCTGGACGAGCGGCTCGGAAAGATCACCTTCTGGACGCTGTTCGTGGGCTTCCACGGCACGTTCCTGGTGCAGCACTGGCTGGGCGTCGAGGGCATGCCGCGCCGCTACGCGGACTACCTCGCGGCGGACGGCTTCACCACGCTGAACACCATCTCGACGATCAGCTCGTTCCTGCTCGGCCTGTCGATGCTGCCGTTCTTCTACAACGTCTGGAAGACCGCCAAGTACGGCAAGAAGGTCGAGGTCGACGACCCGTGGGGCTACGGCCGCTCGCTGGAGTGGGCGACCTCCTGCCCGCCGCCGCGGCACAACTTCCTCACGCTGCCGCGCATCCGCTCCGAATCCCCGGCGTTCGACCTGCACCACCCGGAGATCGCGGCGCTCGACCAGCTCGAGAACGCGCACGGGGCGCAGGATGACAAGGCTCTCGCGGGCGGCAAGGAGGCCGGCAAGTGAAGATCCAAGGACGGATGTTCATCTGGCTCGCCCTCTTCATCCTCGTCATGGCGATCGTCTATGGCGTGTGGTCGAAGGAGGCGGCCGGCACCACGGCGCTCTTCATGGCCTTCGGCCTGAGCATCATGATCGGCTACTACCTGGCCTTCACGGCTCGCCGGGTGGACGCCGGGGCGCAGGACAACAAGAACGCGGACGTCGCCGACGACGCCGGTGAGCTGGGCTTCTTCTCCCCGCACAGCTGGCAGCCGCTGTCCCTGGGCATCGGCGGTGCGCTCGCCTTCATGGGCGTCATCTTCGGCTGGTGGCTGATGTTCTTCTCGGCCCCGATCATCCTGGTCGGCCTCTTCGGCTGGGTGTTCGAGTACTACCGCGGAGAGAACGCGAACCAGTAGTTCTCCGCGGCGCACGGCACGGAGCGGCCCCCGTACACCCCACGGTGTGCGGGGGCCGACCCATTTGCACTCGCCCCACGCGCCGCGGCCGCCGATCCTCCCTACCGTGTGACCATGAGTCACACTCCTCGCTGCCGGACCGTGCTGAGCTGGGCACTGCTGCTCGCCCCCCTCGCGGTGGGGTCCACCGCATGCGGCGGATCGTCGTCGAACCCGCTGGCCGACAAGCCGTACGACGCGGCCGGCCAGGTCGCCTTCGCGGGCGTCGAGGGCGGCGGCAAGGCCGACCCGGACAAGCCCCTGGAGGTCCGCGCCAAGGGCGAGGACCGGATCACGGACGTCACCGCCACCGACGCGGCGGGGCGGTACGTACGGGGCGAACTCGACGCCGACGGCTCCCACTGGCGCTCCACGGTCCCGCTGGCCGCCGGCGCGCACTACACGGTGCGGGTCAGCACCGAGGACGAGGACGGCGCCCAGGGCCGCCGTACGGTCGGTTTCGACACCGCCCCGGCGGACAAGCTGCTGCGGGTGAAATTCGGCCCGGACAGCGGCACGTACGGCGTCGGACAGCCCGTCACCGCCGAGCTCAGCCGGCCCGTCAAGGACCCCGCCGCCCGCGCCGTGGTCGAGCGGGCCCTCAAGGTCGACTCGCAGCCCTCCGTGGAGGGCGCCTGGCACTGGGTGGACGGCCGCACCCTGCACTACCGGCCGCGCGAGTACTGGCCCGCGCACGCCACCGTGAACGTGCGCAGCGGCCTCGCGGGCATCAAGGTCGGCCCCGGCCTCCACGGCGGCCCCTCGAAGCCCCTGACGCTCCGTACGGGCGACCGCGTCGAGGCCGTCACCGACGCCGGGGCGCACTACATGACCGTGCTGCGCAACGGCAAGGAGATCCGCTCGATCCCCGTCACCACCGGCAAGCCCGGCTTCTCCACCCGCAACGGGGTCAAGGTGGTCCTGGGCCAGGAATCCTTCGTACGGATGCGCGGCACCAGCATCGGCATCTCCGAGGGCAGCTCGGACTCCTACGACCTGCCCGTCCACTGGGCCACCCGGGTCACCTGGAGCGGCGAGTACGTGCACGCGGCGCCCTGGTCCACCGGGTCCCAGGGCGCCGCCAACGTCAGCCACGGCTGTACGGGCATGTCCACCGAGGCCGCCCACTGGTTCTTCGACACCGTGCGGGTCGGCGACATCGTCAAGGTGGTGAACAGCGGCGGCGAGACCATGACGCCGTTCGACAACGGCTTCGGCGACTGGAACCTCAGCTGGCAGGCGTGGCGCAAGGGCAGCGCCCTGCACGCCGCGACCCGCGAGGGGAGCAGCCCCGCCGATGCGGCCCGCCTGCGCCCCGGAATGTGAGCCGGCGGGCCGCCGCGGCCCGCCGGGCCCGTCAGGTCGTCACGGCCGTCCGTACGCGCACCAGGGCGGCCAGGGCGTCCGCGAACGCCACCGGGTCCAGCGGATGCGTCACGGCGGCGTCGGCGCGGCTCCAGGTGGCCAGCCAGGCGTCCTGGGGGCGGCCGATGAGGAGCAGCACGGGCGGGCAGTCGAACACCTCGTCCTTGATCTGCCGGCAGACGCCCATGCCGCCCGCGGGGGCGCTCTCGCCGTCGAGCACGCACACGTCGACGCGGTGCTCCGCGAGGGTCTTCAGGACGGCCGGGAGCGTCGCGCACTCCAGGAACTCCACCGGCGGCACATCGGCGGCGGGGCGGCGCCCGGCGGCCAGCCGCACCTGCTCCCGGGTGCTCGCGTCATCGCTGTAGACCAGCACCGTGGCAGTGGGCTGCATCGTTCCTCCACGCTTCTAGAGAGCACAGTTGTGGGTCGGACCGTTGCGCGGATGCTACTCCGCGAGCGCCGCGCCGGTGGAGGGTTCGGACGGGACCAAGATCGGGCCGATGGGCCGTCAGGACGGGTGCGCGCAGGGTGCGCAGGAGGTGGCGCACGGTGTGCTTCCCCCCTTCGGGGGACCTCCGGAATGGGCCGTACGAGCAGGGCATACCGTCTTGACACACCGAACGGCACCCCCCGGAGTGAGCGCAAGATAAGGGACCGACATAATGTCGGTCGTGGCGACAGCAACAGCAGTAGATACCGGGCATGCGCACCCCTCGGTCAACCGGCCGAACCTCACCAGCGTCGGAACCATCATCTGGCTGAGTTCCGAGCTGATGTTCTTCGCGGCCCTCTTCGCGATGTACTTCACCCTGCGATCGGTGACCGGAGCCGACCACTGGAAGGAAATGGCGTCGTCGCTGAACGTTCCGTTCTCAGCGGCGAACACCACGATCCTGGTGCTCTCCTCTCTCACGTGTCAGCTCGGCGTGTTCGCCGCCGAGCGGGGCGACGTGAAGAAGTTGCGCACGTGGTTCTCCGTCACCTTCGTGATGGGTGCGATCTTCATTGGCGGCCAGATCTTCGAGTACACCGACCTGGTGAAGAAGGACGGGCTTTCGCTCTCCTCGGACCCGTACGGCTCGGTGTTCTACCTGACGACCGGCTTCCACGGCCTGCACGTGACGGGCGGACTCATCGCCTTCCTGCTGGTCCTGGGCAGGACGTACGCGGCCAAGAGGTTCACTCATCACCAGGCGACGGCGGCCATCGTCGTGTCCTACTACTGGCACTTCGTCGACGTGGTCTGGATCGGGCTCTTTGCCACGATCTACTTGATCAAGTAATCGGTCCCGCACAGGACCACAGTCCAGAAGCATCGACGCAGAAGATCCTGACACCGGGGTAATCCGTGAAAAAGCTCTCCGCACGACGACGCCATCCGCTGGCGGCGGTCGTCGTCCTACTCTTCGCGCTGGCGGTAACTGGGGGGCTGTACGCCGCGTTCGCGCCGGCGGACAAGGCCAAGGCCGAGGACACCGCCCAGTCCCTTGCCATCGAGGAGGGCAAGAAGCTCTACTCCGTCGGCTGCGCAAGCTGCCACGGCACCGGCGGTCAGGGCAGCTCCGACGGCCCGCCCCTGGTGGGCGTGGGCGCCGCCGCCGTGGACTTCCAGGTCAGCACCGGCCGCATGCCCCTGCAGCAGCAGGGCGCGCAGGCGCCCAGCAAGAAGGCGCTCTACTCGCAGGCCGAGACCGACCAGCTCGCCGCGTACATCGCCTCGCTCGGCGCGGGCCCCTCGGTTCCGACCAAGGGCCAGTACAACCCGGACGGCGCGGACATCGCCAAGGGCGGGGAGCTCTTCCGTACGAACTGCGCCCAGTGCCACAATTTCACCGGCAAGGGTGGCGCGCTCTCGAACGGCAAGTTCGCCCCGTCGCTTGAGGGCGTCGACCCCAAGCACATCTACGAGGCCATGCAGACCGGCCCGCAGAACATGCCTTCCTTCCCCGACACGACGATGCCGGAGAAGAACAAGAAGGACATCATCGCGTACCTCGGCGCGGTCAACAGCGACAAGTCGGAGAACCCCGGCGGCCTCGAACTGGGCGGGCTCGGCCCGGTCAGCGAGGGTCTGTTCGCCTGGATCTTCGGGCTCGGCGCGCTGATCGCCGTCGCCATCTGGGTCGCCGCCCGGACCGCAAAGGCCAAGAAGTCATGAGTAGCCAAGACATTCCAGAAGAGAACCTGCCGAGCGAGCAGGGCGACGCGCACGACGGCGCGGTGGCCACCCACGCCGACCCCTTCGCCGACCCGGGCCTGCCGCCGCACGAGCACCGCGTCCAGGACATCGACGAGCGGGCCGCCAAGCGCTCCGAGCGCGTGGTCGCGTTCCTGTTCCTGCTCTCCATGCTGGCCACGGTCGGCTTCATCGCCTCGTACGTGGCTCTCCCGGTCGACAAGATCATCTACGTCTACCCGGTCGGCCACGTCAGCGCCCTGAACTTCTCGCTGGGGCTCACCCTCGGCGTGGCGCTGTTCTGCATCGGCGCGGGCGCGGTCCACTGGGCCCGCACCCTGATGTCCGACGTGGAGGTCGCCGACGAGCGCCACGCGATCTCGGCCGAGCCCGAGGTCAAGGCCAAGGTTCTCGACGACTTCAAGGCGGGCGCCGAGGAGTCGGCGTTCGGCCGCCGCAAGCTGATCCGCAACACCATGTTCGGCGCGCTGGCCCTGGTGCCGCTCTCCGGTGTGGTGCTGCTGCGCGACCTCGGCCCGCTGCCGGGCACCAAGCTCCGGCACACCCGCTGGTCCGCGGGGAAGCTGCTGATCAACCAGAACACCAATCAGCCGCTGCGGCCCGAGGACATCTCGGTGGGCTCGCTGACCTTCGCCATGCCGGAGGGCATGAAGGAGGACGACCACGATTTCCAGCAGGAGATCGCGAAGGCGGCCCTGATGATCGTCCGGATCCAGCCGGAGAACATCAAGGACAAGAAGGAACTGGACTGGTCGGCGGACGGCATCGTCGCCTACTCGAAGATCTGCACCCACGTCGGCTGCCCCATCAGCCTGTACGAGCAGCAGACGCACCACGTGCTCTGCCCGTGCCACCAGTCGACGTTCGACCTCTCCGACGGCGGCCGAGTGATCTTCGGCCCGGCCGGCCACGCCCTGCCGCAGCTGCGGATCAAGGTCAATGACAAGGGCTACCTAGAGGCGTTGGGCGACTTCGCCGAGCCCGTCGGTCCTGCCTTCTGGGAGCGCGGATGAGTACTGAAAGCAGCAAGCGCAAGGCGCCCGCCGGCGAGCGGGTGGCCGACTGGGCGGATGGCCGGCTCGGCATCTACAGCCTGGCCAAGGCCAACATGCGCAAGATCTTCCCGGACCACTGGTCCTTCATGCTGGGCGAGGTCTGCCTCTACAGCTTCATCATCATCATCCTCACGGGTGTGTATCTGACGCTGTTCTTCCACCCGAGCATGCAGGAAGTCACGTACCACGGCTCGTACGTGCCCATGCAGGGCATGCACATGTCCGACGCCTTCCAGTCGACGATGCACATCAGCTTCGATGTGCGCGGCGGTCTGCTGATCCGGCAGATCCACCACTGGGGCGCGCTGATCTTCCTCGCGGCGATGTTCGTGCACATGATGCGCGTCTTCTTCACGGGCGCGTTCCGCAAGCCGCGCGAGATCAACTGGCTCTTCGGCTTCCTGCTGTTCGTGCTGGGCATGTTCACCGGCTTCACCGGCTACTCCCTGCCGGACGACCTGCTCTCCGGCACCGGCGTCCGGTTCATGGAGGGCGCGATCCTGTCCGTGCCGATCATCGGCACGTACATCTCGATGTTCCTGTTCGGCGGCGAGTTCCCCGGCTCGGACTTCGTGCCGCGGTTCTTCTCGATCCACGTCCTGCTGCTGCCGGGCATCATGCTCGGCCTGCTGGTGGCGCACCTGATCCTGGTCTTCTACCACAAGCACACGCAGTTCCCCGGCCCCGGCCGGACGAACAAGAACGTGGTCGGCATGCCGCTGCTGCCGGTCTACATGGCCAAGGCCGGAGGCTTCTTCTTCCTGGTCTTCGGTGTGATCGCGGCCGTCGCCGCCATCGCGACGATCAACCCGATCTGGGCGATCGGCCCCTACCGGCCGGACCAGGTGTCCACGGGCGCCCAGCCCGACTGGTACATGGGCTTCTCCGAGGGCCTGATCCGAGTGATGCCTGGCTGGGAGATCAACCTCTGGGGCCACACCCTGGTCCTGGGCGTGCTCATCCCGCTGATCATCTTCCCGCTCGTGCTGGTGTCCATCGCGGTGTACCCGTTCATCGAGTCCTGGGTCACCGGGGACAAGCGGGAGCACCACCTGCTGGACCGCCCGCGCAACGCCCCGACGCGCACCGCGTTCGGCGCCGCCTGGATCAGCTGGTACTTCGTGCTGCTCGTCGGCGGTGGAAACGACCTCTGGGCCACCCACTTCCACCTCTCGATCAACGCGATCACCTGGTTCGTCCGCGTCGGCTTCTTCGTGGTGCCGGTGCTGGTCTTCATCGCCACGCGCCGGATCTGCCTCGGGCTCCAGCGGCGCGACCGCGACAAGGTGCTGCACGGACGCGAGTCCGGCATCATCAAGCGGCTGCCGCACGGCGAGTTCGTCGAGGTCCACGAGCCGCTCTCGCAGGAGCAGCTGCACACCCTCACGGCGCACGACCAGCCCAAGCCGCTGGAGATCGGCTCCGAGGTCGACGAGAACGGCGTGGAGCGCAAGGTCGGCCGGACCACCAAGCTCCGGGCGAAGCTCTCCAAGGGCTTCTACGGAGAGGGGACCCAGATCCCCAAGGCCACCGCCGAGGAGTACGAGGAGATCACCAGCGGCCACGGCCACCACTGATCCCACGCCCGAGAGCGTCATCCGCTGACCGCCACAGCGAGAGCCCCGTCCAGCGCATGGACGGGGCTCTTCGCTGTCCGTACGTCTCGATAGTCTGGTCCGGCGAATCCAGACGACCACCAGGAGCGTGGACCATGAACGTTGCGACCCCGGCAGGCGGCGACAGCGCGACGGCCCGTACCTGGCCGGGCATCCTGGACGCGCTCCTGGACCACCGCGACCTCGGCGCCGACGACACCGCCTGGGCCATGGACCGCATCATGCGCGGCGAGGCCACCGACGCCCAGATCGCCGGTTTCGCGGTCGCGCTGCGCGCCAAGGGCGAGACCGTCGCCGAGATCTCCGGGCTCGTACGGGCCATGTACGACCACGCCAACCTCATCGAGGTGCCCGGCCCCAGCATCGACATCGTCGGCACCGGCGGCGACGGGGCCAAGACCGTCAACATCTCCACCATGTCCTCGATCGTGGTGGCCGGCACGGGGGCGAAGGTCGTCAAGCACGGCAACCGCGCCGCGTCGTCCGCCAGCGGCGCCTCCGACGTGCTGGAGAAGCTCGGCGTCAACCTGGACCTCCACCCGCGGCAGGTGGTGCGGGTCGCCGAGGAGGCGGGCATCACCTTCTGCTTCGCGGTGAAGTTCCACCCCTCGCTGCGCCATGTGGCCGCCGCCCGGCGGGAGCTGGGCATCCGGACGACGTTCAACGTGCTGGGCCCGCTGACCAACCCCGCGCGGGTCAAGGCCCAGGCCACCGGCGTCGCCGACGCCCGGATGGCGCCGATCCTCGCCGGGGTCCTCGCCGAGCGCGGCTCCAGCGCGCTGGTCTTCCGCGGCGACGACGGGCTGGACGAGCTGACCACGACCGCGACCTCGCGGGTGTGGATCGTGCGGGACGGGCGGGTCCGCGAGGAGGCGTTCGACCCGCGGGACGTCGGCATCGACCTGGTGCCGGTCTCGGCGCTGCGCGGCGCCGACGCCTCGTACAACGCGGACGTCGCCCGCCGGCTGCTGGCGGGGGAGACCGGGCCCGTACGGGACGCGGTGCTGCTCAACTCGGCGGCGGCGCTGGTGGCGCTGGAGCCGACGGACGAGCCGCTCGCCGCGCAGATCTCCGCGGGGATCGCGCGGGCCGCGGACGCCGTCGACTCGGGGGCGGCGCGGGACGCGTTGCAGCGGTGGGTCGTGGCGAGCAACGCCTGACGCCGATGGCGCGGGGCGCGGTGTGGTGCTTCGTGTGACGCAGGGCGCAGTCCACAGTGCGGACCGCGCCTTGCGCATCGAAGATCGTGTGGCAAGATGCTGCACAGGTCATGAGTGACAGCGACATAGGCCCCGGCCCGCTGTCCGGCAACCCTCCGTCCGTGGCGGGGTGCCCCGGGTGAAGACCAGGTCGTGGACAGCAAGGTCCTCGGCAAGCGCGGGCCCCTCGTCCAGGGGTCCTGGTCTTGAGGGAGCAGTCTCGTGAGCAAGCGAATGCGATAGGGCCGACGGCCCCTTTTCTGACGTCCCCTGAGGGTTCCTCAGGTCTTCTCAGATCTCTTCATGCCTCCGTATGCCGCGCGAGCCGCGCGTCGAGGCGTTCCGCACGCGTCCCCGAACCCGTGCGCCTTCGAAGACATTCCGCCTGCACCGCCGGGAGAGTTCAGCATGTCCGCACACGCCACCGCCGCCGTCACCGCCACCCCTTCGGAAGCCGTTGCCGCGGCGGCCGCCCAGCCGCTGCCGGTGCTCGGCCGGGACGTCAGCGTCCCGCTGGTCACCGGCGGCGAGGTCGTCTACGCGGCGCTCGACTACGCCGCCAGCGCCCCCGCCCTCCAGCGGGTCTGGGACGACGTGGCCGCGTACGCCCCCTACTACGGCAGCGTGCACCGCGGCGCGGGGTACCTCTCGCAGCTCTCCACCGACCTCTTCGAGAACAGCCGCGCCGACGTCGCGGAGTTCCTCGGCTGCCGCGCCGACGACCAGGTGATCTTCACCCGCTCCACCACCGACTCGCTCAACCTGCTGGCCGCGGCCCTCCCGCGCGGCACGCGCGTCTTCGTCTTCGAGACCGAGCACCACGCCTCGCTGCTGCCGTGGGAGCGGCGCGCGGCCTCCGCCTCCTCTGATGTCACCGTCAGCTACCTCGACGCGCCGCGCACCCCGGCGCAGGCCGTCGAGACGCTGGAGAAGGCGCTCGCCGACCGGGAGCCGTACGGGCCCGCGCTGGTCTGTGTGACGGGCGCGTCCAATGTGACGGGCGAGGTGTGGCCCGTACGGGAGCTGGCGGCCGCCGCCCACGCGCACGGCGCGCGGATCGTCCTCGACGCCGCGCAGCTCGCGCCGCACCACCCGGTGGACGTGGCGGCCTCGGACGTGGACTGGGTGGCGTTCTCCGGCCACAAGCTGTACGCGCCGTTCGGCTCGGGCGTGCTCGCCGGGCGCCGGGACTGGCTGCTGGCGGCGGAGCCGTACCTCGCGGGCGGCGGCGCGAGCCGCAGGGTCGAGCGGCGCGCGGACGGCGGCGTGGACGTCGAGTGGCACGAGACCGAGGCCCGGCACGAGGCCGGTTCGCCCAACGTGATCGGCGTCTACGCGATCGCCGCCGCCTGCAAGGCGCTGACCGAGGCCGGTTTCGACGCGCTCGTCGAGCGCGAGCAGCGGCTCCTGGCGCGGGTCCGCGAGGGGCTCGCCGCGATCCCCGAGGTGAAGGTGCTCTCGCTCTTCGGCGACGACGCCCCCCGGGTCGGCGTCCTCTCCTTCGTGGTGGAGGGCTGGAACAGCTCGCACTTCGCGGCGGCGCTCTCCGCCGAGTACGGCATCGGGGTGCGCGACGGCCTGTTCTGCGCGCACCCGCTGGTGCGGACGCTGCTGGGCGCGGAGAGCGACGAGGTCGGAGAGTGCGGCGCGCCCGAGGCCGCGCCAGGCGAGCGCTCACTGAACGCCATCCGCGTCAGCTTCGGCGCGGGCACCCCCGACGAGCACATCGACCGCTTCGTGGCGGCCGTACGCGAACTGGTCGCCTCCGGTGCCAAGTGGTCCTACCGGACCGAGGGCGGCCGCTGCGTGCCGGTGTCGGCGGCCTGAGGGGACGCCGGGCGCCGCCCGCGCGGGCCAGGATGCTCCCCGTCGGCCGGGCGCTACGCGTCCAGGCCGATCGCGAAGGCCGCCTCCAGGTCGTGCTGCGAGTACGTGCGGAAGGCGATGTGGGTCTCGGTGGAGGCCACGCCCGGGACCTTGCTGATGCGGCCGGGGATGACGTCCGCGAGGTCGTCGTGGCGGGCGACGCGGACCATCGCGATCAGGTCGTGGGCGCCGGTGACCGAATAGACCTCGCTGACGCCCTCCAGGGCGGCGATCTTCTCGGCGATCTCGGGGATCTGGTCCACGCTCGTCTTGATGAGCACGATCGACGTGATCAAAGGCTGGCTCCTCCTCGCGGGTCCGGGGGCCCGTGGCGTCAGCCGCTGGTGTCGGGGTCCCCGGGTGGGCGCGCCCCCTCGCTGGGCGGGGCCGCGCCTTTCACTCTAGCCGGACGCCGGTAGCGGGCCCACGCGTAGAGGAAGCCGAGCGCGAACCCCACCAGGTGCGCGAGATAGGCGACGCCCGGCTGGGAGCCCGCGGCGCCGGCGGCCAGCCACTGGAGCACGAACCAGAAGATGAGCACGGCCCAGGCGGGGAAGCGCAGCGGCAGGAAGAAGAGGAACGGAAAGAGACTCGTGACCCGCGCCGTGGGGAAGAGGCAGAGAAACGCGCCGAGCACCCCGGAGATCGCTCCGGACGCCCCGACCAGGGCCTGGGTGGAATCGGCGTGCGCGGTGGCGTAGCCGAGCAGCGCGAGATAGCCGGTCGCGACGTAGAAGACGGCGAAGTGCAGCCGGCCCATACGCTCCTCCGTCATCGCGCCGAAGACGAAGAGGAAGAGCATGTTGCCCAGCAGGTGCAGCCAGTTTCCGTGCACGAACAGCGCGGTGAGCGGGGTGAGCGGCTCCAGCGGGGCGCCGCGCCACAGATCGGCGGGGACGATGCCCCAGCGTTCGAAGTACGCCGTCTGAGCGGCGATCAGGTCGGCGTCCGCGCCGTACGAGCGGTTGAAGCCGGAGGCCGGGCCGATCAGGAAGATCAGGCAGCTCAGGCCGATGAGGGCGTAGGTCACCACGGGCCCCGCCGGGGTGCCGGACCTGCCGTCCGCCGCCTTCCTGATCATGCACGGATCATCTCGTACCGGGCGGAACCTGTACGGACCGCCTCGCCGGGGCGGCCGGGCGGCGCCAGGCCGTAGGGTTACGGAAAGCACTCCCGCAGTTCGACGGCGCACCGCGGTCCGTGAGAACAACCCGCGAGCAGACATGAGGACGGACGACACGATGGGCGTTCCCCAGCCGACAGCCGAGACTCGGTGGCGCTGCACCCTGTGCGGCAACCTCACCCGCTTCGACGTGACCCGTTCCACCAAGGCCGTCGACTACGTCCACCTCGACCTGGCCGGAGAGCCGACGGTCGAGGAGCACGAGGTCGTCAGTGAGACCATCGAGTCCGTGCGCTGCCGCTGGTGCAACGCGGTCGACCAGATCGAGCTGGTCGGCCGGCCAGGTGCGAGCGCCTGAGAACGGAGCGATGAGCGGTGGCCCAGCACACAGGCGACGAGGGCGCGGCCGGTGACGCCGACGGCGCCTTTGAGGTGCTCGACCGCCCCCTGCCGGAGGCGGTGCGGCGCCGGGTCGTGGCGCTCGTCGCGGACGCCTTCGGCGGGCTGACCGTCTCCGAACTCCCGCCGCAGCTGCGGCAGTACGCCCGGTTCACGCCGAACCGCCGGGCCAAGTTCGCGGGCAACGCGATGGCCGCGGCGATCGAGGCCGATGCCGTCTTCCGGCAGCGGATCGCGGCCCGGCTGCGCGAGGGTCAGCCGGAGCTGACCGAGGCGCTGGACAACGGGGCGCCGCCCGCCGCCGCCGACCCCGTGGACGTGGCCGCGGTGGCCTATGTGGTGCGGCCCGTGGGCTGGGCCAAGCTCGTCGCGGCGGCCGGCGAGGAGGCGCAGCGCGCCAACGCCGAGCGGGCGGGCGAGGAGGCGCAGCGGGAGCTGCGGCGGCTGCGCGAGGAACTGGCCGAGGCGCGCGGGGCGGCCCGCGCCGAGGTGGACCGGGTCCGCCAGGAGCTGGACGCGGCCCGCAAGGAGGCCGACGGCTATCAGCGCAAGCTGCGCAGCGCGGTGAGCGACGTGCGGCGCGGCGAGGCGTCGGCGCGGAAGGCCGAGGCGGCCCTGGAGGCGCTGCGGGCGTCGGCGGCGGCCGAGAAGACGGCGGCGGACAGCGAGGCGCGGCGGCTCAAGGCGCGGCTCGCCGAGGCCGAGTCGGCGCTGGAGGCGAGCCGGCGGGCGACCCGCGAGGGCCGCAGCGTCGAGGACATGCGGCTGCGGCTGCTGCTGGACACCGTGCTGGACGCCGCGCAGGGCCTGCGGCGCGAACTGGCGCTGCCGCCCGCGTCGGTGCACCCGGCGGACACGGTGGAGGCCGTGGAGCCGGGGAAGATGACGCCGAAGGACATCGCGACGCGCGCGCTCTCCGAGATGGATCCGGCGCTGCTCGACCAGTTGCTGGCGCTGCCCCAGGCGCATCTGGTGGTGGACGGCTACAACGTCACCAAGACCGGCTATCCGACGATGCCGCTGGACAAGCAGCGGCTGCGGCTGCTGGGCGGGCTGGCGGTGCTGGCGGCGCAGACGGGCGCGGAGATGACCTGCGTCTTCGACGGCGCCGAGCTGGTCGCCCCGGTGCTGCTCGCGCCGCCGCGCGGGGTGCGGGTGCTGTTCAGCAAGCCGGGTGTGACCGCGGACGAGCTGATCCGACAGCTCGTACGGGCCGAACCGCCGGGCCGGCCGGTCGTGGTGGTCTCCACCGACCGCGAGGTGGCCGACGGCGTGGCGAAGGCCGGGGCGCGGCCGGTGGCATCGGCCTTGCTGCTCAAGCGACTTGCGCGCACCTGACCGCTTCGATCCGAACGGCCGCCCGGCTTTCGGTGTCCGAGTGTCAGTGTTTCGCTACCGTGTGTGCATCGTTGGTAAAGGATGCGCTCCGGGGGCGGATTTTGCCTATGAGGATTTGAACGGATCACAAGAAGATCACTAGGGTCAGGCCTCGAACCTTCGCGCGGTCGATCATCCATCCGGGATGTCCGTGAAGGTCCCGCCGAGTCCGCGTAGTTCACGCGGAGCCGGGGTGCATCCTCCCCCCACCAGGCCCGGTAGGCGGCTGGAGGATGAAGGAGCTCGCCTTCGTGGCGTCCCACCGCCGACCCAAGCAAGCGAGCCGCACGCGGGTGACCGTGATCACCGCGACCGCCGCCGCAGCCGTCGCTCTCACGTCCCAGGCCGCGAACGCCGCACCGAAGCCGGACAAGAAGGAAGTCAAGGCGAAGGTCGACGCTCTCTACGAGCAGGCGGAGCAGGCCACCGAGAAGTTCAACGGGGCCAAGGAGAAGCAGGACAAGCTGGAGAAGCAGGTCAGCGCCCAGCAGGACAAGGTCGCGCGGGGCCAGGAGGAGCTGAACAAGCTCCGCGGGAGCCTCGGTTCGATGGCCACGGCCCAGTACCGTTCCGGCGGTATCGACCCGGCTGTGCAGCTGCTGCTGTCCTCGGACCCGGACTCGTACCTCGACAAGGCGTCCACTCTGGACCAGCTCTCCACCAAGCAGGCGGACGCGCTCAAGCAGATCCGCGAGAAGCAGCGGACGCTGAAGCAGGAGCGCGAGGAGGCGTCCGGCAAGCTCGCCGACCTCGCGGACACCCGCAAGGCGCTGGGGGAGAAGAAGAAGGAGGTCCAGGGCAAGCTGGCCGAGGCCCAGGAGCTTCTCAACACCCTGACCGCCAAGGAGAAGGAGGAGCTGCAGAAGGAGCAGAACACGGTCTCCTCCGGCTCGGATGACGGTGGTTCCAGCTCCGGCGGCTCCGGCGGCTCTGGTTCCGGTGGTTCCGGTTCCGGCGGCTCCAGCTCCGGCAGCAGCGCCGATCTCGGCCACGACGCCCCTGACTCGCAGCGCGCCGCCGCCGCGCTGGCCGCCGCGCAGACCAGGATCGGCTCCCCTTACGTGCCGGCGGCGACAGGCCCCAACTCCTTCGACTGCTCCGGGCTGGTCCAGTGGGCCTACAAGCAGGCCGGCGTCAGCCTCGACCGCACCTCCCAGGCCCAGGCCAACGACGGCCCGCACCTGACGAAGAGTCAGCTCAAGCCGGGCGACCTGGTGCTGTTCAACGGCGACCTGAGCCACATCGGGCTGTACGCGGGCAACGGTCAGGTGCTGCACGCGCCCTACCCCGGCACCAAGGTGCGCTACGAGCCGATGAGCAACATGCAATTCCAGTTCGGCGTCCGCATCGCCTGAGACCCCCTGCCGCGACGCCTGTTCGGGCGGACCGCGGCAGCGGCCGCCGATCGAGCGCCCCGCCGTTGACCCGTGTCTCCGGCGGGGCGCCGCGTGGGGCAGCGGTTGTGCCGTTCAAGTGACTTGCGTGCACCTGGCCGGTTTCCTTCGCACTGTCGTCTCATTGGTGACGCCTGAGTGTCAGCTAATCATCACCACGCGTGTTGTGTTGGTAAAAGATGTGCTCAGGAGGCAGATTTTGCCTATGAGGATTTGAACGGATCACAAGAAGGTCACTAGGGTCGGGCCTCGAACCTTCGCGCGGTCGATCATCCATCCGGGATGACGGTGAAGGTCCCGCCGAGTCCGTGCAGTTCACGCGGAGCCGGGGTGCATCCCCATCAGGCCCGGTAGGCGGTTGGAGGATGAAGGAGCTCGCCTTCGTGGCGTCCCACCGTCGACCCAAGCAAGCGAGCCGCACGCGGGTGACCGTACTCACCGCGACCGCCGCCGCAGCTGTCGCTCTCACGTCCCAGGCCGCGCACGCCGACCCCAAGCCGGACAAGAAGGAAGTCAAGGCGAAGGTCGACGCGCTCTACGAGCAGGCGGAGCAGGCCACCGAGAAGTTCAACGGGGCCAAGGAGAAGCAGGACAAGCTGGAGAAGCAGGTCAGCGCCCAGCAGGACAAGGTCGCGCGCGGTCAGGAGGAGCTGAACAAGCTCCGCGACAGCCTCGGTGCCATGGCCACGGCCCAGTACCGCTCCGGCGGCATCGACCCCGCCGTGCAGCTGCTGCTCTCCTCGGACCCGGACTCCTACCTCGACAAGGCGTCCACCCTCGACCAGCTCTCCACCAAGCAGGCCGACGCGCTCAAGCAGATCAGCGAGAAGCAGCGGACGCTCAAGCAGGAGCGCGAGGAGGCGAGCGGCAAGCTCGCCGACCTCGCGGAGACCCGCGAGACGCTGGGGGAGAAGAAGAAAGAGGTCCAGGGCAAGCTGTCCGACGCCCAGCATCTCCTCAACACCCTGACCGCCAAGGAGAAGGAGGAGCTGCAGAAGCAGGAGAACGAGGGCTCCTCCCACGCCGACCGGTCCGGCTCCGGCAGCCACGCGGACCTCGGCCACGACGTCCCCGAGTCGGGCCGCGCCGCCGCCGCGCTGAACGCCGCGAAGACCAAGATCGGCACCCCCTATGTGTGGGGCGCCACCGGGCCCAACTCCTTCGACTGCTCCGGGCTGACCTCGTGGGCGTACGCGCAGGCCAACGTCCACCTCGACCGCACCTCCCAGGCCCAGGCCAACGACGGCCAGCGCCTGACGCGGAGTCAGCTCAAGCCGGGCGACCTGGTGCTGTTCAACGGCGACCTGACCCACATCGGGCTGTACGCGGGCAACGGCCAGGTGCTGCACGCGCCCCACACCGGCGCCAACGTGCGGTACGAGTCGATGGACAACATGCAATTCCAGTTCGGCGTCCGCATCGGCTGAAACCCTCTGCCGCGCCGCCCGTTCGGGCGAATCGCGGCAGTAGCCGCTGACTGAGCGCCCCGCCGGTGACCTGCGTCTCCGGCGGGGTTTCGCGTTTGCCCCACGACCGGCCCACGGCGCGTTCCGTGGACCCCGGGTGATCGCGCGGCTACTGTCTGGCGCGCGGTTCCCCGGCATGTCGTACGCCCGTCCCCGGGCGGCAGGGGCCGCACGCAGCGGAAGGGAGTGCGGCTTCCAGTGGCGTCCCATCGCCGTCCCACGCAGTCCGGGCTCACTCAGGCCACCGTCGTCTCCGTGGCCGTCGCCACCGCCGCCGCGGCGCTGGCGGCGACCCCCGCCGGAGCCGAGCCGAGAGAGCACACCGCGAGCACCAAGACCGTCAAGGCCCAGGTGGACCGGCTCTACGAGCAGGCCGAACGGGCCACCGAGCGGTTCAACGCGGCAGGGGAGCGCAGCGGACGCCTCCGCGACCAGGTGGCGCGGATCCAGGACCGCGCGGCCCGCGGCCAGGAGCGCGTCAACCGCATGCGCACCGCGCTCGGGGCCATCGCCGGCGCCCAGTACCGCTCCGGCGGCATCGACCCGAGCGTCGCCCTGCTGCTCTCCTCCGACCCGGACGGCTATCTGGAGAAGGCCGCCGCCCTCGACCGCGTCACGGGCCGCCAGGCCGGGCAACTGCGGGCGCTCCAGGGGGCCCAGCGCGCCCTGGGGCAGGAGCGCGTCGAGGCGTCCCGGCTCCTCGCCGACCTGGAGGACAGCCGCAGGGCGGTCCGGGAGCACAAGCGGAACGTCGAGCGGAAGCTCGCCACCGCGCGCCGGCTGCTCAACTCGCTGACCGACGCCCAGCGCCGGGAGTACGACCGGGCCTCCCGCTCCGGCGCCCGCCCCACCACGCTGCCGGACCTCAAGGGCGGCGCCGCCGCGTCCGGGCGGGCCGCCGCCGCGGTCGCGGCCGTACGGGGCGCGCTGGGATCCCCGTACGTATGGGGCGCGTCCGGCCCCGGCTCCTTCGACTGCTCCGGCCTGATGCAGTGGGCGTACGGGCGGGCCGGGGTCTCGCTGCCGCGCACCTCGCAGGCGCAGCGCGACGCCGGACAGCACGTGCCGGTGAGCCAGGCGCGCCCCGGCGACCTCGTCGTGTACCGCGACGATGCCAGCCATGTGGGCATGTACGTCGGCAACGGGCAGGTGGTGCACGCCCCTTACCCCGGGGCGTCGGTCCGCTCCGATCCGGTCGGCATGATGCCCATCTCCTCGGTCACCCGGCCGTAGCCCCGGCCGCCCGTACGATCGGGGAGTGGCAGCTCAGAGGTGGCGGATCGGGCGGTGGGTGGTGCTCTGCGCGGCGGTGGCGGCGCTCGCGGCGCCGGGGCTCGCCGGATGCGGATCGGACGGGGACCCGGACACCGGCACGCGGGGCGTGCAGCGGATGCTGGACCGGCGGGCCGCGGCGGTGCGGGAGCGGGACGAGACCACGTACCTCGCGACCGTCGACCGGGACGCCACGGCGCTGCGGGCGCGGCAGCGCAAGGTGTTCGGCAACCTGTCCCAGGTGCCGCTGGCCTCCTGGGAGTACCGGGTGCGCGGCACGGGCGGCTTCACCCCCGCGGCGGGCGGCGGCAAGCGCCTCGCCGTACGGGCCGATCTGCGCTACCGGCTCGCCGGGTACGACACCGCGCCCGTCACCGTCGAGCGGAAGCTGACGCTGGCCGAGCGCGGCGGCCGGTGGTACGTGGCCGCGGAGGAGAGCGGCGGCAGCCAGCTCTGGGACCAGGGCCCGGTCACGGTCGTCCGGGGCGCGCACAGCCTGGTGATGGGCGTCGGCCAGGACCGCGCCGGGCTGCGGGCGCTCGCGGACGTCGCCGACCGGGCCGTGCCCGCCGTGGACGCGGCCTGGCGGGGCTCGTGGGCGCACCGGGTGGTGGTCGAACTGCCGGCCTCGCTGGAGCGGATGGCCGGACTGCTCAGCGCGTCCCCGGCGTCGTACAGCGGCATCGCGGCCGTCACCACTGGTGAGGCCGGCGGCGCGGGCGCGGCCCCCGCCGACCGGGTGATCGTCAACCCCGAGGCGTACGGCACCCTCGGCACGCTCGGCCGCCAGGTGGTGCTCACCCACGAGACCGCGCACGTCGCCACCCGCCCGTACACCTCGTCGGCCACGCCGCTGTGGCTGTCCGAGGGGTTCGCGGACTGGGCCGGGTACCGGGCCACCGACCGTACGGCCCGGCAGGCGGCGCCCGAGCTGGCCCGCGCCGTCGCGCGCGGCGAGGCGCCCGCGAAGCTGCCGGCCGACGCCGACTTCGGCTTCGCGGGCGAGCCCCAGCGGCTGGCCCGCGCGTACGAGGAGGGGTGGCTCGCCTGCCGCATGATCGCCGACAAGTGGGGCGAGGCGAAGCTCGTCGCGTTCTACCGCGAGGTGGGCGACGGCCGGCGGCGGGCGGGAGCGCTGGAGGCCGGGCTGCGCGACGTACTCGGCCTGGACGCCGCGGAGTTCACCGCGCGCTGGCGCGCGTACGTACAGGCCGAACTGGGCTGAGGGGGCGTCAGGAGGACAGCGTCGCGGGCACCCGCTCGTCGGGCCGGGCGGCCGTCGCCGCCGCCCGCGGCTCGGAGACCGTCTCCCGCCACAGCCGCACGCAGGCGATCACCGTCGCGGCCACCAGCAGGCCGTTGCGCAGAGCCAGCGGCACCACGCCCTGCCAGTCGCTGTGCGAGACGTGCCGGAACCAGACGGGGAATTCGAGCTGGGTGAGCGGGGCCGCGAGCAGCACCAGCAGGGCGGGCAGCCGCTGCCGGGTCGTACGGGTGGTCAGGCAGACGGCGGCGAGGCCGATCAGCCACACCAGGTACTGCGGGCTGATGACCCGGCTCGTGGTGGTGAACAGCAGCACGGCCGCGAAGGCCGCGTCGAACGGTGTGCGCACCGCGAACCGCCGCGCCCGCAGCCGCCACAGCAGCAGCCCGCAGCAGGCGGACACGGTCAGCGCCAGCGCGATCCGGCTGACCAGCGGCACGTACGGGCCGATGAACTCCACCGAGCCGTACGTGTACCGCACATGCCCGCCCCACCCGAAATGGCGCGCCGCATGGAAGACGAGGGCGCCCAGTGACTCGACCTCGGTGCCGCGGTCGCGCTGGGAGGTCAGGAAGGAGAGCGCGCCGGGCATCGCCGCCGCGGCGAGCAGGGTGGCCCCGAGCGCGGTCACCACGGCCGCGCCCCAGGTCGCGCGGGTGCGGGGGCCGCGCGGAACGCCGATGAGCAGCAGCACCGGCCAGACCTTCAGCAGCGCGCCGAAGCCGGCGAGGGCGCCCGCGGCGCGCGGCAGGCGCGCGGCGACGAGCAGCGCGGCCACGGCGACCGCCGTGACCATCAGGTCGTAGCGCGCGTACACGATCGGGCCGAGCAGCGGCAGCCCGGCGACCCACAGCCAGGCCCCCGCGCCGCTGCGGCCCGCGCGCAGCCCGGTGTACACCAGGGCCGCGCAGACCACGGCGTCCGTCAGGCAGGACAGCGCGAAGAACGCCGGGGCGTAGCCGAGGAACGGCAGCAGGCCGGGGGAGAGCACGGCCAGCGCGGCGGCCGGCGGGTACTGCCAGGTCACGTCGGCCACCGGGAACGTGCCGGTCCGCAGGACCTCGTACCAGCCCTGGTAGATGAACTGGACGTCGAGGGTGACGTCCGAGCCGGGCAGCGTCCACACCTTGCACAGGCCCAGCAGCAGCACGGTGCGGGTGAGGAGCCACGCGCCGCCGATGCCCGCAATCTTTAGTTTCATGCCATTCCTCCGCATTCGGCCAGAAAGGCATGATGCCGTCCGCGGCGGCCCGGGGCGCCGACGTGGCGGGGCGCGGCGCGGCTGCCGCCCGATCGCACCCGGTACTGTCACAGGCGATGGACAAGACCTTGATCGTCACCAACGACTTTCCGCCGCGCCCCGGCGGCATCCAGGCGTTTCTGCACAACATGGCGCTCCGGCTCGACCCCGAGCGGATCGTCGTCTACGCCTCCACCTGGAAGCGCGGCCAGGAGGGCGCCGAGGCCACGGCGCGCTTCGACGCCGAGCAGCCGTTCCGCGTCGTGCGGGACCGTACGACCATGCTGCTGCCGACGCCGCGGGTGACGCGGCGGGCGGGCGGGCTGCTGCGCGAACACGGCTGCACGTCCGTGTGGTTCGGGGCCGCCGCGCCGCTCGGGCTGATGGCGCCCTCGCTCCGTGCGGCCGGCGCCAGGAAGCTGGTCGCCACCACCCACGGCCACGAGGCGGGCTGGGCGCAGCTGCCCGCGTCCCGGCAACTCCTGCGGCGCATCGGCGAAGGCACGGACACGATCACCTATCTGGGGGAGTACACGCGCTCGCGGATCGCCCCCGCGCTGTCCGCCGCCGCTGCCGCCCGCATGGTCCAACTGCCGCCCGGCGTGGACGAGAAGACCTTCCACCCCGGTTCCGGCGGCGACGAGGTACGGGCCCGGCTCGGGCTCACGGACCGCCCCGTCGTCGTCTGCGTCTCCCGGCTCGTACCGCGCAAGGGGCAGGACACGCTGATCCAGGCCATGCCGCGGATCCTGGCCGCGGTGCCGGACGCGGTGCTGCTGATCGTCGGGGACGGTCCGTACGGTCGGGACCTGCGCAGACTCGCCGCCGACACCGGGGTCGCGGACTCGGTCCGCTTCACCGGCCCGGTGCCGTGGGCCGCGCTTCCCGCGCACCACGGCGCGGGCGACGTCTTCGCGATGCCGTGCCGTACGCGGCGGGGCGGGCTCGATGTCGAAGGGCTCGGGATCGTGTATCTGGAGGCTTCGGCCACCGGACTGCCGGTTGTGGCCGGGGACTCCGGCGGGGCGCCGGACGCCGTGCTCGACGGGGAGACGGGGTTCGTGGTGCGGGGCGGGTCGCCGACCAGTGCGGCGGACCGTGTCATCGACCTGCTGCGCGACGCGGATCTGCGTCGCCGGATGGGGGAGCGGGGCCGGGCCTGGGTGGAGGAGCGGTGGCGCTGGGACCAATTGGCTGGCCGCCTCGCCCGCCTTCTCTGACCCGCGCCCTCAATCGCCGGGCGGGCTCGGTGTCCTCAAGCGCCGGACGGGCTGAATCCGTGTCCTCAAGCGCCGGACGGGCTTGATTTGGCCGGGCCGCGGGAGTTGTCGGACAGGCTCGTTCGAGCCTGTCCGGCGATTGAGGACGGCACATTCAGCCCGTCCGGCGATTGAGGACGAAGTCTGTGCGGCTACGCGGAGTAGAGGGATTCGATGTCGGCGGCGAATTCCTTGGCGACTACGCCTCGCTTGAGCTTCAGCGATGGCGTGACGTGGCCGGATTCCTCGGTGAACTGGGTCGGGAGCACCCGGAACTTGCGTACGGATTCCGCCTTGGAGACGGCGGCGTTCCCGTCGTCGACGGCCTTCTGCACCTCCGCCAGGAGTTCGGGATCGGAGGCGAGATCGGCGGGCGTCAGCCCGCCTCGGCGGCCGTGGTCCGCGAGCCAGCGCGGCAGGAACTCCTCGTCGAGGGTGATCAGCGCGCCCACGAAGGGGCGGCCGTCGCCGACCACCATGCATTCGGCGACCAGCGCGTGGGCGCGGATGCGGTCCTCCAGGACGGCGGGGGCGACGTTCTTGCCGCCCGCGGTCACGATGATCTCCTTCTTCCGGCCGGTGATCGACAGGTAGCCGTCCTCGTCGACGGTGCCCAGGTCCCCGGTGTGGAACCAGCCGTCGGCGAGCGCGTCGGCGGTCGCCGTCTCGTTGTTCCAGTAGCCGGTGAAGAGGTGTTCGCCGTGGAGCAGCACCTCGCCGTCGTCGGCGATGCGGACCACCGAGCCCGGCAGCGGCTGCCCGACCGTGCCGATCTTCTGCCGGTCCCAGGGGTTGAAGGCGGTGGCGGCGCAGGACTCGGTGAGCCCGTACCCCTCCAGGACGGCGAAGCCGATGCCGCGGTAGAAGTGGCCGAGCCGTTCGCCGAGCGGCGCGCCGCCGGAGATGGCGTGCGTGGCGCGGCCGCCGAGTACGGCCCGCAGTTTGCGGAAGACCAGCCGGTCGAAGATCTTGTGCTTGATCCGCAGCCCGAGGGAGGGGCCCTTCGGGGTGTCGAGGGCGCGGCTGTAGGCGACGGCCGTCTCGGCGGCCCGGTCGAAGATCCTGCCCTTCCCGTCGGCCTGCGCCTTGGCCCGCGCCCCGTTGTAGACCTTCTCGAAGACCCGCGGCACGCCCAGCACCAGCGTCGGCCGGAACGTCGCCAGCTCGTCGGTGAGGTGCTTGATGTCGCTGACGTGCCCCAGCTTGATCGGGGCCATCACCGCGGCCAGCTGCACCAGCCGGCCGAAGACGTGCGCGATCGGCAGGAACAGCAGGACCGCCGACTCGCCCGTCGTGAACAGCGGCTTCAGCCGCTCCACCACATTGCCGACCTCCGCGAAGAAGCTGCGGTGGGTCAGCACGCAGCCCTTGGGGCGGCCGGTGGTGCCCGAGGTGTAGACGATGGTGGCGGGGGAGTCGGCGACCGCGAGGGCGCTGCGCTGGTCGACGACGGCGTCGGACAGCCCCTCCCCGGCGCTGCGCAGCCGCCCGATGGCGTCCCGCTCGATCTGCCAGATGTCCTTGAGCTCCGGCAGCCGGTCCCGTACGGACTCCACGGCGGCCTCGTGCTCCGGGGACTCCACCAGGCAGGCGACGGCGCCGGAGTCGCCGAGGATCCACTGGATCTGCTCCGGCGAGCTGGTCTCGTACACGGGGACGGTGACCGCGCCCGCGCTCCAGACGGCGAAGTCCAGCAGCGTCCACTCGTACCGGGTGCGGGACATCAGGCCCACCCGGTCGCCCGGCCGCACCCCGGAGGCGATCAGCCCCTTCGCGGCGGAGCGGACCTCGGCGAGGAAGGCGGCGGCGCTCACGTCCTGCCAGCGGCCGTCGACCTTGCGGCCGATGACCGTCACCTCCGGGCGCTGCGCGGCGTTGCGGCGGATCAGGTCCGTCAGGTTGCCGTCCGCGGGGACCTCGTACAGGGCCGGAAGGCTGAACTCGCGCAAGACTGCTGCTCCTCGTCGGGCGCCGGCGCCGCTACGTCGTCGGGGGCGTCGCGCCGGCTGCGGTCCATGTCAGGCAGGGGATCGGACGGCCCGGACGTTACCCACCGGTATGGCCATGGGATAGGGGTGCCGCCCAGATGTTCGTTGCGTCACACGACGCGCCGCATGCCATGGGACTGGTCCTGGCAGACTAGTCCCTCCTTCCAGTGACCGGGAAGTAACCGCAGGTCGGGGACCTTCCGGAGGCGACGACATTCGGCCTAGGGTGATCCGTATGCGAGTCCATGTGGTCAGCGATGTGCACGGCAACAGCACGGATCTCGCCAGAGCGGGCGACGGCGCCGACGCCCTGGTCTGCCTGGGTGATCTCATCCTGTTCCTCGACTACGCCGACCACTCCCGCGGCATCTTCCCGGACCTCTTCGGCGCGGCCAACGCCGACCGGCTCGTCGAGCTGCGCACCGCCCGCCGCTTCGACGAGGCCCGTGAGCTCGGCCGCCGGCTCTGGGACGGCATCGACCGCGAGAGCGCCATCGAGACCGCCGTGCGCAAGCAGTACGCGGAGCTGTTCGCCGCACTCCCCACGCCCACCTACGCGACGTACGGCAATGTCGACATCCCCCGGCTCTGGCCGGAATTCGCGGGCCCCGGCACCACCGTGCTCGACGGCGAGCGCGTCGAGATCGGCGGCCGGGTCTTCGGCTTCGTCGGCGGCGGGCTGCCCTCGCCGATGCGCACCCCGTACGAGGTCGACGAGGACGTCTACGCCGCGAAGATCGCCGCCCTGGGCGAGGTGGACGTGCTCTGCTCGCACATCCCGCCCGAGGTCCCGGAGCTCTGCTACGACACCGTCGCGCGCCGCTTCGAGCGCGGCAGCTCGGCCCTCCTCGACGCCATCCGCGAGCTCCGCCCGGCGTACTCCGTCTTCGGCCACGTCCACCAGCCGCTCGCCCGCAGGATGCGCATCGGGGCGACAGAATGCGTCAATGTCGGTCACTTCGCGTCCACCGGCACCCCTTGGGCACTCCAGTGGTGAATCGGGGCACTCCTAGGGTGGAGGCACGGGCCCGCGGCGGTCGCCGGCGGTCCGGCCGGGCGGGCGCGGGGCGCCGGCCGTCACGCTGAGTCGAGGTGCGGTCTGCCGTTCGACCGGCGCGCGGTAGCCTTCACCGGCAGGCACACCAGGCGGCGGACCGGTACGGAGGAGCCACGGAGATGGCGGAACACACCAGCTCAAGCATCACGGTCGAGGCGGCCCCGAACGAGGTCATGGCGGTGATCGCCGACTTCGACCGCTACCCGGAGTGGACCGGGGAGGTCAAGGAGGCCGAGGTGCTGGCCAAGGACGACCAGGGCCGCGCCGCACAGGTCCGGCTCGTCCTCGACGCCGGCGCGATCAAGGACGACCACACCCTCGCCTACACCTGGAGCGACGCCGGGGACACGGTCAGCTGGTCGCTGGTCAAGTCCCAGATGCTGCGCCAGCTCGACGGCTCGTACAGCCTGGCCCCGGCCGCCGGCGGCAAGCACACCGAGGTGACGTACCAGCTCACCGTCGACGTCAAGATCCCCATGCTCGGGATGATCAAGCGCAAGGCCGAGAAGGTCGTCATCGACCGGGCGCTGGCCGGACTCAAGAAGCGCGTCGAGGGCGGCGCCGCCCCTGACGCGCCCGCGAAGTAGCGCCGCACCGCGCCCCCACCGGGCGACGCGTCGGCCCCGGTCTCCCCTCCCAGCAAGCCCCCCCGCATCAAGCCCCCCACCAAGCTCCCCCACATCACGGCGCCTCCCAGTAGCGGGCGCCGTCCCTCGAACCACGCTCCCCACCGCCGGAGGCTCCTCGTGCGTACGGTCCTCGTCACCGGAACCGGCGGGGCGGGCCGCACCACCGTCGCCGCCGCCACGGCGCTCGCCGCCGCCCGCGCGGGCCGCCGGACGCTGCTGCTCACCGCCGACCGCGGCCCCGTCCCCGACGCGGTGCTCGCCGCCGCCCTCCCCGCCGAATCGCCCGGGCCCGCCGAGCCGATACCCGCCGCCCCCGGCCTGTGGGCCGCCCGCATCGACGCCGACGCCCGCTTCCGCGGCCACGCCCAGGACCTCCAGGAGCGCGCCGCCTCCCTCTTCGACCTGCTCGGCGCGGCGCCCTTCGACGCCGAGGAGCTGACCGAGCCGCCCGGCGCCGAGGCCTTCGCGACGCTCGCCGCCCTGCGCTCCGCGCACGCCGACGGCGGCTGGGACCTGATCGTCGTCGACGCCCCGCCCGTACCGGAGACGGTCCGGCTGCTCGCGCTGCCCGAGCAGCTGCGCCGCTATCTGCGCCGCCTGCTGCCCACCGAACGGCAGGCCGCCCGCGCGCTGCGGCCCATGCTCGCCCAGCTCGTCGGCGTGCCGATGCCCGCCCAGAAGCTGTACGAGCACGCGGAGTACGCGGAGCATGAACTCGCCGCCGTACAGGGCGTCATCGAGTCGGCCGCGACGACCGTGCGCCTCGTCCTCGAACCCGGGGCGCACGCCGCCGACGCGCTGCGCGCCGCCCGCGCCGGCCTCGCCCTCCAGGGCTGCCGCGTCGACTCCGTCGTCGCCAACCGGCTGCTGCCGACCGGTTCCGCGGACCCCTTCCTCGCCGCCCTCTCCGGCCGCCAGCAGACCGCGCTCAAGGAGATCCACGAGGAGTACGCGAACGCCGCGACGGCCGTCCGTGAACTGCCCCACCTGGGTCGCGACATCCAGGGGCCGGACGACATGGCGGAGCTGGGCGGCTTCGAGGCGCTCGGCCTCGTCCCCGAAACCCGGCACGGCCGCGCCGCCGACCCGTGGACCGTCGAGGACCGGCTCGCCGACGACGGCGTGCTCGTCTGGCTGCTGCCGCTGCCCGGCGCCCGGCGCGAGGGCCTCGACCTGATACGGCGCGGCGACGAACTCATCGTCAGCGTCAGCCCCTTCCGCCGCGTCCTGCCCCTGCCCTCCGCGCTGCGCCGCTGCTCCGTCTCCGGCGCGGGGCTGCGGGACGGCGTGCTGCGGGTGCGGTTCACCCCCGACCCCGCGCTGTGGCCGAAGAGCTTCTGAGCACGGCCGCGACCCGTGGCGCGGCGCGGCGGCGCGGACCACCGCTGTGCGCCGTTCGGGTAACGTCGAGGGGAACAGCAGCCTCGTCGCAGGAGTCCGCCATGAGCGATGCCACCGAGCGCCCCGTCGACGACAGGGCGGAGCCCGACGCCTGGGAGAAGGCGTGCGCCGAGGACCTCGCCGCGGAGAAGGAGCGCCGCCGCCGGCAGTACGGGCCGCCCCCCGGCTCCGCCGCGGAGGAACTGCGCAAGCTCGTCGACGCCGTGGCGGACAAGGTGTCCGGCATCGAGCTGCCGCTCGCCGGGCTGGCCGCCCAAGGGGCCGTACGGCAGCTGATCACGCAGGCGAAGAACGCCGTGGAGCCGGTGATCGAGCGCAACCCCGAGGTCTTCGACCACCTGGCCGCGGCCGGCTCGGAGCTGCTCGCCGCCTACCGCTCCGCCGTCGAGAACCAGGAGCGGCGCTGGACCAGGGGCGCGGGCGGCGCGAGCGGCGAGGGCGGCTCGAAGGGCGAGGACGGCACCGGCGGCACGGGCGGCACGGAGCGCATCGACCTCGACTGAACGGGAGGCCGCTCGACGGGGGCCCGCTGAAGGCGAGGCCCGCCGAACGGTAGGCCCGCGTCCGCTCTTCCGGTCCGGACCGGACGCCGTCCCCCCTCCGGTAACGTGGGGCCCGGCGGGGTTCGACCGGAAAACTGAGGGACACATGGGACTCACCATCGGCGTCGACATCGGCGGCACGAAGATCGCGGCCGGCGTTGTCGACGAAGAAGGCTCGATCCTCGCGACGTGCAAGGTGCCGACCCCCGAGACCCCCGAGGGGGTCATCGACGCCATCGCGGAAGCGGTGCGCACGGTCAGCGCCGGGTACGACATCGAGGCCGTCGGCATCGGCGCCGCGGGCTATGTGGACGACAAGCGGGCCACGGTGCTGTTCGCCCCGAACATCAACTGGCGCCACGAGGCGCTCAAGGACAAGGTCGAGCAGCGGATCTCGCTGCCGGTCGTCGTCGAGAACGACGCCAACGCCGCGGCCTGGGGCGAGTACAAGTTCGGCGCGGGCAAGGGCCACGAGGACGTCATCTGCATCACGCTGGGCACCGGCCTCGGCGGCGGCGTCATCATCGGCAACAAGCTGCGCCGCGGCCGGTTCGGCGTCGCGGGCGAGTTCGGCCACATCCGCGTCGTGCCCGACGGGCTGCTGTGCGGCTGCGGCAGCCAGGGCTGCTGGGAGCAGTACGCCTCCGGCCGCGCCCTCGTCCGCTACGCGCACCAGCGCGCCAACGCCACCCCCGAGAACGCCGAGATCCTGCTCTCCCTCGGCGACGGCACCGTCGACGGCATCCAGGGCAAACACATCAGCGCCGCCGCCCGCCGCGGCGACCCCGTGGCCGTCGACTCCTTCCGCGAGCTCGCCCGCTGGGCCGGCGCCGGCCTCGCCGACCTGGCCTCGCTCTTCGACCCGTCCGCGTTCATCGTCGGCGGCGGCGTCTCGGACGAGGGCGACCTGGTCCTCGACCCGATCCGCAAGTCCTTCCGCCGCTGGCTGGTCGGCGGCCAGTGGCGGCCGCACGCCCAGGTGCTCGCAGCGCGGCTCGGCGGCGAGGCGGGGCTGGTGGGCGCCGCGGACCTGGCGCGCCAGGGCTGACAGCACGGCTTCCCTCCCGATGACGCCAACCACAGACAGGGGCGATGCGATGCTCGCGGACCTGCCCGCTTCCCGTACCGAACCCGACGGCTCGGCGCTGGTCCGCGTGCTGAGCTACAACATCCGCTCCATGCGCGACGACACCGACGCGCTGGCCCGCGTGATCAGGGCCTGCGCCCCCGACGTCGTCTGCGTCCAGGAGGCGCCGCGCTTCTTCCGCTGGCGCAAGGCCGCCGCCCGGCTCGCCCGCGCCGCCGGCCTGGTCTACGTCGGCGGCGGCGCCACCGCCTCCGGCCCGATGATCCTCTCCACGCTCCGGCCGCAGGTGGAGCACGCGCGCGACATCCTGCTGCCCCGCACGCCGGGCCTGCACCAGCGCGGCTTCGCCACCGCCGTGCTCCGCTTCGGCCGGGCCCGCCTCGGCGTCCTCAGCTGCCACCTGAGCATGAGCGACGAGGAGCGGTACGGGCAGGGGAAGCTGCTCCTCGACGAGCTGGCCGCCCTCGGCGTCCCGCACGCCGTGGCCGCCGGCGACCTCAACGACCGCCCCGACGGCCGCACCTTCGGCCTGCTGGCGGGCGCGTTGCACGACGGCTGGGCCGCCAAGCCCTGGGGCCGCGAGCACACCACCCGGCTCGGCGACCCGCTCCAGCGCATCGACGCGGTCTTCGCGACCGACGGCGTCGAGGTGCTCGGCTGCGGCGTCCCCATGGGGCTGCCGGGCGTCACCGAGAGCGATCTGCGGGCCGCCACGGACCACCTGCCCGTGCTGGCCGCGCTGCGGGTGCCGGCCGCGGAGTCCTGAACGTACGCCCGTAGGCGAAGAGCGCCCGCCCGGATCGGCTTCTGGGCGGGCGCTCGTACGCGACGGAGCCGGGCTCAGACGACCGCGCCGCGGCCCGGGTCGTCGTCCTCCTCGTCGTCGCCGTCCTTCATCCGTATGACCAGGGTGGCGAAGCCGCCGAGGAAGCCGCCCACGCCGAGGGTGGTGATCCACCAGGTCAGCTCCTGGCGGAGCAGGACCATGACGAGCAGCAGCAGCGGGCCGCCGAGGACTGCGAGCCAGGCGAACCGGGCCGTGACGTCCATGGACGGGAGCGGCGGCGGCTCGGGCGGCACGAAGTGGCCCTCGTCGGGGCCCTCCTCGGCCGGGGTGTGGTCGCGGGGGCCGACGCCGGGCGCGTACACGATGAAGCTGCCCGCGGACCGGCCGGGCCCGTCCGCTTTGTTCAGCGGATCGGGCCGGTCCGGCTGCTTCGGCTGGTCCTGCTCGGGCAGCGCGGGCTCCGGCGCCTCCTTGACCGGCCCCTTCCGCTCGTCGTCCGGCTCGTCGCCCCCGGTGGCCGGCCAGCGGCCGGTCTCCGGATCGGGCTGCTCGCCGTACGCGGCGACGAGCGCCGCCCAGACCGCGTCCTCGTCCAGCGGCTCGGGCGCGGGCTTCGGGGCGTCGGCAGCGGGGGCGGCGGGCGGCTCGCCGGGGGTCCCGGCGGGCGGCTCGTCCGCGCCCTTCGCGGGGCGGCCGTCGCCGCTCCCGCCGTCCGTACCGCTCAGCGGATCGCGCCCGTCCTCGCGATCCGCGTTTCGCTCAGCCACTGGCAGCCGTCCCCTCCTTGCCGGCGTCCTCGGCGGCGCTCGGAGCGAGCCGGCCGATGAACGCGTACGTCTCCTCGAAGACGAACTCCGCGTCGTAGTCGAGCGTCGCCACGTGGTAGCTGCGCTCCAGCAGCCGCTCCGTCACGTCCCGCGACGAGACCCGGCCCAGGATGCGCGCCGAGTCGACCGGCGGCACCACATGGTCCTCGGGGCTGTGCAGCAGCAGCAACGGCTGCGTGACCTGCGGCAGTTGGGCGTCGACCACCTGGAAGAGGCGGCGCAGCGAGTGCGCGGCGTGCAGCGGCACCCGGCCGTAGCCGATCTCCGGGCAGCCCGGCTTGGCGATGTCGCTGGCGATGCCCTTGGCCGTACGCACCAGATGGCGCGTCACGGGCAGCGTCCGGGCGGCCGGCCCGTGCATCTTGTTGCCGGGGTTGACCAGGACGAGGCCGCTGACGCCGTCGCCGTGCTCGGCGGCCAGCCGCAGCGCCAGCGTGCCGCCCATCGACAGCCCGCACACGAAGACCTTCGCGCACCGCTCGCGCAGCGCCCGCAGCTCCCGGTCCACCTCCGCGTACCAGTCCTGCCAGCCGGTGACCTGCATGTCCTGCCAGCGCGTGCCATGGCCGGGCAGCAGCGGCAGGGACACCGTGAGGCCCCGCCGCGCGAGGGACTCGGCCCAGGGCCGTACGGACTGAGGGGAGCCGGTGAAGCCGTGACACACGAGGACGCCTACCTCTCCGCCTTCGTGGCGGAACGGCTCGGCTCCGGGGAGGAGCGGCACCGATGTCTCCGATCGGTAAATGGGGGCGGGAGGGTCTGCACCTCAGCGTACGCGGAGCGCCGCACGGCGGGTAGGCAGGTAAGGTCTCCTCGTCGCATACAGGAGGTCCTCGGTTGTTCTACGGCGCTATGAAGCTGTCCATCGGCGGGTCGTTGAAGGTCGCCTTCCGGCCGTGGGTGGAGGGCCTGGAGAACATCCCCGACGAAGGCCCCGCGATTCTCGCCAGCAATCACCTGTCGTTCTCCGACTCCTTCTTCCTTCCGGCCGTACTCCACCGAAAGGTCACCTTCATCGCGAAGGCGGAGTACTTCACCTCCCCGGGAGTCAAGGGAAAGCTGACCGCCGCCTTCTTCAAGGGCGTGGGACAGCTCCCGGTCGACCGCTCGGGCGGGCGCGGGGCGGGGGACGCGGCGATCAAAAGCGGCCTGGAGGTGCTGGAGCGCGGCGAGCTGTTCGGCATCTATCCGGAGGGCACCCGGTCCCCGGACGGGCGGCTCTACCGCGGCAAGCCGGGCGGCCTGGCCCGCGTGGCGCTGGCCAGCGGGGCGCCCGTCATTCCCGTCGCGATGATCGACACCGAGAAGATCCAGCCGCCGGGCAAGGTGATGCCCAAACTGATGCGGCCGGGCATCAGGATCGGCGAACCCCTCGACTTCAGCCGCTATCACGGCATGGAAAGCGACCGCTTCATTCTGCGCTCGGTGACCGACGAGGTCATGTACGAGATCATGAAGCTCGGCGGCCAGGAATACGTGGACATCTACGCGACGGCGGCCAAGCGGCAGATCGCCGAAGAGGCGAAGAAGGCCGCGGAGGAAGAGAAGGCCGCGAAGGCCAAGGGGGCCGAGGCCGCGAAGACACGCAAGCCCGGGGCGTAGCCGCTCCCGGCGAGGGGTGGGGCAATGGCACAGGACAGGCGGTGGCCGCGGACGAAGCCGGAGCGGACGAAACCGCCGCGCGTCATACGGATGTCGGTCGAGCTGCCGCTGTGGCGGGCGCTGACCGGCTACCGCATACTGACGCTCGGCTACGCGCTCGCGCTCTTCATCGTCAACTACCGCGACTTCGCGCACCCCTTGGGCGCCGCCTGCTACATGGCGGGCCTCACCGGCTGGATGGCCCTGACCTGGAGCCGGACGACGTCCCCGGAGCGCTGCACCAAGCGGTTCCTGGTCGGCGACCTCACCATCGCGCTGGGCGGCATCCTGCTCACCTCCGCCGTCGACTCCTGGGCCCGGATAGACGACGGGGCGCCCACCCTGCCCTCCATATGGGTGGCCGGCGCGGTCCTCGGCTTCGCGATCAAGGGCGGCTGGCGGTGGGCCGCCCTCGCCTCCACCCTGGTGGCGATCGCCAACCTCGTCGAGCGCGGCGGCATAGCCCGCGACACCGTCCACAACGTGCTGCTGGTCTGGGTCGCCTCCATCGCCATCGGCTACATCGTCGAGGTGGCCCGCGCCAGTGAGCGGACCCTCGCCCGCGCCCTCCAGATCGAGGCGGCGACCCGCGAGCGCGAGCGGCTGGCCCGCGACATCCACGACAGCGTCCTCCAGGTGCTGGCCATGGTGCAGCGGCGCGGCGCGGAGATCGGCGGCGAGGCGGCCGAGCTGGGCCGGATGGCGGGGGAGCAGGAGATCGCGCTGCGCTCCCTGGTCTCCAGCGGCATGGTGCCCGCCCAGCGCACGCCCGAGCAGGACGCCAAGGACGCCGAGCTGGTCCAGGCCGTACGGGCGTCGGGGAAGCTCGCGGCCGCGCCGGAGGGCGGCGACGGCGGGCCCTGCGACGTACGGGTGCTGCTGGCCGTGCACGCAGGGGCGCGGGTCTCCTTCGCGGAACCGGGTACGCCGGTGATGCTCGGGGCGGGTGCGGCGGTGGAGCTGGCGGCCGCTGTCAGTGCCGCGTTGGACAATGTCCGCCAGCACGCGGGTGAGGAGGCGCGGGCCTGGATTCTGCTGGAGGACGAGCCGCGAGAAGTGCTCGTGACCGTACGGGACGACGGGCCGGGCATCGCCGAGGGGCGGCTGGCGGACGCCGAGCGGGAGGGGCGGATGGGCGTCGCGCTGTCGATCCGCGGGCGGCTGCGGGACCTGGGCGGCAGCGCCGAACTGGTCTCCGTACCGGGGCAGGGCACGGAAGTCGAACTGAGAGTTCCGCGGGGGAATGGAGGACGGCAGTGAGTGAGAGCGAGAGTGAGACGGTGGGCACGGCGGTGGACGAGCGGCCGCTGAAGGTGATGGTCGTCGACGACCACCCGATGTGGCGGGACGCGGTCGCCCGCGACCTGGCGGCGGCCGGGTTCGACATGGTCGCCACGGCCGGCGACGGGCCGCAGGCGGTGCGCCGGGCGCAGGCCGCCGCGCCCGATGTGCTGGTCCTGGACCTCAACCTGCCGGGGATGCCGGGGGTGCGGGTCTGCCGCGAGCTGGTCGGGGAGAACCCCGCGCTGCGGGTGCTGGTGCTCTCCGCGAGCGGCGAGCACGCCGACGTGCTGGAGGCGGTGAAGTCCGGCGCGACCGGCTATCTGCTGAAGTCGGCCAGCACGGAGGAGCTGGTGGACGCGGTGCGCCGGACGGCGGTCGGCGATCCGGTGTTCACGCCGGGCCTCGCCGGGCTGGTCCTCGGCGAGTACCGGCGGCTGGCCAGCGACCCGGCGCCGGCCGCGCCCGACGAGCCGAAGGCCCCGCAGCTGACCGACCGGGAGACGGAGGTGCTGCGGCTGGTGGCCAAGGGGCTCTCGTACAAGCAGATCGCCGAGCGGCTCGTCATCTCGCACCGGACGGTGCAGAACCACGTGCAGAACACCCTGGGGAAGCTGCAGCTGCACAACCGGGTGGAGCTGGTGAGGTACGCGATAGAGCGCGGCCTCGACGACGCGTAGCGCCGCGCGCCGGGTCCGGGTTCCGTTCCGCGGGACGTACGACCGGCCGCGGCCGGTTGCGGCTCTCCGCGCCCCTGATGGACTGACATAGCCCGCGCAGGTGTCGCGCGTCCGCTCGTACGGGTGAAGGCTTTGGGTCAACTCGCCGCCGTGGGCGGGGAATTCGCCGATCGCACCATCCCTTGTGGCCTGGATCACCATTAGCGTGACCGGGGTCGGGTCCCTGTGCGAGAAGGAGAGATTCCATGCGGGTCGGAGTGCTGACCGGTGGCGGCGACTGCCCCGGACTCAACGCGGTCATCCGCGCGGTAGTCCGCAAGGGCGTCCAGGAGTACGGCTACGAGTTCACCGGCTTCAAGGACGGCTGGCGCGGGCCGCTCGAAGGCGCCACGGTGCCCCTCGACATCCCGGCCGTCCGCGGCATCCTGCCGCGCGGCGGCACGGTCCTGGGGTCGTCGCGGACCAACCCCCTCAAGGTGGAGAACGGCATCCGCCGGATCAAGGAGAACCTCGTCAAGGAAGAGGTCGACGCCCTCATCGCGATCGGCGGCGAGGACACGCTCGGCGTCGCCGCCCGGCTCTCGGGCGAGTACGGCGTCGCGTGCGTCGGCGTGCCCAAGACCATCGACAACGACCTCTCCGCGACGGACTACACCTTCGGCTTCGACACCGCCGTCAACATCGCCACCGAGGCCATCGACCGGCTGCACACCACCGCCGAGTCGCACATGCGGGTCCTGGTGGTGGAGGTGATGGGCCGGCACGCGGGCTGGATCGCCCTGCACTCCGGGCTCGCGGGCGGGGCCAACGTCATCCTCATCCCCGAGCAGCGCTTCGACGTCGACCAGGTCTGCTCCTGGGTCACCTCCCGGTTCAAGTCCAGCTACGCCCCGATCGTCGTCGTCGCCGAGGGCGCCATGCCGAAGGACGGCGACATGGTCCTCAAGGACCAGACGCAGGACTCCTTCGGCCATGTCCGGCTGTCGGGCGTGGGGGAGTGGCTGGCGAAGGAGGTCGAGCGGCGGACGGGCAAGGAGGCCCGTACGACCGTGCTCGGCCACGTCCAGCGCGGCGGTACGCCCAGCGCCTTCGACCGCTGGCTCGCCACGCGGTTCGGGCTGCACGCCATCGAGGCGGTGCGGGACGGGGCGTACGGCTCGATGGTCGCCCTGCGCGGCACGGACATCGTGCGCGTACCGCTCGCCGAGGCGACCGCGAAGATCAAGACGGTCGCCCCCGAGCTGTACGCCGAGGTCGGCGTGTTCTTCGGCTGAGAGCTTCTCCGGCCGACGGCCGCCCGCACCTCGCACCGGGGCCGTCGCGGCGGGGCGCCCGAACGCCCCGCCCGGCGGCCCCCGCCGCGCGCCGGCCGGGCGGTCGTCAGCCGACCGCCACCGCCGCCAGCACGTCCGCCACAATGGCCGCGCCGTTCAGGGTCAGTACCGACTCCGGGTGGAACTGGACGCCCGCGAAGCCCGTGCCGCGCAGGGCGTGGACGTCGCCGGTGGCGGTGTCGCGGCTCAATTCAACGCGGTGCATGGCCAGTTCCACTTCGGCGTGGTCGGTGCAGCGGGCGGTGAAGGTGTTGTAGAAGCCGACGGTCTCCGGGCGGCCGAAGAAGTCGATGCGCTCCTGGGCGCCCTGGTACGGCACGGCCTTGCGGGCGATCTCCAGGCCGAGTTCCGCGGCGATCAGCTCGTGGCCCAGGCAGACGCCGAGCAGCCCGTGGCGGTGCGCGCGCAGCAGTTCGGCGGTGAGGGAGCGCAGGAAGCGCATCTTCGGGTCGGCGGTGTCGGACGGGTCACCCGGCCCGGGGCCCAGCACCACCGGCCCCTCGTGCGTCAGCGCCGCCGCCCGTACGCCCGGCTCGTCGTAGCGACGCACCGTCACCTCCAGCCCCGCGGACCGCAGCAGATGCGCGAGCATCGCGGTGAAGGTGTCCTCGGCGTCGACGACCAGCGCGTGCCCGCGCAGCCCGCCCGTCAGCTCCGGCGTCTGCATCCGCAGCCAGAACGGCGCGAGGTCGCCGCGCCGGGCGTCCAGGGCGGCCCGTACCCGCGGATCGTCGGAGAGCCGGACCGCCGGCGCCGCCGTGTCGCGTACGGGCGCGGGCCGCACCCCGAGCGCGGCCAGCACCCCCGCGGCCTTGGCGTGCGTCTCGGCGACCTCGGCGCGCGGGTCGGAGCGGCGGACGAGCGTGGCGCCGACCGACACCTTGAGCGCGCCGTGCCCGTCGATGTCCGCGGTCCGGATCAGGATCGGCGAGTCCAGGGTCTGCGCGCCGCCCGCGTCCCGGCCGATGAGGGCCAGCGCCCCGGCGTAGTAGCCGCGCCCGTGGCGCTCGTGCCGCCCGATGACCCGGCAGGCGTTCTGCACGGGCGAGCCGGTGACGGTCGCCGCGAACATGGTCTCCCGCAGCACGTCCCGCACATCCCGCGAGGTCCGCCCCCGCAGCTCGTACTCGGTGTGCGCGAGGTGGGCCATCTCCTTGAGCCGCGGCCCGACCACGACGCCGCCCATGTCGCCGACGGTGCACATCATCTTCAGCTCCTCGTCGACGACCATCGACAGCTCCTCCACCTCCTTGCGGTCGTGCAGGAAGGCGAGCAGCCCGTCGGCGTCCGGGCCCTCGGAGGGGTAGCGGTAGGTGCCGCTGATCGGGTTCATCACGACGGTGCCGCCGGACATCCGCACATGCACCTCGGGGCTGGCGCCCACCAGCGTCCGCTCCGGGGTGTGCACGACGTACGTCCAGTACGCGCCGCGCTCGCCGGCCAGCAGCCGCCGGAAGAGGGCGAGGGCGTCGGCCGCGGAGAAGCCCTCGACGCGCCCGCCGAAGGTCCGCCGGATGACGAAGTTGGCGCCCTCGCCCGTACCGATCTCGTCCTCGACGACCCGCTCGACGATCCGCGCGTACGCGTCGTCGCTCACGTCGAAGCGCCCGTCCTCGACCCGCACCTCGTGCGCGGGCAGCGCGGCGAGGACGTCGGCGAGCGGCAGTGCGCGGGACTCGCGGGGGAGCAGCACCGACAGCGGCGTCCCGTCGTCGCGCACGTCGAAGCCGCGCTCGCGGATCTGCCGGAACGGCACCAGCGCGAGCGCGTCGTGCACCGGTCCGTCCGCGTCGGGCGCCCCGGCCGGCAGGGGGATGTCGGTCAGCCGCTCGGCCTCGACGACCGGTCCGAGGAGGAGTTCCACGGTGTCGTCGGCGCGGCCGGGGGTGCGGCGGTGCAGCAGGGCGAACGGCGGGCAGTCGGCGTCGAGCAGCCGGTCCACGAGAGCGGCGGTGTCGGGGTGCATGGCGGAGTTCCTTCTGTCTGAGGAGGAACGGCCGTGGAACGCACGGAAGGCCGCCCCTCGGGCGGCCTTCGCGAAGTCGGTGTACGCGCGATCAGTGGGCCGCCGAGTGAGCGGTCCACCACCAAGCCTGGTTCGAGTGCGTCTGCACCGTGTGCGCGAACATGCCAGGCACCTTACCGGACGGACCGGCCCGGAACGCGGTGTTCGGGGAAGCGGGCCGGTCCGTCCCTGCCGGGGCCGTCAGTTCCAGGGGTTGGCCGGCTGGTCGTCGATCGCCGTCCAGAACCGGGTGTTCTTCGGCAGATCGCCGTAGGCCCAGAAGGACCAGCCGCCCGAGTACTGGAGGTCGGGGCCGTAGCGGCCGTCGTGGAACTCGGCCATCCGCCAGCCCGCGCCGAAGGCCGCCGCGCACACGCTGTCGGCGGCGGCGCGGCTGTTGAGCCGGGAGCCCTTCACGGGCCGGCTCGCCGCGACGGTGCCCTGCGCCCAGCCCCCGTAGAAGTCCGGGGTCAGCCCGTCCGGCAGCGGGCTGCCGTCGACTCTCAGGCAGAGCACCGGCAGCAGCGCGGTGGCCGGGGTGTCGCCCTTGTACGGGTCGCTCTGCGTGCCGCCGGGGCCGCCGACCCGGACGCTGCCGTCGGGCCCGTCGGCCATCCGCGCCCAGGTCATCCCCGGGTGGGTGGCGGGCGGCGCGGCCTCGGCGGGCGCGGCGGCGAGCAGCAGCAGCGCGGCGGCGGCCGCGGCGGCGGTGATGGCGGTGGAGGTGCGGAAGATCTTCACGGGCACTCCCTCTGAAGACGGCGGCACACGGCGGCATACGACATGCGGTGGCATACGGCGGCCCCGGCCGTGGCCCGACCGGGGCGGGGAGAGACTGGCAGAAGCGGTCACCCCTTGGCCACAACTTCTTCACGGAACGGTCATAACCGGCCATGGTCCGAGCTACCCCGGACAGGGGCCCCGAAAGCGGAGGGCTCCGGGGCCGCGTACGGGCGTGTCCGCCGTCTCATCTTCCGGGCGCGGGGGTAACGCACCGCCCCGACCACGTAACCTGTGGCGGGTGACCGTGAACGCTGAAATCCACGCCGGTGGCAACACCTGGCGCTCCCTGCCCGCGGCGCAGCAGCCTGACTGGCCGGACCAAGAGGCTCTGCGCGATGTGATCGCGGAGCTCGAGTCCTATCCGCCGCTCGTCTTCGCGGGCGAGTGCGACCAGCTGCGCCAGCGCCTGGGAGCCGTCGCCCGTGGCGAGGCGTTCCTGCTCCAGGGCGGCGACTGCGCCGAGGCGTTCGACGCCGTCGGAGCCGACCAGATCCGCAACAAGCTCAAGACGCTGCTGCAGATGGGCGCCGTGCTGACCTACGCCGGCTCGGTGCCGGTGGTCAAGGTCGGCCGGATCGCCGGCCAGTACAGCAAGCCCCGCTCGAAGCCGACCGAGACCCGCGACGGGGTGACCCTGCCGACGTACCGCGGGGACTCCGTCAACGGCTTCGAGTTCACCGAGGCGGCCCGCATCCCGGACCCGCAGCGGCTCAAGCGGATGTACCACGCCTCCGCCGCCACGCTGAACCTCGTACGGGCCTTCACCACCGGCGGCTACGCGGACCTGCGCCAGGTGCACGCCTGGAACCAGGACTTCGTGAAGTCCTCGCCCTCCGGGCAGCGCTACGAGGCGCTCGCCCGCGAGATCGACCGGGCGATGAACTTCATGAACGCCTGCGGGGTGGACCCGGAGGAGTTCCGGACCGTCGAGTTCTACGCCTCGCACGAGGCGCTCGTCCTCGACTACGAGTCCGCGCTGACCCGCGTCGACTCGCGGACCGGCGACCTCTACGACGTCTCCGGCCACATGGTGTGGATCGGCGAGCGCACCCGCCAACTGGACGGCGCGCACCTGGAGTTCGCCTCCAAGATCCGCAACCCGATCGGCGTCAAGCTCGGCCCGACGACCACCCCGGAAGAGGCGCTGACGCTCATCGAGCGGCTCGACCCGGAGCGCGAGCCGGGCCGGCTCACCTTCATCACCCGGATGGGGGCGGACAAGGTCCGCGACCGGCTGCCGACCCTGGTGGAGAAGGTCACGGCGTCCGGCGCGCAGGTCGCGTGGATCTGCGACCCGATGCACGGCAACACCTTCGAGGCGGCCTCGGGCCACAAGACCCGCCGCTTCGACGACGTGCTGGACGAGGTCAAGGGCTTCTTCGAGGTCCACAAGGGGCTGGGCACCCACCCGGGCGGCATCCACGTCGAGCTGACCGGCGACGACGTCACGGAGTGCGTGGGCGGCGGCGACGAGATCTTCGTCGACGATCTGCACCAGCGCTACGAGACGGCCTGCGACCCGCGGCTCAACCGCAGCCAGTCGCTGGACCTGGCGTTCCTGGTCGCGGAGATGTACCGGGACCAGTAGGCATCCGGAATACGGACAGTGGGGCGCGGATCCTGTGATCCGCGCCCCACGGCGTTGTTAGCGGCCCACCGGACCGGGTAAGGTAAGGGTAACCTCACTTAATGATCTCGGGTGGTGAACCGCGTGTACGTCTGCTCCTGCTTCGGCATCACCGAGCAGCAGGTTCGCGACCACGCGGACACCGGGGCCTGCACGCCGCGCCAGATAGCGTCCGCCTGCAAGGCGGGCACGGACTGCGGCGGCTGCGTCAAGCGCATCCAGGCCCTGCTCGGCCGCGGCGCGTGCCCCCGCCGGGAGCTGCTCGAACAGCGCGAGCCCGCGGCGCTCACCGCCGAGCCCGCGGCGCATGCCTCCGAGCCGCCGCCGTACACTGCGGAAGCCGCCTGACCCCCGCGTCCGCCCGGGGCCCGGCCGCACCGCCGCCCCGGTCCGCCCTCCTTCGCCGTCAGCTGTCCGGCTGCTCGATGACCTGCGCGATGTAGAGGGCCTCGCCGAGCTTCTCGACCAGCTCCAGCTGTGTGTCGAGGTAGTCGATGTGGTGCTCCTCGTCGGCCAGGATCGACTCGAAGATATTGGCCGAGGTGATGTCGCCCTTGGCCCGCATGACCTCCACCCCGCGCCGCAGCCGGTCGATGGCCTCGACCTCCACCTGCCGGTCCGCCTGGAACATCTCGGTGACGGTCTGGCCGACCCGGACGTGGAAGAGCCGCTGGTAGTTGGGCAGCCCCTCCAGGAACAGGATCCGGTCGGTGAGGAGCTCCGCGTGCTTCATCTCGTCGAACGACTCGGCGCGGGTGTACTTCGCGAGCTTGGTCCAGCCGAAGTTCTCCTGCATCTTCGCGTGCAGGAAGTACTGGTTGATCGCGGTCAGCTCGGCGGTCAGCTGCTCGTTGAGGAATTCGATGACCTCGGGATCGCCCTGCATCGCCAAGGCTCCTTCCAAGCGGGGGACGGGCAAGTTGCGCGCATCCTTCCACCGCCCTCGCGGACCGTCCAGTAAGTGCACGCTTAGTACGAGTTGCCCCAATAGCGGATGCGCTGGTCATGACCACACCCGAAGGTCTGACACCATGGAGTCATGGGTCAGTCGCAAAGCCGTGAGGGAGACCACCTCCAGCTGCCCCCGGGGCAGCGGCTGCAGCGCGGCTGGCCGGTGACGCACTACGGGCCGGTCCCCAAGTTCCGGCCGGACCGCTGGGAGTTCCGCGTCTTCGGCGCCACGGCGGACGGCGACAAGCACTGCTGGACGCACGAGGAGTTCGCGGCGCTGCCGTACGCCACGGTCACCGCGGACCTGCACTGCGTCACGAAGTTCAGCATGCTCGGCTCCGAGTGGGGCGGCGTGCCCGCCACCTCGCTCATCGACCTCGCGCCGCCCGCGAGCGACGTCACCCATGTGATGGTCTGGGCCGAGTACGGCTTCAGCTCGAACCTGCGGCTGTCCGACCTGACCAGCGCGAAGACCATCTTCGCCACCCACAAGGACGGCGACCCGCTGACCGCCGAGCACGGTTTCCCGGCCCGGCTCGTGGTCCCGCACCTCTACGCGTGGAAGGGCCCCAAGTGGGTCCGCGGCATCGAGTACATGACCGCCGACCGCCGCGGCTTCTGGGAGGAGCGCGGCTACCACAACATCGGCGACCCCTGGCGCGAACAGCGCTACTCCTACCAGGAGGAACCGGGCGACGGCCCGGAGCTCTAGGCCCTCTCCAGGGCCTGGCCGTCCGCCGGGTCGCGCCCGTCGCGCAGCGCCTTCAGCCGCGCCACGTCGGCGGCGTGCCCCTCCTTGCCGCCCGGCGTCTCGATCGTCAGCGGCACGCCCTCCGTCGCCGGGTGCGCGAACAGCTCCCGGAACGGCTCGGCCCCGATATGGCCGGATCCGATGTTCTCGTGCCGGTCCTTGTGCGCGCCCACGACGTCCTTGGAGTCATTGGCGTGGATCAGCTTCAGCCGCCCCTCGCCCACGGTCGACACCAGCTCGTCGAGCGTCTGCCGCATCCCGCCGCGCCCGGCGAGATCGTGGCCCGCCGCGAAGACATGGCAGGTGTCCAGGCAGACGCCGAGCTTCGGATGGCGCTCCAGCGCGTCGAAGTACGGGCCCAGCTCCCACACCAGCGAGCAGAGCGAGGCCCCCTGCCCGGCCGTGCCCTCCAGCAGCAGCCACGGGTCGTCGTCGTGGGTGAGCTCGTCCAGCAGCGGCAGCAGCCGCTCGCGGACCTGGGCCAGCGCCTCGCTCCGGTGCCGGCCGCCCGTCGCCGCGCCCGTATGGACCACGACGCCGCGCGCCCCGATGTCCCGGCCCCGGCGCAGCGAGTGGCGCAGCGACTCCACGGACCGTTCGGCCGTCGCCTCGGTGTGCGAGCCGAAGTTGATCAGATACGGCGCGTGGACGTACACGGGCAGGGACCGCTCCGCGCAGCCCGCCCGGAACGCCTCGTCCTGCTTCGGGTCGCCCGGCGGCGTCGCCCAGCCGCGCGGGTTGGCGACGAAGACCTGCACGGCCTCCGCGCCTATCTCCGCGGCGTACGGCAGGCCGGTCTTCGCGAGTCCGCCGGCCACGGGGATGTGGCCGCCGACGGGGTTGCGCATGAGTCTCAGAGTCCCTTGAGCGTGATGGTGATCTTGCTGCCCTTGGGGGCTTCGTCGCCGCCGTCGACGGACTGCTTGTCCACGGTGTCCTTCGGGAAGAAGAACGGCTTCTTCACCTCGACCTCGAAGCCGAGGGCGGTCAGCTTCTCCTTGGCGACGTCGGTCTTGTCGCCGGTGACGTCCGGGACCTCGACCATCTCCTGGCCCTTGGAGACCGTGAGGGTCACGGTGTCGCCCTTCGCCGCCGGGCTGTCCTCGGCCGGGGACTGCCGGGCGACGTCGCCCTTGTCCTCCTCGGAGAAGACCTGCTCGTCGGCGATCTTCACCTTGAAACCCTTCTCGTTCAGCTCCTTGGTCGCGTCGTCGACCGAGTCGCCCGTCACCCCGGGCATGTCGATCTTCTTCCCCTTGCTGACGGTGAGCGCCACGGCCGTGTCGGGCCGGCGCTCGCTGCCCGGCCCCGGTTCGGTGGCGAGCACCGAGCCCTGGGCCGTCTCGTCGCTGAACTCCTGGCGGACCTTGCCGACCGTCAGCCCCGCGCCCGTGATCTGCTTCTTCGCCTGGTCGAGCGGGATGCCCGAGACATTGGGCACCTTGGTGCGCTCGGGGCCCCGCGAGACGGTCAGGGTCACCGTGCCGGTGTTGCGGATGCGCTTGCCCGGCGCGGGGTCCGTGCCGATGACATGGCCGCGCTCCACCACGTCGCTGAAGCCCTGTTCGGCCTTCGACTTGAGCCCGGCCTCGTCGAGCTTGTGCTCCGCCTGCGCCCGGGTGAGGTCCAGGACGGCCGGGACCGTGGAGAACTGTCCGGAATTGATGTACCAGACGCCCGTGCCCACCAGGATCACCAGCACCGCCCCGAGCAGCGCCAGCACCGAGCGGCGCGGCCCGCGCCGGCCGGACGCCGCCGTCGCGCCGGGAATCCCCGTGCCGGCCGGCGGGGAGGGCGGCCGCTCCAGCCGGGTGGTGCGGTCGTACGAGGCGTCGTCCGCCGCCCGCGCCGCCCGCGCCTCGATGGAGCGCGGGATCACGCTCGTACGGTCCTCGGAACCGTCGTGCTCGGCCGTCTGAGCCTGCGGCGGCACCGCGTCCAGCTGCGCGTCGCTCATCTCGGCGCGCGCCGCGCGGGCCAGGCCCAGCAGCTCCACCGCGTCCGCGGGCCGTGCCTCGGGGGCGCGGGCGGTGGCGGCCGCCACCAGATCGTCCAGCACGGCGGGCAGCCCCGGCACCGCCTCGGACGGCGGCGCGACGTCGTCGTGGAGGTGCTGGTAGAGGACCTGCGCCGGGGTGCCGCCGGTGTGCGGCTTGGCGCCGGTCAGCATCTCGTAGAGCACCACGCCGCAGGCGTACACGTCGGCCGGGGTGTCGGCGGTGCCGTGCTCGATCTGCTCGGGGGCGAGGTACGACACCGTGCCGAGCACGGACCCCGTCGAGGCGGTGGTGTTGTTGTCCACGGCCCGGACGAGCCCGAAGTCGGCGACCTTGACCCGGCCGTCGTCGCCGATCAGCACGTTCTCGGGCTTCATGTCGCGGTGCACGAAGGACGCCCGGTGGGCGGCGCCCAGCGCGGCGAGGATCGGCTCCAGGATGTCGAGGGCCGCGCGCGGCTGGAGCGCGCCGCGCTCGCGCAGCACGTCGCGCAGCGTGCACCCGGCCACGTACTCCATCGCGAGATAGACGTACGTGCCGTCGGTGCCCTGGTCGAAGACGCCCACCACATTGGGGTGCGCGAGCCTCGCGACCGACTTCGCCTCCCGGATGAACCGGTCGACGAAGGCGCCGTCCGCGGCGAGCGCCGGGTGCATCACCTTGAGCGCGAGCACGCGGTCGAGCCGCGTGTCGACGGCCCGGTAGACCGTGGCCATGCCACCGACGGCGATGCGCGCCTCGACTCGGTAGCGGCCGTCGAGCAGCTGCCCGACGAGAGGGTCCTGAAGGGTCGTATCCACGGCAGACGAGTCTACGAGCAGTCACCGACAGCTCCGACGCCGCGCGCCCGCCGCGGCCGTACTGAAGCGAAACTGAAGCCGAACGGCCAGCGGTCGGGCGCGTACGGACGCGGCGACGCGCCTGGTCGGACGCGGGGACGCGCCTGGTCCGACGTGGGGACGCGTCCGTTCCGGCCCGGTCAGGCGGCCCGGTCAGAACGCCGGGCGCTCCGGGTCCAGCTCCGCCAGGCCCTCCATCGCCGAGGACGCCCGCGCGAAGTGCCGGCGCGGGATGCGGCCCGCGCGGAACGCCAGCCGGCCCGCCTCGACCGCGTGCCGCATGGCCGCCGCCATCAGCGCCGGCTCCTGCGCGCGGGTCACCGCCGAGGCGAGCATCACCGCCGCGCAGCCCAGCTCCATGGCGAGCGCGGCGTCGGAGGCGGTGCCCGCGCCCGCGTCCAGGATCACCGGGACGCCCGCGCGCTCGGTGATCAGCTGGAAGTTGTGCGGGTTGCGGATGCCCAGGCCGGAGCCGATGGGCGAGCCCAGCGGCATGATCGCGGCGCACCCCGCGTCCTCCAGCTTGCGGGCGAGCACGGGGTCGTCGTTGGTGTACGGCAGCACGGTGAAGCCGTCGTCGACGAGGGTCTCGGCGGCGTCCAGCAGCTCGATCGGATCGGGCAGCAGCGTGCGCTCGTCGGCGACCACTTCGAGCTTGACCCAGTCGGTGCCGAGCGCCTCGCGGGCCAGCCGCGCGGTGAGGACGGCCTCGCCCGCGGTGAAGCACCCCGCGGTGTTCGGCAGCACCCGGATGCCGAGCCGGGAGAGCACCGACAGCACCGAACCCCGCACGGTCGCGTCCAGGCGGCGCATCGCCACCGTGGTCAGCTCGGTGCCGGAGGCGAGCAGGGACCGCTCCAGCACGTCCAGGCTGGGCGCGCCGCCCGTACCCATGATCAGCCGGGAGCCGAAGGCGGCGCCGCCGATGGTCAGCGGGTCCCCGGCCGCTTCCGTCGCGGGGGCCCCTGGGAGGAACGCGGTGTCGGTCATGTCAGCCTCCCTGGACCGCGGTGAGGACCTCGACGCGGTCGCCGTCGCCGAGCGCGGTGGCCTGCCACTGGCCGCGCGGCACGACGCTCTCGTTGACGGCGGCGGCGACGCCGCTGTGCGCGGTGGTGAGCGTGGCCACCAGCCGGTCCAGGGTCAGATCGGCGGGGACCTCGCGGGGCTCGCCGTTGAGGGAGAGCCGGACGGAGGCGGGCGGGGAGGGCGTCATACGGACTGCTCCTGAGGTGCGGGGGCCTGGAAACGCTGCGGGGAGAAGGGCAGGGCCGCCGTCGGCAGCCCGTCGCCGGCCAGCGCCTCGGCCATCACATCGCCGGTGAACGGGGTCAGCAGGACGCCGTTGCGGTAGTGGCCGGTGGCCGTGAGGAGGCCGGGCAGGGCGGTCGGCCCGAGCAGCGGGGCGTTGTCGGGGGAGGCGGGGCGCAGCCCGGCACGGGTCTCGACGAGCGGCAGCTCCGTGATGCCGGGCACCAGCTCATGGGCGTCGCGCAGCAGCTCGTACACGCCGCCCGCGGTGACGGTGGTGTCCCAGCCCAGCTCCTCGGTGGTCGCGCCCAGGACCAGCTCGCCGTTCTCGCGCGGCACCAGGTAGACGGGGCCGCCGCGCACCACCGCCCGTACGGTCCGGGAGAGGAACGGCGCGTACGGGCCGGGCACGCGCAGCCGCAGGACCTGGCCCTTGACCGGGCGGACCGGGGGCACCACGTGCTCGGGCACGCCCGCGAGGAGCGCGCTGCGGCTGCCGGCCGCCAGCACCGTCCGGTCCGCGGCGACCCGGACGCCGTCGGAGAGCTCCGCGCCGGTCGCCCGGTCGGCCTCGACCGTCAGGCGCCGCGCCTCCGCACGGTGGAAGACCACTCCGGCGCGCTCGCAGGCCGTCAGCAGGGCGCGGGCTAGGCGCCGCGGGTCGGCCTGGTGGTCGCCGTCGACCCGCACACCGCCGCGCACGCCCGGCGCGAGCATCGGCTCCAGACGGCGGCACTCGCGCCCCGACAGCCACTGCGAGTCGAGCCCCGAGCGCTGCTGGAGCTCGTGCAGTTCCCGCAGGTGGGCGCGGTCGTCGGCGTCGAGGGCGACGGCGAGCGTGCCGCAGGCGCGGTAGCCGATCTCCTGCCCGCTCGCCTCCGTCAGCTCGGCCGCGAACGCCGGATAGCGGCGCGCGGAGGCCAGATTGATGGCCAGCAGGTCCTGCTCGCCGTAGTGCAGTTCGGTGACGGCGGCCAGCATCCCGGCCGCGACCTGCGCGGCGCCCCCGCCGGGCGCGGGGTCCGCGACGGCGGTGCGCAGCCCGCGCTGGGCCGCGCGCCAGGCGGTGACCAGGCCGATGACGCCGCCGCCGATGACGAGGACGTCACAGGAGGCCGTTCCCCGTCCCGGTGGCTTCGAAGAAGACGCGTGCATGGGCGTCCAGCCCCTCCCTTCGCCGGCATGACCCGGATCAGGTTCGTACGGTCGGAGGCCGTCCAGCCTCCCTCTCAGCCCGGTCCGTCCGGGCTCCCGCGAGTGCTCTACCCCGGTCACCCTAGTACGCGCCCCGAATCGGCCGAAAGGGAGCGTCCGATACGGGCCGGGGCCCGGCCGGGCGCGCAACCGGGCCGCCGCGGGCCCCGGTTGTGGTGGAGATCTCTCTGCGCGACGCTCCGGCCCAGCAGGCCCGCAGCCATACAGTGAGCTGGTGAGCGATCAGACGAATACCACCAGTGACCGGCGTCGCGTCGTGATCGTCGGCGCGGGCGTGGCCGGGGTACAGACCGCCGTCGCCCTCCGCGAACAGGGCTGGACGGGCGCGATCTCGCTGCTCGGCGCGGAGCCCCATCAGCCCTACGACCGACCGCCGCTCTCCAAGGCCGTGCTGCTCGGCAAGTCCGAGGGCTCCGCCTTCGAGGTGGACTTCGACTCCCTCGGCATCGACCTGCGGCTGGGCCGCGAGGTCACCGGGCTGCGGCCCGCCGAACGCGTCCTGGACACCGCCGACGGCCCCGAGCCCTACGACCGGCTCGTCATCGCCACCGGCGCCGAGCCCGTCGTCCTGCCCGGCAGCGAGGGCATCCCCGGCATCCACCTGCTGCGCACCCTGGACGACGCGGTCCGGCTGCGCCCGGTCCTCGCCGACCAGCACGACATCGTGGTGGTCGGGGCGGGCTGGATCGGCGCGGAGTTCGCGACCGCCGCCCGTGAGGCGGGCTGCAAGGTCACCGTCGTGGAGGCCGCGGACCGGCCGCTCGCGGGCGCCCTCCCCGCCGAGGTCGCCGCCCACATGGCGGGCTGGTACGCGGACTGCGGCGCCGAACTGCTCACCGGCGCCCGCGTCGTCTCCCTCTCCGAGGGCAGCGTGCTGCTGGACGACGGCACCCGGCTGACGGCCGGCGCGGTGGTCGTCGGCATCGGCGCGCGCCCGGCCACCGGCTGGCTGGCGGGCACCGGCATCGAGCTGGCCCCGGACCGGTCCGTGGTCACCGACGAGCGGCTGCGCACCAGCCTCCCGGACGTCTACGCGGTCGGCGACTGCGCCTCCTTCCCGTCCGCCCGCTACGCCGAGCGGCTGCTGGTGCACCACTGGGACAACGCGCTCCAGGGGCCGCGCACCGTCGCCGCCAACATCGCGCGCGGCGAGGCGGAAGGGCCGCTGTACGACCCGGTGCCGTACTTCTGGTCCGAGCAGTTCGGCCGGTTCGTGCAGTACGCGGGGCACCACGCCGCCGCCGACGAACTCCTGTGGCGCGGCGACCCCGGCACCGCCGCCTGGTCGGTGTGCTGGCTGCGCGAGGGCGTCCTGGTCGCGCTGCTCGCGGTCGGCCGCCCCCGCGACCTGGCCCAGGGCCGCAAGCTCATCGAGCGCGGCGCCCGGCTGGACCAGCGGCAGGCCGCCGACCCGTCGGTGCCGCTGAAGTCCGCGACGGTCTGAGGCCGTCCCGGTCCTGCGGACGCGACGGTCTGAGGCCGTCCCGGTCCCGCGGACGCGACGGTCTGAGGCCGTCCCGGTCCTGCGGTCGCGACGGTCTGAGGCCGTTCCGCCCGTGGGACCGCACCGCGTTTCGGGGCGGTACGCGCGCGTGGCCTCTGCCAGGGGGTACGCGCGCGTGTCCTGCCCCAGCGGGCACGCGCGCGTGGCGGTGCGCTGGGCCGGGGCGCGACACGGGCGCCGCGCGTCCCGAGACCTCCCGGCTACCGACTGTCAGTCCTAGATGGCAGGCTTGTCCCGTGACCGAGATTGACGCAAAGATCGATGCTCTCGTCCCCGCCTGGCTCAACCTGCCCGACATCGCCGAACGGCTCGGCGTCGAGGTGACGCGCGTCCGGCAGCTGGTCAAGGAAGGCCAGGTGATCGCGGTGCGCCGTGGCGAGAACAGGGTGCTCCAGGTGCCCGCCGACTTCATCGGCGACGCCAAGGTCGTCAAGGGCCTGGCCGGCACCCTGACGCTCCTGCGGGACGACGGCTTCAGCGATGTGGAGATGCTGGAGTGGCTCTTCACCCCCGACCCGACCCTGCCGGGGACCCCGGCGCAGGCCCTGCGCGAGAATCGCGGCACGGAGGTGAAGCGCCGGGCCCAGGCGCTCGCCGTCTGATGACGCCGGGGCCGGGCGACCGCCGCCCGATCCCGCCGAGCACGGCGCTCGCCGGCTGATCCGCCGTCCCTGGGCGGATCGGCCCACAGCCGCACATCCATCGCATGTCCAACCGTCCGGTGTACGGGCCGGGGCCCCGAGCCTCGGCCCGTACACCGCCGACCCGGGGGGAAACCGCCGCATGGCCGCCACAGGTGCCACAGCCGCCACCGATGCCGCAGGACTCGCGGGAGGCGCAGCGGGCTCAGCCGCCCCAGCGCCCGCCGGGGCGGGGGCGAGCGCGCGGGAGCGGCTCGCCGGCGCCCGGCTCTATCTGTGCACCGACGCGCGCAAGCGCCAGGGCGACCTGCCCGAGTTCCTCGACGCGGTGCTCTCCTCGGGCGTCGACATCGTCCAGCTGCGGGACAAGGGCATGGAGGCGGGGGAGGAGCTGGAGCACCTCGCGGTCTTCGCCGCCGCCGCCCGCCGCCACGGCAAGCTCGTCGCCGTCAACGACCGGGCGGACGTCGCGCACGCCATCGCCTCCGACGTGCTGCACCTGGGCCAGGGGGACCTGCCGGTGCCGGCCGCGCGGGCGATCCTCGGCCCGGACGCGCTGATCGGCCGCTCCACCCACGCCGAGTCCGAGGCCGCCGCCGCGGCCGTCGAGCCGGGCGTGGACTACTTCTGCACCGGACCCTGCTGGCCCACCCCGACCAAGCCGGGCCGGCACGCTCCGGGGCTGGCCCTGGTGCGCTACACCGCCGCGCTGGCGCCCGTACGGCCCTGGTTCGCGATCGGCGGCATCGACGCCTCGAACCTGGACGAGGTGCTGGAGGCCGGCGCCCGGCGGGTCGTCGTGGTGCGCGCCATCACGGAGGCCGACGATCCGGGGGCCGCCGCCGCGCGTCTCGCCGAGCGCGTCCGCGCATACGGAGCGTAATGGCGTGCGGGGGTGCGCGGCCGCCCCCGTGGACCCGGCGAGTGTCCGAGGGGTGGACACGATCGTGGCGGAAGCTCGGCCGAGGCGCGGCGAAAGCTCGCCGAAACGGTCATAGCGCGGGACAGGGTTGGGGGTCCGGCGGACCCCGGTTAACCTGCCCGTATGGCCCTTGGCACACCTTCCACCAGGACAGACCGCGCCCGTACGGTGCGTGACCTGCTCGCCTCCGGTGAGCGGTCCTACTCATTCGAGTTCATGGCCCCGAAGACCGAGAAGGGCGAGCGGACGCTGTGGAACGCCATCCGCCGAGTCGAGGCGGTCGCGCCGACGTTCGTCTCCGTGACCTACGGAGCGGGCGGCTCGTCCCGTGAGGGGACGGTGCGGGCCACCGAGCGGATCGCCACTGACACCACGCTCACCCCCGTCGCCCACCTCACCGCCGTCAACCACTCGCTGACGGAGCTGCGCAACGTCATCGGGCAGTACGCGGACGCGGGCATCCGCAACATGCTCGCCCTGCGCGGCGACCCGCCCGGCGACCCGCTCGGCGACTGGGTCCCGCATCCCGAAGGCGTCACCTACGCCGCCGAACTGGTGCGGCTCATCAAGGAGTCCGGCGACTTCTGCGTGGGCGTCGCGGCTTACCCCGAGATGCATCCGCGTTCCACCGACTGGGACACCGACATCCGGCATTTCGTGGACAAGTGCCGCGCCGGGGCGGACTTCGCCATCACACAGATGTTCTTCAACGCCGAGGACTACCTCCGGCTGCGGGACCGCGTCGCGGCCGCGAGTTGTGCGACACCGATCATTCCGGAGATCATGCCGGTCACGAACGTCCGGCAGATCGAGCGGTTCGCGCAGCTCAGCAATGCCGTGTTCCCGACGGAGTTGGCGAACCGGATCCTCGCGGTGAAGGACGATCCGGCCGCTGTACGCTCAATCGGTATCGAGTACGCCACGGAGCTGTGCGCCCGGCTGATGGCTGAGGACATCCCCGGACTCCACTTCATTACCCTGAACCACTCCACGGCGACGTTGGAAATCTACGAGAATCTGGGACTGCACCAGCGGTCCTGACGGCCTGTCCGGCGAGCGGCGGCCGCACGAGAGGGGCGTATATGGGCTGGGCGGTCCTCTACATCGCGTTCGGCGCCGTTGCTCTCTGGCTGCTGAGCGAGGTGCTGCTGCAGCACAAGGCGCGGCTGCGGTGGCGGCTGCTCGCCTTCTTCGGGTTCCTCGGCGTGGTCGTCGGAGTGATCATGCCGTCCGTGCCGGTGATCGCGGTGGGCGCCATCGCCTTCGCGGTCGGGCAGACCTATGTGACGCTCTCCTTCCGCCGCGGCTTCTCCGCGGGGTGGGCGATCGGCGGCAAGCCGACCGCCAGGAGGCGGCGCAAGTCCTCCCGGTCGGCTCCGCCCGCCGCCGAGCCCAAGCTCCAGGTCAGCGATGTCGAGGAGGGGCCGGCCGAGGCGGGAGCGGGCCCGGCCGCCGGAGGCAGGAGCGCCGACGGCGGCGCCGAGGCTCCGCCGGTGGAGCAGACCGCGCAGATGCCGCCCATCGCGCAGGCCGAGGACGCCTTTCCGGCGGAGCCGGCACGGGAGCCCGCGCCGGAGCCGGCGGGCCAGTACGGCGGCTACGACCAGAACGGCTACGCGACCGACCCCGCCGCGGGCTACGGGACGTACGACGCCTACGCCGGCTACACCCCCCAGGACGGCGGAACGGCTCAAGACCCCTACGCCGCCGGGCAGTTCGACTACGGCCAGCAGCAGTACGCCGCGTACTCCGACCCGTACATCGGCTCGGCCCAGCAGCCGTCCTACGACCAGTACGCGCCCTACGGGCAGCAGCACGACGGGGGCGGATACCCCGGCGGCTACACCCCCCAGGCGTACGGGCCCGACGGCTACCCCGTGCCGCAGCAGCAGTACGACGCCGACACCCCGCCCGGCGGCGTCTGGGTGCCCCAGCAGCGCGGCCTCGACCCCCAGCACCCGGACCAGCAGCAGCCCGCGCCCTACCCGTACGAGCAGCAGCCGGGCCCCGGCACGGGCCACGAGAGCGGCCACGGCACGGGCTACGACGAGCGGTACCGCTACTGACCGGCCGGGCCGCGGCCTCATGACGCGTGAGGGGTACGGGCGTTGAGCGGACGTGCCGGCGGTACGTACGCGCGCGTCCGGCGACCTCCGCCCGCGGCCGTCGCGCTACTGGGAGCCGCGCCAGTCGGCCCCGTCCACGATCAGTCCGGCCACCAGCGCGCCCGACATGCCCGCGTGCGCGAGTCCGCCGCCCGGGTGGGACCAGCCGCCCGCGAGATACAGCCCGGGTAGCCGCGTCGCGTTGCCCGGCCGCAGGAACGCGCCGTCCGCACCGGCCAGTACGGGCCCGGGAACGGCGCCGTCCGCCGCTCCCGTCTCGGCGGCGGTGTCCGCGGGCGTACGGACCTCGCGCCACAGCGCCCGCTCCCGCAGCCCCGGAACCGCCGCCTCGGCGACCGCCGCGATCCGGTCGGCGTATCTCTCGACGGCCTCGGCGTCCCGCCAGTCCACCGGCCCGCCGTGCGGGGCGACCGCCGCCGTCAGCGTGACGGCCTCGTGGCCGTCGTCCGGACGGGTGGTGGGGTCGTCCGGGCGCAGCACGGTTACCGTCGGCCGTTCGCAGGGGGTACGCGCCCCCTGACCGCCGTCTCCGAAGATCCCCGCCAACTCGGCCGCGCGGTCCGGGGAGTGGACCACCGTCCGGTGCGCGGCGCACTCGGGGCGCGCACCGCGCACCGCCAGGCAGACCGTGAACCGCCCGGCGCCCCGGCCGCCGTCCGCCGGCCGTACGTCCCCGTCCTGCCAGGGGCCCGCCTCGCCGAGCATCGGCGGCAGGAGTGCCGGATCGACGCCGCAGACCACGGAGTCCGCCTCCGCGACCGTCCCGTCCGCCAGCTCGACGCCCGCCGCCCGGCCGTCCTTCTCGACGATCCGCGTCACCTCCGCGCCGAAGGCGAACTCCACCTTCCGCGCGCGGCACCGCTCGTACAGCGCGTCGGCCAGCGCCCGCATCCCGCCGCGCACGTACCAACTGCCGAACGTCTGCTCCAGATAGGGCAGCGCCGTGGCGCTCGCGGGCGCGGTGCGGGGATCGAGGCCGTACGCCAGGGCGTAGCCCTCCAGGAGGGCGACGAGGCGCGGGTCCCTCAGCTCGCGCTTGGCGACGGACGCCAGCGTGGCCGGGCCGCCGTCCCGCCGGAACAGCCCGCGCTTGCGGGGCACGGGGTAGGGGTCGCGGCCCAGCACCTGCCAGTCCGCGCGCAGCGGCTCCTCCAGCAGCGGCCGGCGCGTCGCGTCCCACACCTCGCGCGCCCGGTTGACCAGGTCGCTCCACCGCTCGCCCGCGCCCCCGCCGGTCGCCTCGTCCAACGCCCGTACGACGCCCGCCCGCGAGGCGTTGGGCAGCGAGAGGACCGTGCCGTCCGCGAAGACGTGCCGGCTCGCCGGGTCGACCTGGGACAGCTCGACGCTCTGCTCCAGCGACTCCTTGCCGGTCTTGACGAACAGATCGCGGTAGACCGCCGGCAGGTGCAGCAGCCCCGGCCCCGTGTCGAAGGCGAACCCGTCACGGGCGAGCCGCCGCACGCCGCCGCCGTACGTGTCCCCGCGCTCGTACACCGCCACCCGGTGGCCCGCCACGGCCAGCCGGGCAGCGGCCGCCATCGCGCCCATCCCGGCGCCGATCACCGCAATCCTTGCCATGCCCGTGACTTTATCCGGTGCCACTGACAACGCCGGTCACGCGGGCGGGCCGCCCCCTGCGGCCCGCCTCGCCGCCGCTCTGCCCTCGGAGTGCTGCGCCCAGCAGAGACAGCTGCGGGCGCCCTCGGAGCGGCGGCTGTGGGGGTGAGCACTCAGGACTGAGTACACGTACTCAGACGATGAGATGAGTAGATGCACGGATGAGCCCCGACCTGCACGGAAGGGAAAGTAGTGACCACGGAAGGGACGCAGCGCCGAGACCGCCGACACGGGGCGGCGGAACCGGCGGGCGGCCCGGAAGGAAACGGTGGGGCACCACGGGGGAATCGCGGTGCTCTGCCGGGAACGGGGGTTCCACGGGGGAACGGGGGAACGCCGTGTTCCGGCGCGGGCCGAAGGGGGGATCGGTCCGCGCCGGAACAGCGTTGAAACAGCGGGCGGTTACCGGGGGCTGCCGCTGATCCGCCCCTGAAGCAGCCGGGACAGAGCCGCGTGCACATCCTCCAGGGAGCGCTCCGGCTGGAACGACTGCCAGTCCAGCGCGGCCACCAGCACCATCCCGAACAGCGCCGACGCCGTCAGCGGGATGTCGATCTCCTTGCTCAGCTCGCCGTCGGCCACCGCTTCCCGCAGCACCGACTCGATCACGGTTATCGCCTTCTGCCGCACCTGCATCAAGGTGGACTGCCAGGCGCGGTTGGTGCGCCACAGCTCGGCCACGTACAGCTGGGTGAGCGAGGGGTAGCGGGCGATGAAGCAGAGCCCGGCCCGGATCATGGCGTCCAGCGCGGCGACCCGGCTCCCGCCGCGGGCCGCCGTCTCGTCGGCGGCCCGCTGGAGCGAGGAGCTGAGCAGTTCGATGCCGTGCCGCAGCAACTCCTCGAACAGCACGCTCTTGCTGGCGAAGTTGTAGTAGACCGTGCCCTTCGCCACCCCCGCCCGCTCGGCGATCTCGTCCACCGTGGTGGAGGAGAACCCCTGCTCGGCGATGAGGGTCACGGCCGCCTCGAAGAGCCTTTGCCGGGTGGCCTGCCGGCGGGTGTCGCCCGGAGACCGGGGCCGCACCCTCCGGATTGCTGCAGCGCTGCTGTCCATGGTGCTGATTCTGCCTGGCGCCGCGGAGTGCCTGATCACAGGGACAGCTCCGGGTGCAGCCGGTGCACGGACCACACCTGTTTGCGGCGGGCCGTCCACGCCGTCAGCGCCAACGCGCCCACCGTGAAGGCCGCCAGCACGGCGCACGCCTGCCAGACCGGACCCAGCCCGCCGCCGGTGATCAGCCGGCGCAGCCCGTCGACGACATAGCTCATCGGCAGGAAGGGGTGGAGCGCGCCGAAGAACCCCGGACTGGTCTGCACGGGATAGGTGCCGCCCGCCGACGTCAACTGGAGCATCAGCAGCGCCAGTACGAGAATCCGGCCCGCCGGCCCGAACTGGGCGTTGAGCCACTGCACGACCGCGCAGAAGCACGCGGTGACCAGCAGCAGGAAGCCGAGCGTGCCCGCCGGCCGCACCATCTCCAGACCGAGACCCCAGTGCAGCACCGCCATCAGGGCGCCCACCTGGAGCACCCCGATCGCCGCGACGGGCAGCCAGCCGGCCAGCCCGATCCGCCAGGCGGCGGCGCCCGCGGCGAGCGCCCGCCGGTTGAGCGGCTGGATCAGCATGTACGCCACCATCGCGCCGACCCACAGGGACAGCGGGATGAAGTACGGGGCGAAACCGGTGCCGTAGTTGGGCGCCTTGTGCATCGCCTGGGACGCCAGCTTCACCGGATCGGCCATCACCTCGCTGCGCGCGTCCCGGTCCTTCTTGTCGTAGTCGGGGATCTTCCCGACCCCGTCGCGCAGCCCGTCGGCCAGCTCCGTGGAGCCGTCCGAGAGCTTGAACAGCCCGCCGCGCAGGGTGTCCGCGCCGCTGTGCAGCTTCCCGATGCCCGTATCGAGGTCCGCGGCGCCGTCCTTGGCGTCGCCCAGCCCCGAGTGGAGCCGCCCCGTGCCCGCGTGGATCTTCCCGGCGCCGTCGGACACCTTCCGGGCGCCGCTGTTGAGGGCGTTGATCTTGGAGACGGCGGTGTCGACGTCGGCCCCGAGGTGCGGCGCGTTGTCCGCCAGCCACACCGCCTTGCCGTGCCACTCGTCCAGGCTGTCGCCGAGCTCCTTGAGGCCCGCGGTGTTCTTCTTTACGAAGGCGTCGACGTCCTCCGCCACGTCCGCGGCGGTGCCGGCCGCGGCCACCGACGCCTTGAGCGCGGGGCAGGACGGATCGGGCGCGGGCGCGCCGGCCGCGCAGCGCCGCTCGTAGTCGGCGGTGAGCGTACGGGCGGCCTTACGAGCGTCCGCCGCGGCCTCGGCGGCGTCCGCCGGCAGCTTCCGCAGCGCGTCCCGCGCCGTGCGCGAGGCGTCGGCCACCAGCCGCGAGACGTCGCCGATCTCCTCGCCGTGCTTCTTGAGGAAGGGCCCTACGTCGTCGGCGAGTCTGTTCGCCCGGTCCGCGAGCTGCCGGGTGCCGTCCGCGACCTGCCCCGCCCCCTTGTGCAGGGTGCCGGTCGAGGCGTCGAGGACCCCTGCCCCCGAATACAGTTTCGCGACGCCGTCCTTGAGGGCGCCGCTGCCGCGCTGCGCGGTGGTGAGCCCCTTGGCGAGATCGCCGGCGCCCTGCTTCGCCCGGCCGATGCCGTCGCCGAGCCGGTCCGCGCCGTCCGCGGCCTGCTGCGTCTTGCCGTGCAGGTCGGAGAACGAGACGAAGATCTTGTCGTAGAACGACCGGGACGCCTTGGTGGACGCCGCGGCGCGCACCTCCGCGAACACCGTCCGGGAGATCTGCCCGACGATGTAGTTGTTGGAGTCGTTGGTACGGACCCGCAGCGCGCCGGTCTCCGGGGTCTTCCCGGAGCTGGAGGCGACCTGCGAGCTGAAGTCGCCGGGCACGGTCAGGGAGAGGTAGTACGTGCCGTCCGCGACGCCCTTGCGGGCCTCGGCGGCGCTCGTCTCGTGCCAGTCGAACGAGTCGCTGTGCCGCAGCCCCTTGACGATATCGTCGCCCGCCGTCAGCTCGCGGCCGTCCACGGTGGCGCCCTTGTCGGAGTTGACGAGGGCCACCGGGACCTTGTCGAGCCGCCCGTACGGGTCCCAGAAGGACCACAGGTAGAGCGCGCCGTACAGCAGCGGCAGCAGCATCAGGGCGGCGAGCGCGGCGCGCGGCAGCCTTCCCCTCCCGAACCGCTTGAGCTCAAGAGCGGCCAGTTTCGGCGAACGCATCGGCCGCCCCCTCCTCGTCCTCGGCTGCTTCCTCTGCTTTCTGTCCTTCCGATTCCGGCTCCGACCGGTCCGGCGGCTCCGATCGCTCCGACCGGGGCGCGGTCGATACGACGACCGCGTCCGGCGGGGCCTCGGAGCAGACCGTGAGCACGGTCGTGCCGCCCTCGGCGATGGAGCGCAGCAGCGCCCACGCCTCGGCGCGCTCCGCGGCCGACAGCTTCAGATCGGCGTCGTCGACCGCCAGCAGGCGCGGCCGGGAGATCAGCGCGAGCGCCACGGACAGCCGCAGCGCCTCCAGCCGCTCCAGGTCCCGTACGGCCGTACGCCCGCCCTTCACCAGCGCGGCCGGGTCGAGCCCCGCGCCGTGCAGCGCGGCGTCGATCCCGTCGCGCGCCTCGGCCGCGCGCTCGGCACGCGGCCGCAGCAGGGCGCGCAGCGAACCGCCGAACCGCCGCTGCAGCAGCGCGCGTTCCCGCAGGTGCTCGGCGACGGTCAGCGCGGGGTCGAGCTCGCTGACCCCCGGCACATGGGCGAGCGCGCTGATCCGCCGCACGGCCGGCATCTGGCGGGGGAGCACCAGACCGGCGACCTCCGCACGGCCCGCGGTGGGGCGCATACGTCCGGTGAGCGCGAGCAGGAGACAGGTGCGGCCCGAGCCGGAGGGCCCTTCGACGGCGACGAGCGAGCCCGGGTCCGCGGCGACGCGCACCTCGCGGAACGTCCAGCCGCGCGGCCCCTCGGCGCCGAACCCCTCCGCCGTGATCGACGCCCCGGCGGGGGCGCTCCCGGTCGGGGCGCTCCTGGGCGAGGCGCTCGTGGGCGGCGCGCTCCTGGACGGGGCGCTTCCGGGCGAGGTGCTGTTCACGGGCCCTCCCTCGAACTGACCGGTCAGTACAAAAAGTATGCCGCACTCTGATCTTGCTCCGTCAACTGGGGCTGGTTCAAGGGGTGTTCATGCAGGTCAGGGCCGATTGTCAGTGGTGTGCCCCACGATGGGCACATACGGCGGTCATGCGACTACCCAACGGGCCGCCACACGACGACAGGAGGTTCGTCATGGCCGGTATCGCGAGCGACGTCCACCCCGTGCTGCGCCGCGCCGCGGCCCCGCCCGCCGCGCTCGACCTGCTGACCCAGGCCCACCAGGGACTGGCTGAGGCCGCCGACCTCGAAGCCCCCAACGAGCGTTACGCCACCGCCCACCTCGCCGCCCTCCGCACCGCGGCCGCCGTGCTGGCCGTCCGCGGCCGGCCCGAGACCACGGCGCGGCGCCGGCGCCGGATCCGCAGTGCCTGGGAGGTGCTGCCCGAAGTCGCGCCGGAGCTGGCCGAATGGAGCGCGCTGTTCGCCTCGGGCGCCGAGCGCCGGGCCCGCGCGGAGGCGGACATACCCTCCGCGGCGAGCTGCCGCGACGCCGACGACCTGCTGCGCGACGCCGCCATGTTCCTGCGCCTGGTGGAGCGGATGCTGGTGCTCCAGCCCGCCCTGCCGCGGCAGGCGGCCGCCGAGCGGGACAAGGCGGGATGAGGGGCCGCGCCGTCTCCGGATCTGGGTCCGGCGCCATGTCCGGTGCTGTGTCGGGTGTCGTGTCCGGTGCCGTGCCCGATGCCATGTCCAGGGCGCGCGCCGGAGCGCGCGGGGCGGCACCGGCCGGGCCCGCCGTAGGCAATAGGCTGGGGATGACGCCGACGTCATCGATCGTCCATTCGTCTATCCGTCCTATCCGTCGCCGCCGCCGAGGCGGCGACGACACCGCGCCGAGGAGCCACCCGACGTGTCAGACCCGCAGCGCCCCCGCGCGTCCCTCCGCACCGCCGTGGTCTGGGACGTACTCGAAGACGCCCTGAACCGCAGGGGCAAGACCGCCGGGAGCGGCGCGGCGGGCGTCCTCGACGTGCTGGACACCGGCGGCGGCACCGGCAACTTCGCTGTGCCGGTCGCCCGGCTCGGCCACCGCGTCACCGTCGTCGACCCCAGCCCCAACGCGCTCTTCGCGCTGGAGCGCCGGGCCGCCGAGGCCGGGGTCGCCGATCGCGTGCGCGGCGTCCAGGGCGACGTCCACGGCCTCTTCGACGTCGTCGAGCGCGGCGGCTACGACGCGGTCCTGTGCCACGGCGTCCTGGAGTACGTGGACGATCCCGCCGAGGACCTGCGCAACGTCGTCGACGCGCTGCGCCCCGCCGGCACCCTCAGCCTGCTCGCCGCCGGGCTGGGCGGCGCTGTGCTCGCCCGCGCCCTCGCCGGCCACTTCACCGAGGCCCGGCAGGCGCTCACCGACCCGGCCGGACGCTGGGGCGACGGGGACCCCGTGCCGCACCGCTTCACCGCCGAGACGCTCTCCCAGCTGATCGGCGAGGCCGGGCTGGACGTCAGCGCGATACACGGCGTGCGCGTCTTCGCCGATCTGGTGCCCGGCGTGCTGGTCGACACCGAGCCCGGCGCGATGGATGCCCTGCTGCGCCTCGAAGCGGCGGTCGCCGAGCTCCCGGCCTTCCACTCCGTCGCCACCCAGCTGCACGTACTCGCCGAGCGAGGCTGACCGCACACCATCCGTCGCAGGCCACCCGATCAGCCGCTTCGCCCCGTATGATCGGGGTACACCGTCCGGCATGGCGGATCGGCGGGTGGGGAATGCACGTTCCGACAGCTTCGATTGTCACACCGGCAACGGTGGGTAATTGGCGCAGAGGGGCGGGTATCACGGGGGCGATTCCCTGCCTATCCTGAAAGGGTCGCACCCCGGTCGCCCCCCGCGACCGACGAGTAGGAGGACTCCGTGCCGCTCTCGGAGCACGAGCAGCGCATGCTCGAGCAGATGGAGCGAGCGCTGTACGCCGAAGATCCCAAATTCGCCACAGCGCTTGAGGGCAGCGGCCTGCGCACGTACACCCGGCGACGGGTCTACCAGGCGGTCGCGGGTTTTCTGGTGGGTATCGCGCTCCTCATGGCCGGAATGGTCGCCCAGCAGATCTGGATCAGTGTGGTGGGCTTCCTCGTCATGCTGGGGTGCGCGGTGCTCGCGGTCACGGGATGGCGCAAGGCGCCGAAACCGGGCGAGCAGCGTGCCGCGGGCGCCTCGGGCGGCCCCGCCGCCGCCCGCCGGCAGCCTCGTCAGCGCCGGTCCATGATGGGGCGCATCGAGGAGCGCTGGCAGCGCCGCCGCGACGAACAGGGCCACTGAGCCCCGGCATCTTCCGCACGGGCCTTCCTGGATCTCGGCGCCGCCGATGTCCTTCCAGCCGCTCC
>NZ_JBFAIS010000031.1:0-116762 GCF_040654795.1 Streptomyces sp. NPDC050617 | reverse complement strand
TGAGTTCTCAAGGAACGGACGCTTCCTTCGTGACCGTTTCACCGGTCTCTCCGGGCGCTTCCCTTCGTTCTTGCGTTTCCGACTCTATCAGATCCTCGCGGCCCTGATTTCCGCCGGTGCGTTTCGGCCTTTCAGCTTCTTCGCGTTTCCGACTCTACCAGATCCGTTTTCCGTTCCGTTTCCGGTCGGAATTCTTTTCCGGTCCCCGTCGGAGGGGGTTTGCCTTTCGGCTGTTTCGACTTTATCAGATTCGTTTCGGCCGAACTGATCGGCTTCGTCTTTTCCGATAAGGATTCGAAGGTGCTCCGTCGGAATTGAATTCGCGACCGGAGCGAGTCAGAGACTAGCTGCTGCGCGCGAACCTGTCCAGTTCGTGGCAACCGTTCGAATCTACCTCCCCCATGGACCCGTGTCAACGGATTTTCTGGGGTGGAGAGAAGACTAGCAGGCCGACGTGGGGCGGTGCACATCGGCTGTCGGGTGGGCCGTCAGGCGAAGGACGAGGGCGGGGTCTCCAGGTCTTCGAGTTCGACGCCGGGGGCGGCCAGGACGACGTCGCCGGCTAGGTGCACCGCGTGCTGTTCGCCCGTGTCGAGGTCTCCGACCTGGTACTCGTCCACAGTCAGCGGGCCGTTGTCAGTGGCGTGTGCTGATCTGTTCACCAGGGCCCAGGACTGGTCGAGGGTGCGGGGTGCGAGGACGGGGGCGGTGAAGGCGACGAGGCGTACACGGGTGGCGGGGTCGCCGGGGGTCAGGCGCAGCAGGCGGGAGAGCGCGACGTAGAAGGCCGGGGAGGCGCCGGTGAAGGCGTGGGCGGGGACGTTGCCTTCGGTGGCGTGCTCGCCGGCCGGGTCGGTGCGGACCCAGGTGACGCCCTCCAGGGCGGCGCCGCGGACCTGCCAGCTCGCGGCGTGCAGCTCCAGGCGCAGGGGGCGGCCGAGTCCGTCGAGGGTGAGGTCGATGGAGCCGGCGTGGTCGCCGGAGGGGGTGGTGGTCTGCGCGACGTAGCGCCAGCCGGAGGGGCCGGGGGCGCAGTGGAAGTGTTCTTCGCCGAGGGGGGTGTGATCGTGCGGGTCGTGGAGCGCGTAGCGGCCGCGGGGCATGGTGGGGTCCTTGACGGGCATGGGACAGGCCCCCGCCCTGGGGGCGGGGGCCTGGTACCGGCTGCTGGTGCGGTGCGGTCAGTAGCGGTAGTGGTCGGACTTGTACGGGCCCTCGACCGGGACGTTGATGTAGGCGGCCTGCTCCGGGCGGAGCGTCGTCAGCTTCACGCCGAGGGCGTCCAGGTGGAGGCGGGCGACCTTCTCGTCGAGGTGCTTGGGGAGCACGTACACGTCGGTCGGGTAGGACTCCGGCTTGGTGTGGATCTCGATCTGCGCCAGGGTCTGGTCGGCGAACGAGTTGGACATCACGAACGACGGGTGGCCGGTCGCGTTGCCCAGGTTCACCAGGCGGCCCTCGGAGAGCACGATGAGGACCTTGCCGTCGGGGTACGTCCAGGTGTGGACCTGCGGCTTGACCTCGTCCTTGACGATGCCGGGGGTCTTCGCGAGGCCGGCCATGTCGATCTCGTTGTCGAAGTGGCCGATGTTGGCGACGATCGCCTGGTGCTTCATCTTGGCCATGTCGGAGGCCATGATGATGTCCTTGTTGCCGGTCGTCGTCACGAAGATGTCGGCGATGCCGACGACGTCCTCGAGCCTGGCGACCTGGTAGCCGTCCATGGCCGCCTGGAGCGCGCAGATCGGGTCGATCTCCGTGATGATCACGCGGGCGCCCTGGCCGCGCAGCGACTCGGAGCAGCCCTTGCCGACGTCGCCGTAGCCGCAGACGACGGCGGTCTTGCCGCCGATGAGGACGTCGGTGGCGCGGTTGATGCCGTCGATCAGGGAGTGGCGGCAGCCGTACTTGTTGTCGAACTTCGACTTGGTGACGGCGTCGTTCACGTTGATCGCCGGGAAGAGCAGCGAGCCCGCCTGCTGCATCTCGTAGAGGCGGTGGACGCCGGTGGTGGTCTCCTCGGTGACGCCGCGGATCTCGGACGCCAGCTGGGTCCACTTCTGCGGGTTCTCGCCGATGGTGCGGTTCAGCAGGGTGAGGATCTGGGCGTACTCGTCGTTGTCGGCGGTCGACGGGTCGGGGACCTCGCCGGCCTTCTCGAACTCGACGCCCTTGTGGACGAGGAGGGTGGCGTCGCCGCCGTCGTCCAGGATCGCGGTCGGGCCGCCGGTGGCGGCGTTCGGCCAGGTCAGCGCCTGCTCGGTGCACCACCAGTACTCTTCGAGCGACTCGCCCTTCCAGGCGAAGACGGGGATGCCCTGCGGGTTCTCGGGGGTGCCGTTCGGGCCGACCGCGATGGCCGCCGCGGCGTGGTCCTGGGTGGAGAAGATGTTGCAGGAGGCCCAGCGCACGTCGGCGCCGAGGGCTACCAGGGTCTCGATGAGGACGGCGGTCTGCACGGTCATGTGCAGGGAGCCGGTGACGCGGGCGCCGGTCAGCGGCTTGGCCTCCGCGTACTCCTTGCGGATCGCCATCAGGCCGGGCATCTCGTGCTCGGCGAGGGTGATCTCCTTGCGGCCGTAGGCGGCCAGCGACAGGTCGGCGACCTTGAAGTCCTGGCTGCTGGAGCTCGTGGTCATACGGGCTGCTCCTCCTGGGAAGGGCGTGCGAGGTCTCGGTGCGGCAGGGCTGCAGGGCAGGCGGGGACACACTTCTCCCCTTGCCGCGCAGCTCAGTCCGTCGGAGGCCCTCTCTCCCTCGGCCGGTCCGCCATGCGGGCCGCCCGACCGCCATCAGCAGCGACGTCTGGCTCTCGGTCAAAGCTACACCGATCGGCCCAGCGAACCCCAGCCCCCGTGGTCAACGGGGACTGGAGCGCGGCGGCCGACCAGCGGCGGAGCGGGCGGTCAGTTTTCGGGGCGCGCGTCCGCGGTCTGGGCCGGGGCGCGGTAGATGTCCGGTTCGAGGTAGATGACCCGGGCGATCGGGACGGCTTCGCGGATCCGGGCCTCGGCGGCGTTGATCGCGTCCGCGACCTCGGCGGCGCTGTCGTCGTGCTGGACGGCGATCTTCGCGGCGACGAGCAGTTCCTCCGGGCCGAGGTGGAGGGTGCGCATGTGGATGACGCGGGTGACGGTGTCGCCGTCGACGACGGCGGCGCGGATCTTGGCGACGGCGTCGGGGCCGGCGGCCTCGCCGAGCAGCAGCGACTTGGTCTCGGCGGCCAGGATCAGGGCGATGGCGACGAGCAGGACGCCGATGCACAGGGTGCCGACGCCGTCCCAGACGCCGTTTCCGGTGGCGAGGGCCAGGCCGACGCCGGCGAGCGCGAGGACGAGGCCGATGAGCGCGCCGAAGTCCTCCAGGAGCACGACGGGCAGTTCGGGGGCCTTGGCGCGGCGGATGAACTCGACCCAGCCCTGCTTGCCCCGCAGCTCGTTCGACTCCTTGACGGCGGTGCGGAAGGAGAAGCCCTCGGCGATGATCGCGAAGACCAGCACGCCGACCGGCCAGTACCAGTGCTCGACGGCGTGCGGTTCCTTGATCTTCTCGTAGCCCTCGTAGAGCGCGAAGACGCCGCCGATGGTGAACAGGACGATGGAGACGAGGAAGCCGTAGATGTACCGCTCGCGGCCGTAGCCGAAGGGGTGCTCCTCGTTCGCCTTCTTCTGGGCCTTCTTCCCGCCGAGGAGCAGCAGTGCCTGGTTGCCGGAGTCGGCGACCGAGTGCACGCCTTCGGCGAGCATCGAAGAAGACCCGCTGAACGCGAACGCGACGAACTTCGCGACGGCGATCGACAGGTTCGCTCCCAGCGCGGCGACGATCGCCTTGTTTCCGCCCGATGCACTCATGTGTGCGACGTGTCCCTTCCACCCCTGCTGACATGGCCGCCGCCCGGTGCCGGGGACGGTTTTGCCGTTCTTTTACGGCGGGTCATTGTTGCAGCACCGGGGGCGGTCGGCGCGTCAGGCCGCCACGGTGGCCCGGAAGACGGTGCCGTCGCCGGTCAGCTCGACCTGTTCGCCGGCCGGGACGTACGCCGACTCGCCGCGGGCGAGGGCCAGCTCGGCCCCCGCCGTGTCGCGCAGTACGGCCGTGCCGGCGGTGCAGAGCAGGATCTGGGGCGTGCGGGCGGCGGGGCGGCTGGGTTCGGCGCCCCGGCCCAGGTCGTAGCGGGAGAGGCGGAATTCGTCGGCGGGGGTCTCGTAGACCTCCTCGCCGCCGGCGTCGGCCTCCGGGCGCAGGACGCCGGGGGCGGTGGCCTCGAAGCGGACGATGCGCAGCAGTTCGGGGACGTCGACGTGCTTGGGGGTGAGGCCGCAGCGCAGCACGTTGTCGGAGTTGGCCATGAGCTCGACGCCGAGGCCGTCGAGGTAGGCGTGCGGGACGCCCGCGCCGAGGTAGAGGGCCTCGCCGGGCTGGAGCCGCACGTAGTTGAGGAGCATGGCGGCGATGACGCCGGGGTCGCCGGGGTAGTGCCGGGCGATGGACGCGTAGGCGGCGTACGAGTCGCGGTGCGGGCCGTCCTGCGCGCCGAGCCGTTCGGCGGCGGTGGCGGCCTGCGTCACGGTCTCGGCCATGGCGGCGCGGTCGGCGGTCAGGACGGCGGTGAGCACCTCGCGCAGCGCCCCGGACTCCGGTGCGGCGCGCAGGATGTCGACGTACGGCTTGAGCGAGTCGACGGCGAGGCCGGCGAGCAGGTCGGCGGCCTCGGCCGGGGCGCGGAAGCCGCAGAGCCCGTCGAAGGGGGTGAGCGCGCAGATGAGTTCGGGCTTGTGGTTGGCGTCCTTGTAGTTGCGGTGCGGGGCGTCTATGGGGACGCCGCGCGCCTCCTCGTCCGCGAAGCCCTCCTTGGCCTGGGTGAGGTCGGGGTGGACCTGGAGGGAGAGCGGGGAGCCGGCCGCGAGGAGCTTGAGGAGGAACGGCAGGCGGGGGCCGAAGCGCTCGGTGGACGCCCGGCCGAGCTCGCCCTCGGGGTCGGCGGCGATCACGTCGTCGAGCGGCGCGGGGCCGCTGCCCCGGTCGATGCGGGAGGGCGCGCCGGGGTGTGCGCCCATCCACACCTCGGCCTGCGGCTCGCCGGTGGGGGCGGTGCCGAGCAGTTCCGGGATGGCGGTGGTGGAGCCCCAGGCGTAGGGGCGCACGGTGTTGGCGAGGCGGTCCATGCGGAGCGGTTCCTGACTGTGCGGGGTGTGCTGGGTATCCGGGGTGCGCGGGCGCGTGCGGGCGGCTGGGCGCCGCGGCCCGGTCATGGTCGCGGTACGGAGGCGAGCGCCAGGTATACGGCGGCGAAGTCCGCGATGGCGAGCAGCTCGGCGGCGGCTTCCAGCGGGGTGCCCTCGGTGGGTTCGAGCTCGCTGACGGGGGTGTCGTGGTGGAGCGCGAGGTCGCGGGCCGCGGGGGTCGGGGAGGTGCCGGCGGGCTCCCGTTCGCGGAGCAGGACGACGCGGGCGTGCAGCGCCTGCGGGTCCTCGACGCGGTCGCGGAAGAAGTCGTCGGCGTCGGCCCCGGCGGCGAACGCGCCCGTCAGCAGGGCGGCGTGGCCGGTCAGCGCCTCGGGCAGCTCGGCGGCGAGCGCGGGGCGGCCCGCCAGGGCGGTGAGCGCGGTCGCGAGGTGGCGGCCGGCGGCGCCCGCGACGGGGCCTTCGGTCCAGATCAGCGGGAGGGTGTCGGCGAGCTCGGCGGCGAGGGTCTTGGCCGGGTTGCTGTACGTGGCGATGGCGGGCCCGCAGCGCTCGGCGACCTGGTCCAGCCGGTCGGCGAGGGACTGGAGGGCGGGCGGGGGCGCGGTGATCAGGCCGATGCGGTCGGCGAGCGCGATCAGCGGGGTCAGCAGGGACCAGAGGGCGCCGGGGGCGGCGGGCGCCTCGTCGTCGCGGTCCGCGCCGACGCGCCCCACGGGGCTGCCGGGGCTTTCGGGGTCCCCTTGGCCGTATGGGGGCGTGGGCTCGTACGGGCTCGTGTGCTCGTACAGCGCCTTGGCGAGCGGGACGGCGAGGCCGCGGGCCTGTGCGGTGGCCTCGGTGACCGGGGAGCCGGCGGGGGCGACGGAGACGACCGAGCAGCCGCGGCGGTACGCCTGCTCCAGGAGGAGGGGGAGGCCGGGTTCGGTCCCCTCCGGGCTGGCGACGAGGAGCAGGTCGAGCGGGCCGGTCCAGCCGGGCAGCGTCCAGATCAGGGCGCCCGCGGCGGACGCGACGCCGGTGGGCCGGATGAGGGTGACGGGGCAGCTGCCGCCGCCGAGGCCGGCGAAGAGGTCGGCGGTGCAGGCGGCGACGGGGCCGGGGCCCGCGACGAGGACGGCGCGGGGGCGGCCGTCGGGCTTGAGGTCCGCGATGCCCGCCTCGGCGGCGTCGCGGGCGGCGGTGCGGACGCGGGCGCCGGACTCGGCGGTGGAGCGGAGCAGGCCGTGGGCGTCGGCGCGGGCCAGCGCGGCCGGATCATCGAGGAAGGACTCGTCGAGCATGGGGCTTCGGCCTCCGATCGCCGCGGCGGTGCGCCTGCCTGTGATGCCGTCGTGGCGGTGCCGCCGTCGCGTACTGCCGTGTGCTGTCTGTATCCGTTGGTCACCGGCTGCCCGGTCCCGGCGGGGGCAGTCCCGCGCCCCGCCGGTCCGCGGGCCCGCCGGGTCAGGCCGGTCGGCGGGCCTCGTCGACGAGGAGGACGGGGATGCCGTCGCGTACGGGGTAGGCGAGGGCGCAGTTCTCGCTGCCGCACACCAGCTCGGGGGCGCCGTCCTCGGTGGTCTCCTCGCGGAGGGGCGCGTGGCACGCCGGGCAGGCGAGGATCTCCAGGAGACCGGCTTCGAGCTGCATGGGGGTTCCCTTCGGGGCGGGCAGACGCGTCGCGGCCAGCCTACCGCCGGGTGGTGGAAGGCCGCCTTGGCGGGGCGGGGCGGCTCCGCCCGGCGCGCCCCCGCGTCGTACGCGCGTGGTGCCTACGCGCGCACGATGCCGAGGACCTCGTCCCGTACGCGCTCGACGGTCGCCTTGTCGCGCGCCTCCACGTTGAGGCGCAGCAGCGGCTCGGTGTTGGAGGGCCGCAGGTTGAACCACCAGTCGGCGGCGGTCGCGGTCAGCCCGTCGAGCTCGTCGAGGGCCGTGCCCTCGCGCCCCTCGTACGCGGCCTTGACCGCGGCCATCCGGTCGGCCTGGTCGGTGACGGTGCTGTTGATCTCGCCGGAGGCGGCGTACCGGTCGTACTGGGCGACGAGCGCGGACAGCGGTCCGCTCTGCTCGCCGAGCGCCGCCAGGACGTGCATCGCGGCGAGCATGCCCGTGTCGGCGTTCCAGAAGTCGCGGAAGTAGTAGTGCGCGGAGTGCTCGCCGCCGAAGATCGCGCCGGTGCGGGCCATCTCCCCCTTGATGAAGGAGTGCCCCACGCGAGTGCGTACGGGCTCGCCGCCGTGCTCCTTGACGACCTCGGGCACGGACCAGGAGGTGATCAGGTTGTGGATGACGGTGCCGCCCGGGTGCTTGGCGAGCTCGCGGGCCGCGACGAGGGCGGTGATCGCCGACGGGGCCACCGGGTCGCCGTTCTCGTCCACGACGAAGCAGCGGTCGGCGTCGCCGTCGAAGGCGAGGCCGATGTCGGCGCCCTCGGCGCGGACCCGTGCCTGGAGGTCGATGATGTTCTTCGGGTCGAGCGGGTTGGCCTCGTGGTTCGGGAACGTGCCGTCGAGCTCGAAGTACATCGGGACGAGCTCCAGGGGCAGCCCCTCGAAGACGGTCGGCACGGTGTGCCCGCCCATGCCGTTGCCCGCGTCGACGACGACCTTCAGGGGGCGGATGGAGCCGAGGTCGACGAGGCCGCGCAGATGGGCGGCGTAGTCGCCGAGGACGTCACGCTGGGTGATCTCGCCGGGCGTGCCGGCCGCCTCGGGGCCCGGGCCGCCGTCCAGCCAGCCCTCCACGAGGGTGCGGATCTCGGCGAGGCCGGTGTCCTGGCCGACGGGGGTGGCGCCGGCCCGGCACATCTTGATGCCGTTGTACTGGGCGGGGTTGTGCGAGGCGGTGAACATGGCGCCGGGGAGCGAGAGTTGTCCGCTGGCGAAGTACAGCTCGTCCGTGGAGCAGAGGCCGATCTCGGTGACGTCCACGCCGCGCGCCGCCGCCCCGCGTCCGAACGCGCGGGAGAGCCCGGGGGACGACGGCCGCATGTCGTGGCCGACGACGATCGCGCTCGCGCCGGTCACCTGGGCGAAGGCGGCGCCGAAGAACTCGGCGAGCGACTCGTCCCACTGGTCGGGCACCACGCCGCGCACGTCGTACGCCTTCACGATCTGCGACAGATCAGCCACAGCCAACCCCTCCTGGAGTCCGGTTCGGGGAGACAAACCTACCTGGCGGCGTCCTCGATCCGGCCCATCGCCGTACGGCCGGTCACGGTGGCGTCCGGCGGGGTGCGGCAAGGGGCGTACGGGGTGCGCGGCGATGAGGGGCGGGGGGCGGGTCCGTCAGGAGTCGGGCGAGCGCAGGACCCTGAGGTGGCCGCGGCGGGCGACCTCCATCGGGTCGGCCTCCCGGCCGTTGGGGCCGACGGGCCCCGTGCCCTGGCCGCCCGGTCCGCGGGACGGGCGGTCCTGCGGACGCGCGGCCTCGCGCACCGCGTTGGCGAGCGCTTCGAGGTCGTCGCTGCTGTGCCGGGCCGGGCCGGTGTCGACGGCGAGGCGCACGACGTCCCAGCCGCGCGGCGCGGTCAGCCGCTCGGAGTGCTCGGCGCACAGGTCGTAGCAGTGGGGCTCGGCGTAGGTGGCGAGCGGTCCGAGAACAGCGGTCGAATCCGCATAGACGTACGTCAGCGTCGCGACGGCGGGGCGACCGCACGCGGTGCGCGAACAGCGACGTACAGGGCTCACGACGTTGGACGGTACCGCACTCTTGAGCGGGCCGCGAAGAATCCACGTGGGCTCACCCCTCCGTGTCGTCCCGTTACGTCCGCTGTGGGCATGGCCGGAACCGCCTCTCTGACCTGCGAGAGGCCGATGGGGTTGAGGTTCCGAAAGTAATGATTCCTGTCACAGCCCGGCGCAATTCGTGTCATCCGGTACGAGTTCACCGGTCCGGTAGGTGGCTGTAATTGATCGCAGGCGTGACTGAAATGCTCATCCGGCGACATGCCGCGCGCTGGGCGTCGACCGCCGGGCCGCGGCCCGGTGAGGGCTACTCTCATACGTGATGGACAGCTCCGATCCACCCCGCAACTGCGAACCGCGGCCGCGCCGCCGCGACCGCCACGGACGCGGCATGCGCGGGCCGATCGCACCGCCCCAAGTGCCGCTGTCGGTCAGCCGCGGCGATGCCTTCGTCGACCTCGTGCACGACTCGGTGGAACGGCTGGAGCGGCGCTGGCCCCAGCTTTCCAAGGTCGACTTCGCCGTGCGCGATGTACCCGGCGCCGAACCGGGCCCGGACGACGACGCCCTGGCACTCGGGGCGTTGGACGCGCTCGACTCGCCGAACGGCGATTCCGTCCCGCTCGGGCGCTATGTCGCGGCGCACGGCGACGCCCCGGACCGGATCGTGGTCTACCGCCGCCCGATCGAAATACGCACCAAGGGCCGCGACGAGCGCGCGCTGCTCGTGCACGAGGTCGTCGTGGAGCAGGTCGCCGAACTGATGGGGCTGGCCCCGGAGTCGGTGGATCCGCGATACGGGCAGGACTGAGCGGAATCACCGACACGAACGGACAAACCGGCGCATTATTCCGAAATCGACCGTAAGTAACCGGACTTACGGCCGAAAGCGGAATGGCCTGTACGGGTCACGTCAGCCGGAAACAGACCGATCGAAACCGGACAGCACCGGGCAGCGGTGGTCGGGGCCCGTCACCGGCCCCCGACCGCCAACCCCCGGGGGCCCGGTCTCGTTTCTTCCGATCTGCCGCAGCCGTTTCAGTCGTTCAGCAGCGACAGCCGCTGCTCCGCCTCCGGGACCTCGACCGTCCCCCGGTCGTCGGGCAGCGTCTGGATCGTAAACATCGGAACGCCGCCCTCCGGCAGCGCCAGCATCCGCGAGGCGTACACCGGTCCGCCGGAGGTCTTCTCGACCGTCACGGCGAACGCGCCCTTGCCGCCGCCCGGCTTCGGCGGATCGACGGCGAGCGTCGTGCCGGCCTTGACCGTGTAGTTCTTGCTGACCGGGGCGCCGCCCTCGCTGCCCGCGGAGGAAGTGACCTTCACCTCCGCGTCCTTCGAGGTCGCGACCAGGGAGAGCGTCGAGCCCTTGGCGCGGTTGTCGGCGACCGTGCCGCGCTCCTCGATGGGCCTCGTCGCCGGGATGAACGCCGTCTCCTGCTTGTCGCCCTTGCCGCGCGTCACCCGCAGCGCCGCGACCACCTTGCCGCTGCCGCCCTCCGAGGTCAGCAGCAGCGAGCCCGTCTCGCCGTGGGTGACGTCGCCGAGGTCGGCGGTGGCCATCATGCCGCTCTTGACGTGCAGCGACTCATGCCCGGCCGGGGTGAACGAACTGCTCTTCCCGGCGAGCTTGACCTTGAGGTCGGCGTCGCTGCCGCCGGGCGCGAAGGCGACGAGCCGCACCGAGGTCGCGTCCGCCGGCACGCCGGGGAACACCGCGCCGGACGACTCCTCGGCGGAGGCCGGCAGCCAGTCGCCGCCGGTCTTCTCGTCCGACGCCTGGACCGCGGCCCCCACGCGCCCCGAGCGGGCCGCGACATGGAGCACGACGTCCTCCGCGGGGGCGCTCGTCAGGGTCGACAGGAGCACCGGCACGGTGGACCGGGGCGGGATGTTGATGCCCTCGCCGGTGGGGGCCTTGATACGGCCGTCCTTGCCGTACAGCTCCAGGTCCACGACGGCCGGGGTGCTGTCCGGGTTGGTCAGGTGGGCGTAGTCCTGGCGGGACTTGCCGGTGCTCGCGCCGGGGAACCAGAAGGACGTGTCGGGGGCCGCGCAGCTCAGGCCCTGTACGCCGCGCCCGCTGCCCGCGCTGATCGTGGTGGTCTGCTGCACGCTCCAGCCGGGGGCGAGCGCGCCGTCGGCGGAGCCGAAGAGGGCGGGGGCGTCGGAGCTGTCGGTGGTGGCGGTCACCGGTTTGCCGGGCTCCTTCACCGAGACGACGGGCTTGGCTCCATCTTTGGGGTCTTTGGAGTCTTTGGGGTCTTTGGAATCCTTCGAGTCCTTCTTCCCCTTGTCCTTCCCCTTGTCGTCCTTCTTCCCTCCGGAGCCGCCCGACGAGGGCCCCGCGACGGGCAGCATGTCGGCCGTGGGCTTGCCCGTGGACTTCTGGGACCCGTTCGCGCCGCCCTTCCCCTGCGGGGTGAACGCGGTGTAGGTCGTCTCCCCGACCTCCGAGGACGGAGGCGGCGGGCACACCAGGGTCGAGCGCTGTACGGGCAGCCGCTCGGCCGTCTTCGCGGTGGTCTGGGCCGTTCCGGAGGGCACGGTGACCGCGGCGACGCCGGTGACGGCGGCGAGCGCGGCGACGGCGCCGAAGAAGGTCAGGGTGGTGCGGTTCACTGGTGCTCGCTCCCGTCGCGGTGCGGCTGGGTTCCGTTGCCGTACGCCGTGTCGTAGGGCTGCTGCCCGCCGTAGGCGTACGGGTCGTACTGGCTGCCGTCATAGGGCTCCGCCGGATACTGGCCGTCCGGATACTGGCCGTCCGGATACTGGCCGTCCGGATACTGCCCCGCCGGGTACTGGCCGCCGTCCTGGTACTGACCGTCCTGGTAGCCGCCCTGATAGTGGCCGCCGCCCTGGTAGTGCCCCTCCTGGTAGGGGTCGCCCTGGTGCTGCTGCCCCTCCTGGTACGGGTCGCCGCCCTGCTGCCCGTAGTCCGCGTAGCTCCGGCTGTCCCACTCCCCGTACTGCCCCTGCTGCGGCACCGCGTACGGGTCCGCGAACTGGCCCGCCCCTTCCGGCGGCCCGTCGTCTCCGGGGTCCCCGTCCTCGCGCCCGTACGGATCCGCCGCGGACTCCCCGTCGGCGGCCGGCTGCGCACCGGTCTGCTCGGCCTCGGCCGCCGCCCGCAGCCTGCGCGCCCGGCGGCCCTCCCCCGACGCGGCCTGCGCCGGTACGGCCGCGGCCTCGGCCTCCGGGAGGTCGTCGTCGACCTCGCGGCGGCGGCCCGGCAGCGCGAGCACCAGCAGCACGACGGCCAGCAGCCCCTGCGCCCACACCCACGCGGTGTGCGCCAGCGGGGTGTCGTACGTGAGGTCCAGCCGGCCGCCGCCCGCCGGGAGCTCGAAGCCCTGCGCCCAGCCGCCCACGGTGGTGGCCTTGAGCGGCTTGCCGTCGAGGGTCGCCTGCCAGCCGGGCGCGGCCCGGTCGGCGACGCGCAGCACGCGCCCCGCGGGGCCGTCCGGGATCGTGCTGTGCGCCTCCACGGGCCCGGCCGCGACCGGCACCGGCGGCGTCGCCGCGCCCTGCCCGGCGCCGTCCTTCGCCGCGTCGACCACGGCGACGCGCGCGACCTGCTGGTCCACGCGCCACAGCGAGCTGCGGTCCTCCTGGCTGAGCCGGGTCAGGCCCGGCGTCGCGTCCAGCACCCGGCCGAGCGGCTTGGCGCTGTCGCGGAGGAGGACATAGCCGACGGCGTACTCGCCGAGCCGGCTGGTCTGGTCCGCGCCGGAGCCCGCGACGAGGTTGGCGACGACGCCGTCGAGCTGCTTGTCGGCGCCGCCGGCCGTGGCCAGCTCGGCGTCGCCCAGCCGGGCGCCGGAGCCCCGTACGAGCGTGTAGGCGACGTGTGCGGGCTCGCCGCCGAGCACGAGGGTGCGCGCCTGGTCCCGCGTACCGGCCTCCTCCGCGACGAACGCGGGGACCTGCACCGGGTCCCGCCGCTCGACCGGGCCGTCCGCGCCGCTGATCATCCAGCTGGCGGCGGCGACCACGGGGGCGGCGGCCGCGGCGACCGCGATGAGGGCGGCGACGGGCTGCCGCCAGCCGAAGCTGAGCCCCGTGACGCGCGTACGGGCGCCCTCCGCGCCGACGACGGCCGCGCCGATCAGGGCGATGCCGTAGACGAGGGAGGCGGGGCCGGCCCAGCCGGAGCCGTTGGCGAGCGCGGCGAAGAGCAGGCCGACCAGGGCCGCGGCCCACGCGCAGCGGACGGCGGGCTGCCGGTCGCCGCGGAGCAGCGCGGCGAGCGCCGCCAGCACGATGCCGAGCAGCAGCAGCCCGCCGAAGGTCTTGGGGCCGCCGGGGTCGATGGAGAGCAGCTGGAGGGCGGAGGCGGCGCCGTGTGTGTAGTCGAGTCCGGCCTCGGTGAGGAAGCGGCCGGGGTGGGTGAGGAGCGACAGGGACCAGGGCGCGAGGGCGATCAGCGGCGTGCCGACGACGGCGAGGAATCGCAGGCCGTGGGCGAGCAGCGCCTCGCCCCGGCCGACCACGACGCGTACGAGCAGGGTGACGACGCCCAGGACGAGGGCGATCGGCCAGACGACGGGGGTGAAGGCGGCGGTGAAGGTCAGCAGCAGCGCGTACGTCCAGACCGCGCGCCAGCTCGGGCGGGCCTTGGGCGTGCGCACCCCGCTGGCGGCGACGGCGGCGCGCGCCATCAGCGGCAGCAGGATGGCGAGCACGGCGGTGCCGAGCCGGCCGCCCGCGAGCGCGCCGGTGGCGGCGGGCAGGAAGGCGTACGCGACGGAGGCCCAGGCCCGCAGCTGCCGGGAGCCGACGAGCGGCCGGGAGGCGAAGTAGGCGGTGAGGCCGGCCAGCGGCACGGAGCAGACCAGCAGCAGGGTGAGCGTGAAGCCGGTGGAGCCGAGGAAGAGCGTCGAGAGGGTCGCGAGGATCGCCAGGTAGGGCGGTGCGGTGCCGGTGTTGCCGGTGCCGACCGGATGCCAGCCGTCCAGATAGCTCGACCAGAGGGCGGAGACGTCGGGCGCGGGCAGCAGCGCGCCGCCGGACAGCGAGCCGCCGCCGATCAGCGCGCGGCAGGCGACCAGGGAGACGAGCAGCAGGGCGGCGAAGAGCACCGGCGCGGGCCGCCGGGCGATGCGCTTGAGCCGGGCGAACTGTTCGATCTCCAGGAAGTCCGCGTCGTCGCCGCCGGGCCCGGACTCGACGCCGCCGTGCCGGCCGGCGGAGGACAGCTCGGGTTCGGAGCGGCCGCTGAGGTTGCCCGCGACCTGTTCGAAGGTGGCCCGTACGGTCGCGCCGGGCGGCGGGAAGAGCGGCCGCAGCTCGCTCGCCTCCACCGCGGGTTTGCCGCGCCGCTTGCGGGCGGCGAGGATCCGGCCGGGGCGCAGCAGCGTGCCGAAGAGGCCCGCGAGTTCGTCGAGCGCCTGGCCGGGGACCTTGCCGACGAGATAGGCGAGGGTGCGCAGCAGGGTGCCGATCACGAGCCGCGCCATGACGTACGGGAGGGCGGCGGAGCGGCTGTTGGCGAGGAGGGTGTAGACGGCGCCGGCCTTGTCGACGCGGTGCGGGTTGGCGACGGAGCGGCCCACGCAGTCGACGGGGCGGCGCTCGCGCGCGGACGCCTCCGCGTGCCGCAGCACGGCGTCGGGGGCGACGAGCACCCGGTGCCCGGCGGCCTGGGCGCGCCAGCACAGGTCGACGTCGTCGCGCATGAGGGGCAGCCGGGCGTCGATGCCGCCGAGTTCGTCCCAGACGTCGCGGCGGATGAGCATGCCGGCGGTGGAGACGGAGAGCACGGTGCGTACCTGGTCGTGCTGGCCCTGGTCCTGTTCGCGGCGTTCCAGGCCGGTCCAGCGGCGGCCGCTGCGGGCGATGGAGACGCCGACTTCGAGGAGTTGCCGGCGGTCGTACCAGCTGCGCAGCTTGGGGCCGACGATCGCGGCGTGCGGGTCGCTGTCGGCGACGCGCAGGAGCTCGGCGAGCGCGTCGGGTTCGGGCGCGCAGTCGTCGTGCAGCAGCCACAGCCACTGGACGGGTTCGCCGTGCGGCAGGTCCGGCATGTCGTAGGCGTCGTCGCGCCAGGTGCGGCTGACGGGGTCCCAGCCGCTGGGCCGCTTCAGATAGGGCAGGTCGTCGGGGGTGAGGACGGCCGCGGAGCGGACCGCCTCCTCGACGGCGGTGCCGAAGCCGCTGCGCCGCGCGAGGTGCAGCACGTGGTCGGCGCCGAGGGCCTCGGTGAGCAGCTGGGCGGACGCGTCGCCGCTGCCGGTGTCGGCGCCGACGGCGTTCTGCACGGGCCGTTCCTGGCCGAGGAGACCGCTCAGGGCCTGGGGCAGCCATCGGTCGCCGTCATGGGAGACGAGCACGGCGGTGACGACGTGCCGCGGGAACTCGGGGGTGGCGGCCGGGTCTTGGGCGGCTGCCGACTGACTGTGCACGGACATCGAGGTACGGGCCCTCCGGCCGGGGTCCCAGGGGTCGCCCCCCGGATAGCTGCGTGCTTGGACTGCGATGGACGCCCGCGCCCCGTGGGGTCGTTGGTGCGTCGCGGACGGCACCCCACACTAATGGTTCGCCGGTGTCCGCCGACCGGGTCCGTACGAGCCGGCCGCCCGGAACGCACGGCGGCCCGCCTCCGGCGGGCGTGGTGCCGGAGGCGGGCCGTGCGGTATGTGCGCTTTCGCAGTGTGTGAGTCGCAGTGTGTGCGGTCGGAGTGCGTGCGGTCGGAGTGCGTGCAGGGTGAATCACGTGCGTTTCGCGACGCAGGGATGCGGCCTCGGCCGCATGCGGTCCTCCGTCAGACCGCGGCCTTCTTCAGGCGGCGGCGCTCGCGCTCGGACAAGCCGCCCCAGATGCCGAAGCGTTCGTCGTTGGCGAGGGCGTATTCAAGGCACTCGGAGCGGACTTCGCACGCAAGGCAGACCTTCTTCGCCTCGCGCGTGGATCCGCCCTTTTCCGGGAAGAACGATTCGGGATCGGTCTGGGCGCAGAGTGCGCGCTCCTGCCAGCCGAGCTCCTCGTCCGCCTCCTCGACCAGCAGTTCCTGAAACAGCTCGGTCATGTGCGCCCCTAGTCTGTCTTTGCGTCCCCGTGATGTTGCCGTTACCGAATACGGCTGAACGACACGAGTGAAATTACAAGTGTGCCGATCCGGGCCAGTCAAGCCGAGATCTGCTATTGGGCCCCTTATTCACTCTGCGGAACCAAGGCTATGCGGAAAGTGTTCAAATCGCCATAAGACGGGACACACCCTCTCGCCCGCCGCGCATCCCCTCCCTGAAGGAAGGGACGCCGTGCGCGGCGATCCCGTTGCACCTCATGCGACGGAGGGCGTTTACGGGTGCACTTGATGCGCCACCTCTCCCGATGCATGGCGGCACAAACCTTTCGTTGAGCACTTTAACCGGATGAGGTGAAACATTATCCCCAAACCGGACATCTGGTTGACAAGGGGAGTCACCAGCCGCTCTTCTTGTTGCATGCCAGCGACCTCCACGCTCTGCCTGACCCGTTCCTACGGGTCCCGTTGCGCTGTGCAGGCACGCTGTCGCTGTTCCAGCTGTTGACGCCACCGAGCTCCAGCTGAGGCGGGCGCGCCGGGCGCGCACCGTCCCACCCGCACGGACCTCCGCGGCCGCCCACCGGCGCAGCCGGGTCCGCGCCGCGCCCGACCCACGGCGTCACTTCGCATCTCCGGGCTCATGCCGCACTCCTGCCCCGTGACTCCTGACTCATGGCCCCCTGGGCCGTGCGCCCGGCTCGCGGGCCGCGAGCCGGGGCTCCAGCCGAACGCCCGCCGCACTCCTGCCGAGACCCTTGCCGAGGAACTTCCGCACATGAACAGCGACGTCCAGATCGCCGGCGACCCGCTCGCCATCCCGCACCTCCTTCCCCCCGTCGCCGCCCACCCCTCGACCGTCGCCGGGTTCGCCGGCCTGGCCACCGCCATCGCGGCCGACCGCGGCGGCTGGGCGCACCTCGTCCGCTACGACGCGGCCAGCCGCTGGTACCACCGGCTGCGCACCGGCCCCGGTTACGAGGTCTGGCTGCTGAGCTGGGTCCCCGGCCAGGGCACCGGCCGCCACGACCACGGCCCCTCGTCCGGCGTCCTGACCGTGCTGGACGGCGAGCTGACGGAGCACTCCGCGGCCGAGGACCCCGCGCGGGCGGGCGGCACAGCGCGGCTCCGCCTCGGGGCGGGCGCGCAGCGCATCTTCGCGCCCGGCTACGTCCACGAGATCGTCAACGACTCCCTCGAACCGGCGGTCAGCCTGCACATCTACTTCCCCGGCCTCACCGAGATGCCCATGCGCGGCCCGCGGTGCGCGGCGGCGGCCCGCTGACGTACCGACAGGCGGCGCTCCGGCGCCCGCCACCGGCCTTCAACACGTCGGCCCGCGGCTGACAGACTGGCCCCATGCAGCGCATTGTGGTTCTGGCCGGCGGCATCGGCGGTGCCCGCTTCCTACGCGGCCTCAAGTCAGCAGCTCCCGACGCGGAGATCACCGTCATCGGGAACACCGGCGACGACATCCATCTCTTCGGCCTGAAAGTCTGTCCCGACCTCGACACCGTGATGTACACGCTCGGCGGCGGCATCCACGAGGAGCAGGGCTGGGGCCGGGCCGGGGAGACCTTCGCGGTCAAGGAGGAACTGGCGGCGTACGGCGTCGGGCCCGAGTGGTTCGGCCTCGGCGACCGCGACTTCGCCACGCATATCGTCCGCACCCAGATGCTCGGCGCCGGATACCCGCTCAGCGCGGTGACCGAGGCGCTGTGCCAACGGTGGAACCCCGGCGTCCGGCTGCTTCCGATGACGGACGACCGCGTCGAGACGCACGTACTGGTCGACACCGACGAGGGCCGCAAGGCCGTGCACTTCCAGGAGTACTGGGTGCGGCTGCGGGCGTCCGTGCCCGCGCACGCCGTCATCCCCGTCGGCGCCGAGCAGTCCAAGCCCGCGCCCGGCGTCCTGGAGGCGATCGCGGCGGCGGACGTCGTGCTCTTCCCGCCGTCCAACCCCGTCGTCAGCGTCGGCACGATCCTCGCGGTGCCGGGCATGCGCGAGGCCATCGCGGACGCCGGGGTCCCGGTCGTCGGCCTGTCCCCCATCGTCGGCGACGCGCCCGTGCGCGGCATGGCCGACAAGGTGCTCGCGGCCGTCGGCGTCGAGTCCACCGCCGCGGCCGTCGCCCAGCACTACGGCTCCGGGATGCTCGACGGCTGGCTCGTCGACACCGTGGACGCCGCGGCCGTCGAGCCGGTGGAGGCCGCGGGCATCCGCTGCCGCGCCGTGCCGCTGATGATGACGGACCTCGACGCCACGGCGCGGATGGCCCGCGAGGCGCTCGATCTCGCCGAGGAGGTACGGGCGTGAGCCAGCCGCCGGCCTTCCGGGTGTGGGCGCTGCCCGGCCTGCCCGAGGTGCGGCCCGGCGACGACCTCGCCAAGCTCATCGCGGCCGCGGTGGACGAGGGCGGGTCCGCGGGGCTCGTCGACGGCGATGTGCTGCTGGTCACCTCCAAGATCGTGTCCAAGGCCGAGGGCCGGGTCGTCGAGGCGACCGACCGCGAGGCCGCGATAGACGCCGAGACGGTCCGGGTCGTCGCCCGGCGCGGTCCGCTGCGGATCGTCGAGAACCGGATCGGCCTGGTCATGGCCGCCGCGGGCGTCGACGCCTCCAACACGCCCGCCGGGACCGTACTGCTGCTCCCCGAGGACCCCGACGCGTCGGCCCGGCGCATCCGGGACGGGGTGCGGGCAGCGCTCGGCGTCGAGGTCGGCGTCCTCGTCACCGACACCTTCGGCCGCCCCTGGCGCAACGGGCTCACCGACGTCGCCATCGGCGCCGCCGGGGTACGGGTCCTGGACGACCTGCGCGGCGGCGTGGACGCGCACGGCAACGCCCTGGAGGCGACGATCGTCGCGGCGGCGGACGAGCTGGCCGCCGCCGGGGACCTGGTGAAGGGGAAGGCCGAGGGGCTGCCGGTCGCGGTGGTCCGGGGGCTCTCGCACCTGGTGCCGGGCGCCTCCGGCGGGGGTACGGACGATAGTGCGCGGGCGCTGGTGCGGGTCGCCGCCGAGGACATGTTCCGGCTGGGGACGTCGGAGGCCGTACGGGAAGCGGTGACGCTGCGGCGTACGGTCCGGGAGTTCACCGCAGAGCCGGTCGACGGGGCCGCCGTGCGGCGCGCGGTCGCCGCCGCTGTGACCGCGCCCGCCCCGCACCACACCACGCCGTGGCGGTTCGTGCTGCTGGAGTCGGAGCACGCGCGTACCGAACTGCTCGACGCGATGCGCGACGCGTGGGCGGCCGATCTGCGCGCCGACGGCTTCACGGAGGAGAGCGTCGCCAAGCGGCTCCGCCGGGGCGACGTGCTGCGGAACGCGCCGTATCTGGTGGTGCCGTGCCTGGTGATGGACGGCTCGCACACCTACCCCGACGCGCGCCGCAACGCGGCCGAGCGGGAGATGTTCGTCGTGACCGCCGGGGCCGGGGTGCAGAACTTCCTGGTGGCGCTGGCCGGTGAGCAGCTCGGGTCGGCCTGGGTGTCGTCGACGATGTTCTGCCGCGACGTGGTGCGGCGGGTGCTGGAGCTGCCGGAGGACTGGGATCCGATGGGGGCGGTGGCGGTGGGCCGCCCCGCCGCGCCGCCCCGGCCCCGGCCGGAGCGCGACGCCGACGCGTTCGTAGCGGTGCGGTAGCCGGTCGAGGTCACGACCACCGTGGCGGCCTCGTGAGCGGGGCCGCCGGTCATGCGGACGGACGGCGTCCGGCTACAGCGCGCGGATGTCGTTGACGGAGAAGCGCGGCGCGCGGCGGGGCGGGGTGCGGCCGGTGAGGAGGATGAGGCGGCAGGCGCGGTGGCGGTGGCCCGCGTAGGGGGCCAGCAGGTCGAGCATGGCCGCGTCGTCCGTGCCGCGCTCGCCCGTCAGCGCGTAGCCGATGATCTTCGGCAGGTGGAGGTCGCCCACCGTCACGGCGTCCGGCGAACCATTGCTGCGTTGCAGGGTCTCGGCGGCCGTCCAGGGGCCGATGCCGGGGACCGCCTGGAGGCGGGCGGCGGCGCGTACGTCGTCCATGCCCGCGGCCTCCTCCAGGCGGCGGGCGACGCGGGCGGCGCGCAGGATCGCCGACGAGCGCTTGCCGTCGACACCGGCCGTGTGCCACTCCCAGGACGGGATCAGCGTCCAGCCGCGCGGATCGGGCATGACGCGCATGCCGTCGGCCGGGCCGGGCGCGGGTTCGCCGTGGCGCCGCAGGAGGATGCGCCAGGCGCGGTACGCCTCGTCGCTGGTGACCTTCTGCTCCAGGATCGAGGGGATCAGCGATTCGAGGACCAGGCCCGTACGGATCAGGCGCAGGCCGGGGTGGCGGCGGTGGGCCTCGTGGACGAGGCGGTGCCGGGGGGTGAAGTCCGCCGCGTCGTCGTGCTCGCCGAGCAGGGCGGGCGCCCGCGCCAGCAGCCAGCCGGCCCCCGGCCCCCATGCCTGTGCCGTGGCCTCGCCGCCGGCCACCGCGATGCGGACGGTGCCCGGCCCGTCCGGCGTCCTCGACGCCCGCCAGACGGAGCCGTCGGCCGCCGCCCGGTAGGCGGGGTCGCCCGGCCCGCGCCCCAGGACGCCCAGGTTGCGCCTGAGGTCATGGCGGTCGTAGGGGCCGGTGAGCCCCCAGGTGCGGGTGTCGGACATCGGACCAGGGTACGGGCCGGGCGCGTACGGCCGGTCTCCGGCCGGGCCCGCTACTGGTCCGAGGAGAAGCGGACCGCTCCCGCCCCCAGGTCCGCGCCGCACCACACCCGCACCCCGTCGCGCAGCTCGTTGTCCGGGCCGACCGTGGCGCCGTCCCCGATGACGCCGCCCTCCACGACCGTCCGCGCGCCCACGCTGGCCCCCGCCCCGATGAGCGAGTCCACGACGCGCGCCCCGGCCTCGACGACGGCGCCGTCCAGCACCGTGCTCCCCTCGACGCGCGCGCCCGACTCGATCCGGGCGCCCTTGCCGATCACCGTGCCGCCCGTCAGTTTGGCGTCCATGGCGACCAGCGCGCCGTCGATGACCAGGCGGTCGCCGCAGCGGCCGGGCACGGCCGGGGACGGCGCGCGGCCCAGGACCAGGTCGGCGGAGCCGCGGACGAACGCCTGCGGGGTGCCGAGGTCGAGCCAGTAGGTGGAGTCGACCATGCCCTGGAGGTGCGCGCCGGCGGCGAGGAGGTCCGGGAAGGTCTCGCGTTCGACGGAGACGGGGCGGTCGTCGGGGATCGCGTCGATCACGGAGCGGTTGAAGACGTACGCGCCCGCGTTGATCTGGTCGGTGACGATCTCCTCGGGGGTCTGCGGCTTCTCCAGGAACGCCGTGACCCGCCCGGAGTCGTCGGTCGGCACGAGGCCGAAGGCGCGCGGGTCGTCCACGCGCGTGAGGTGCAGGGAGACGTCCGCGCCCGCGGTGCGGTGGGTGGCGACGAGGGCCTCGATGTCGAGGCCGGTGAGGATGTCGCCGTTGAAGACGAGCACCGGGTCGTCGGGGCCGGACCGCAGCCGGTTCGCGACGTTGCGGATGGCGCCGCCGGTGCCCAGCGGCTCCTCCTCCGTGACGTACTCCAGGTGCAGGCCGAGGGCGGAACCGTCGCCGAAGTACGGCTCGAAGACCTCGGCCAGGTAGGAGGTGGCGAGCACGATGTGCTCGACGCCGGCCGCGCGGGCCCTGGCGAGCTGGTGGGTGAGGAAGGGCACGCCCGCCGCCGGGACCATCGGTTTGGGCGTGTGCACCGTGAGCGGGCGCAGCCGGGTTCCCTTGCCGCCGACCAGGAGGATCGCTTCTGGCGATTCAGTCAACGTGTATCTCTGCTTCCTGCTGGGGCCGGCCGTGGTCGGCGGCCAGTGTATGCAGACAGTTAAGGCGTGGCCTTCGCCCGGTCAGGGGTACGGGGCCGGGGTTCAGCGCCCCTGGAGGCGGGCCGAGACGGCGCGGGCCGAGCCGAGCTTCCGGTACAGCCGGGCGCCGGGGCATTCGGTGGCGAAGCCGTCGCGGTGGCCGGAGATGACATGGAGCTTGACCCGAGCCCCCTTCTTGAAGCGGTTGCCGCCGCCCGACACGAGACGGGTGGTGCCGCGCGGGTTGGCGCCGTACAGGCCGAGCTTCCAGGCGGTGAGACGGGCCACGGCCTTGACCGCGGCTGCGGGCGGGTTGGCATGTGCGAACGAGCCGAGGACGGCGATGCCCATGCTGTTGCTGTTGAACCCGAGAGTATGGGCGCCCATGACGGGTTTGGCCACACCGCCCGCCCGGCCCTCGTAGACGGTGCCGCACTTGTCGATGAGGAAGTTGTAGCCGATGTCCCGCCAGCCGCTGCTCTTGACGTGGTAGCGGTAGATACCGCGAATGACCCTGGGCGCCTGGGAGCAGCGGTAGTTGTTGCCGGTGGCGCTGTGGTGGACGAACGCGGCCTTCACGGTCCGGGTGTAGCGGAACCGCCGCTCGCGCAGCCCCTCGTTCGCGCCCCAGCCGGACCGGGTGACGATGCGGGGGCGGGGCCCGATGCGGCGGCGCATCTCGGCGGCGCGGGCGTCCTCCTCCTCCAGCTTGCCGTCGTGGACGATCCCGTCGTGGGGCGCCGTCCCTTCGTGGACGGCCCCGCCGGGGCGCGTGTCGTCGTGGCGCGTGCCGTCGTCGGAAGTGTCGGAGGCGTCGGAGGGCCCGTCGCCGATCCCCTCGGCGGTCCGGTCGGCGATCCCGTCGCCGATCCCGTCGCCGATCCCGTCGACCACCGCCGCGTCGGCCTCGGACTCGGCCTTGTCCAGCGCCGGGATCTCGGTCGCGCCCAGGGGCGCGAGCTGCGCGTTCACGTCGGAGCTGGCGGCCTCCTCCCCCGTCGGCACCGGGCCGGCGGCGCGCTCGGCGGGGGTCGGGTCGGCACCGGGGTCGACGAGGTCGAGGCGGAGCCCGGCGGGCAGGGCGGCGTGCGGCGCGCCGCCGCGCCGGCCCTTGGCGTGGCCCGTGCCGCCGTGCCGGCCGGCGGCCTTGGGGCCGCGGACCCGGACCTGGACGCCGTCGGAGTCGCCGACCCACAGCGGCGCGGTCGTGCCGTGCGCCCGGCGGCCGCGCGCCTCGGGCGAGTCGGCGTCGGGCCGGTCGTCGTCGTGGGTCTGCACGTCCTGCCAGCCGGACCAGACGTGGGTGCGGGCCGCGCGGGTACGGACCTGGACCCGGCCGTGGAGTTCGGCGGCGGGGTCCTTCCAGACGACGCCGAGGAGGGAGAAGGGCCGGACGCGGCGGGCGGCGAGGCCCATCTCGGCGGCGCCGCCGGCGCGGTCGGCGGCGGTCCCGAGGTCGACGAGCGGCAGCGACCGGGTGGAGCCGGGTACTCCCGCGGACGAGGGGGCGGGCGCGGCGGCAGCGGTTGCGTTTGCGACGCCGGACCGTACGGCGGCGGCGCCGGAGGGGGCGGTGAGCGGGAGTGCCAGGACGGCCGCGCAGGCAACGGCCGTCGAGGAGGCGAGGAGTGGACGCATGGAAAAATCGTGAACAAAGGTGGCATATCTGTCTATTCGTGAGCTGACGGCCCCTCGGCCGAACCGGTGGCCCGCCGCCCGGCCGGGGACGCCCGTACGGCTGATGCGCGGCGCGCCCGGCGCGTACCCTGGCGGCGATGAACGCCACCGATCGCACCCCCGCCGACCTGCTGCGATCCGCCCTCGCGGCGGACCCGGCCCGCCCGCTCGTGACCTTCTACGACGACGCCACGGGCGAGCGCGTCGAACTCTCCGTGGCCACCTTCGCCAATTGGGTGGCGAAGACCGCCAATCTGCTCCAGGACGACCTGTCCGCCGAGCCCGGCGACCGGCTCGCGCTGCTGCTGCCCGCGCACTGGCAGAGCGCCGTCTGGCTGCTGGCCGCCTCGTCCGTCGGCGTCGTGGCCGACGTCGGCGGCGACCCGGCCGCGGCCGACCTGGTCGTCAGCGGCCCGGACGCGCTGGAGGAGGCCCGCGCCTGCTCCGGCGAGCGCGTGGCGCTGGCCCTGCGCCCGATGGGCGGCCGGTTTCCGCAGCCGCCGCAGGGGTTCGCGGACTACGCGGTGGAGGCGCCGAGCCAGGGCGACCGGTTCGCGCCGTACGCGCCGGTGGACCCGGACGCGCCCGCGCTCGCGGTCGGCGGCCTGGAGCTGACCGCCGCGCAGGCCGTCGACCGGGCCCGCGCGGACGCCGCCTCGCGCGGCCTCGGCCCGGGCTCCCGGCTGCTGTCCGGCCTGCCGTACGACACGTGGGAGGGGCTGTCCGCCGGCCTGCTCGCACCCCTGGCGGCGGGCGCCTCGGTCGTCCTGTGCCGCCATCTCGACCGGCTGCCGGAGCCGGACCTGGCCCGGCGCGTGAACGACGAGCGGGTCACGGTGACGGTGTCGCGGTAGCGGCCTCCTCACCGCCCGGCTCGGGAGCCCACCACCCGTCCGGGCGCACGGCGCGCCGGGTCCCCGGGCCGCGGGGCGCGCCGCGCGCGATGATCGGCGGTACGTACGGCCGTGCTCCGCCCCTCACCCCGGCGGCGGGCCCCGGCCCGGCGCCGACTCCGTGAGGGATGGACGCATCCGTGACCGACCGCCCAGGCTTCCCGCCCGCCGCCGACCCGGACGCCCCCGACCCGGAGGCCACGGCCCCGGCGCGGCGCGGGCGCCGCTGGCTGCGCTGGGCGGCGCTCGGCGCGGCGGTCCTCGTGCTGGCGGCCGGCGGCACCGCCTGGTGGCTGTACGAGCAGCTCGACGGGAACATCAAGACCGACACGGACACCGCGCGCGAGCTGGCCCGCTACGAGTCGGAGCGCCCGGTGGCGGCGGTCGCGGGCGCGCGGAACATCCTGGTGATCGGCTCGGACACGCGCGGCGGCGGCAACGGCGAGTACGGCGAGGACAACGGCACCCAGCGCTCCGACACGGCGATCCTGCTGCATCTCGCCGCCGACCGGCGCAGCGCCACGGCCGTCTCGCTGCCGCGCGACCTGATGGCGGAGATCCCCCGCTGCCGCAAACCGGACGGCGCGCACTCCGAGGCGCAGTTCGCCCCCTTCAACCGGGCGTTCGAGGTCGCGGGGACGGCCTGCACGATCCGTACGGTCGAGAGGCTCACCGGCATCCGCGTGGACCACCATGTGATCGTGGACTTCACCGGCTTCAAGAAGCTGGTCGACGCGGTCGACGGCGTCGAGGTCTGTCTGCGCTCCCCCATCGACGACCGCAAGGCCCATCTGCGGCTGCCCGCGGGGCCGCAGACGCTGCGCGGCGAGAAGGCGCTCGGCTTCGTGCGGGCCCGCTACAGCATGGGCAACGGCAGCGACACCGACCGGATGGGGCGTCAACAGGAATTCCTGGGTTCGCTCGTGAAGAAGATGCAGAGCGACGGGGTGCTGCTCAACCCGGTGCGGCTCTACCCGGTGCTGGACGCGGCGACCTCCTCGCTGACCACCGACGCGGGTCTCGACACCCTCCGCAAGCTGTACGACCTGGTGCGCGAAGTTCGGGGGATTCCGGCCGGAGGCGTCCAGTTCATGACGGTTCCGCGCCGCCCGTATGCGTACAACTCCGACCGGGACGAGCTCGTCGAGCCGGACGCGCGAAGGCTTTTCGACGCCCTGCGCAACGACAGGACCGTTTCAGTCGTCAAACAGATCAGGACAGATGACGGGGGACCGGCGGGCGGCGAGGAAAGCCCCGGTCCGTCGGCGGGTCCAGGTACTCCGAGTACGCGACCGCCGCGCTCCCCGCAGCCGAGCGCCGAGCCGACGTACGAAGGAACTACCGCAGAACAGGATGTATGCAAGTAGAGGGCGCAAAAGGCACGCTCGGTGGCTCGAATGGATTGGGCAGATTGCCCAGTTGTAGGGAAGTGGAATTTGTCACCGGCGTCGCTTGACGCTGAACTGGGCGGATAGTGTGAGCGATCCGGTGCGCACGGCCGGGTCGACCGCGCACTGCTTTCAGACGACTTGACCGGAGCGCCTCGCGGGGGAAGGCGCCGCGTGGCACCGACGGAGGACGCAGGCGACCGTGGACGCGCAAGGCCGTGGGCAGGCGGGCGATATGGACCCCGCCGACCAGTGGGTGCTGAACCCCGACACCGGCAGCTATGAGCTGCGGATCAACCATGCCGCGGACGCGGCTTCCGGGCAGTCCTCCCCCGCCGGCGCGACCAGATCCTCCGCCCCCGCCACCGCCGGCGCGGCCAGACCCGCCGTCCCCTCCCCCGCTTCTCCGGCCGACGGCTCCCCCGCCGGCCGCTCCGCCGCCCCGCCGGGCCGCCGGGGCGTACCCGATCAGCGGGGCCGGCGGGCCGCCGGCAAAGGCTCCGGCCGGCGCAAGGCGAAGCCGAAGGCGTCGGGCAAGAAGAAGGCGCTGACCTGGACCGGCGGCGTGCTGGCCTTCCTCCTGGTCGGCGGCTCGGTGACCGGCTACCTCGTCTACCAGCACTTCAACAACAACATCGACAAGGTCGACGTCGGCGTGAACAACGCCGCGGTCATCGACGGCCCGGTCAACATCCTGGTCATCGGCACGGACAAGCGCGACGGCAAGGGCAACAAGGGCTACGGCGACAACGGCAGCGTCGGCCACGCCGACACCACGCTCCTCTTCCACGTCTCCGAGGACCGCTCCAACGCCACCGCGCTCTCCATCCCGCGCGACATGATCACCGACATCCCCGACTGCGAGGTCAAGGACGACGGCGGGGAGAAGAAGACGATCCCCGGCTCGCACAAGGTGCGCTTCAACGAGAGCCTCGGCCAGGAGGGCCGCGACCCCGGCTGCACCTGGCGCACCGTCGAGAAGATCACCGGCCTGAAGGTCAACCACTTCATGATGGCCGACTTCAACGCGGTCAAGGAGCTGTCCTCCGCCGTCGACGGCGTCGAGGTCTGCCTCGGCAAGGACATCGACGACCCCGACTCGCACCTGAAGCTCGGCAAGGGCCGGCACACCGTCAAGGGCGAGCAGGCGCTGGCCTTCGTCCGTACCCGGCACTCCGTCGGCTTCGGCGGCGACCTCAGCCGGATCGAGCTCCAGCAGCAGTTCCTCAGCTCGATGATCCGCAAGATGAAATCCGGGGGCACGCTCACCAACCCCGCGAAGCTGTACGACCTCGCGGACGCGGCCACCAAGTCGCTGACCGTGGACACCGGCATCGGCAGCGTCAGCAAGCTGACCTCCGTGGCCAAGGACCTCAGCAAGGTCGACCTCAAGCACATCACCTTCGCCACCGTCCCGGTCCTCGACAACCCCGAGGACGGCCCGGTCAAGAAGACGGTCATCCTCGACAAGGCGAAGGCCGAACCGCTCTTCTCCATGGTCAGGCAGGACACCTCGCTGACCGAGGTGAAGGAGAAGGAGAAGCAGAAGGAGAAGGCGGCCAAGGACAAGCAGGCCGCGCTCCTCAAGGGCCCCAAGGCCGCCCCCGCCGACGTGCGGGTGCGGGTCTTCAACGGCAGCGAGAAGCTCGGCGCCGCCCAGGACACGCTCTCCTGGCTGCAGAACTCCCAGGGCATGCTCCGCACCAGCAACGGCGGCAACGCGCCGGGCGGCAAGAAGCAGGCGACGACCACGCTGGAGTTCGCCCCCAACCAGGCCGATCAGGCGCGCCGGCTCGCCGCGGCCATGGGGCTCCCCGCCTCCGCCCTCAAGCAGGGCACGCAGAACGCGGCGCCGATGGCCGAGATGAAGCTGGTCCTCGGCGCGGACTTCAAGGGGGCGGGCGCCCCCGTCGGCGCCCCGTCGAAGGCCCCCGCGGGCATCCAGAAGGTCGAAGCCGACGACAAGAACATCTGCGCCAAGTGAGCCACGTGAACCACCGCACTCCGCACGCTCCGGCGCACGGCACGCACGCTCCGGTGCACGGCACCACCACCTACCACACGCCTGCCCAGCGGGCCGGACGCACCACCTAGAACGGGGAGGCACGATGCGGCAGAGCAGTGTGCGGGGGGAGCGTGGGCGCCGGCGCGCCCCGGAGGCCCGGGATCTGGGCTGGGACGACAGCATGTACGAGGAAGGGGCCGACCCCAACGTGACCGCTCCCCAAGGCAAGGGCGAACACTCCGGCAAAGGCCGGGGCGAGCGCCATCGCCGCGGCGGCCCCCGCAAGAAACGCGGCCGCGGCGCGCGAATACTGCGCTGGACCGCGTTCTCCGCCGCGGTCCTCATCCTCGGCACGGCCGGCGCCGGGTACTTCTACTACGAGCACCTCAGCGGCAACATCAAGAAGGGCGACCTCAACCTCGGCAAGAACCGGCTGGACCGCAGTGCCGCCAACGCCAAGGGCCAACGCCCCCTCAATATCCTGCTGCTGGGCTCCGACAGCCGCAACAGCGCCGAGAACGTCGCGCTCGGCGGCTCCCACCGCGACGTGGGCCGCAAGCCCCTCGCCGACGTGCAGATGCTGCTCCATGTGTCGGCCGACCGCAGCAATATGTCGGTCATCAGCATCCCCCGCGACACCCGCGTGACGATCCCCGAGTGCAAGGACCCCGACGACGGCAAGGTCTACCGGAAGACCGACCGGGAGATCATCAACGCCAGCCTCATGAACGGCGGTCCGGGCTGCACCGTCGCCACCTGGGAAGAGCTGACCGGCATCCCCGTCGACCACTTCATGATGATCGACTTCGCCGGCGTGGTGAACATGGCCGACGCCGTCGGCGGCGTCCCCGTCTGCGTCAAGAACAATGTCTACGACAAGCTGTCGGGGCTGCGGCTGGAGAAGGGCGACCACAAGGTCAAGGGCAAGCAGGCCCTCCAATGGCTGCGCACCCGCCACGGGTTCGAGGACGGCAGCGACATCGGCCGCACCCACGCCCAGCACATGTACATGAACGCGATGGTCCGTCAGCTCAAGTCGGGCACCAAGCTCACCGACCCCGGCCAGCTCAGCGACCTCGCCGAGGCCGCCACCAAGGCCCTCACCGTCGACAAGGGCCTCGGCACGCCCAAGAAGCTCTACGACCTCACCGACGAGCTCAAGCAGGTGTCCACCAAGCGGATCACGATGACCACCATGCCGTGGATCCAGGACCCGCTGAACCCCAAGGCGCACGTGGTGCCCAAGCCCGGCGACGCCGACAAGCTCTTCTCGCTCGTCCGCGACGACAAGTCGCTCGACGGCAAGGACAAGAAGGACAAGGACAAGAAGGACGAGAAGGGCGCGGGGCAGGACAAGAAGACCACCCCGTCCGACCCGGCCGCGCCCAAGGGCGAGATCGGCGTGACCGTGCAGAACGGCACCGGCACCGCCAGCCAGGCCCCGGCCCCCGGCCGCGCCGGGACGATCTCCGCGGAGCTCGTCAAGGAAGGTTTCACCAAGGCCGCCGCGGACACCACGCCCAAGACGCAGGCGACCACCGTCATCAGCTACCCGAAGGCCGACAAGCGCGGCGACGCCCAGGCCGTCGCCAAGGCGCTCGGCCTGCCGGACAGCGCGCTGCGGATGTCGACGTCCGTCCAGCAGATCACCCTCGTGGTCGGCGCGGACTGGCGCACGGGCACCTCGTACCCGAAGGACGCGGGCTCGGACGACAAGAGCGACGACAAGGCGCCGGACAGCTCCGCGGCGCTCAACGGCGACGACTCGGCGGCGTGCATGGACGTGAACCCGCTGAACCGTTTCTGACGCCTGTCCGACGCCTACGTGGAGAAGGGCCGCCCCGGGATACCGGGACGGCCCTCTCCGTCTGCGTACGCGCGTACGTACCGCTACGACTGCTGCTGCTCCTCGCGCTGCGGCGACGTGACCGCCGGGCGGCGGCTGGCGATGACCTTCCTGGCGAGCGAACGCGGGCTGGTGAGGAAGCCGTAGCCCCAGGTCATGTGCATCGTCGCCAGCGCGAGCGGGATCTGGGCCCGCGCCTTGAGCGACAGCCCCTTGCCCGCGGGCAGCGACCCGGCGGTGATGGCGGCCAGATACCCGGCCGGGACCACGAAGCCCCACGGGGTGACGGCCGCGCCCACCACGATGCCGGCGGCGATGGCGACGACGGCGGTCGGCGGCGCGAGGTAGCGGAGGTTGATGGAGCCGGAGTGGTAGCGGGCGACGACGTGCCGCCAACGCCCGTAGTTCCTGTACTGCTTGGCGAGCGCGCGGACGCTCGGCCGCGGCCGGTACTGCACCCGCAGCTCCGGCGAGAACCAGACCAGGCCGCCCGCCTCGCGGATGCGGAAGTTCAGCTCCCAGTCCTGGGCGCGGATGAACTCCTCGTTGTAGCCGCCCTGTTGCTCCAGCGCCTCGCGCCGGAAGACGCCCAGATACACGGTTTCGGCGGGGCCCGCCGCGCCGCCCGTGTGGAAGGCCGCGTTGCCCACCCCGATCTTCGAGGTCATCGCGGCGGCGACGGCCCACTCCCAGTCGTTCTCGCCCTCGGCGTGCATGATGCCGCCGACGTTCTGCGCGCCGGTCTCCTCCAGCAGCCGCACGGCGGTCGCGATGTAGTTCGCCGAGAGCATGCCGTGGCCGTCCACCCGCACCACGATCGGGTGCCGGGACGCCTTGATCGCGGCGTTGAGCGCGGCGGGGGTGCGGCCGGTGGGGTTCGGCACGGTGCGGACGCGGGGGTCCTCCCGTACCAGCTCGGCGGCGATCTCGTCCGTACGGTCCGCGGACGGGCCCAGGGCGATCACCACCTCCAGCTCGCCCGCGTACTCCTGTTCCAGGATGTGCCGGACGGAGCTTCGCAGATGCCGTTCCTCATCGAGCACCGGCATGATCACGGAAACGGCGGGGGGCTGCGGCTCAGACATCGTTCCTCGGGGGTACGGCCCGCGGCGGCGTCCGCTGGGTCGGCGGAGCCGCGTCGGGGGTGAAGGATCGACCGTCACGTTACCGCGAACGGATGACCCGGGCGCACGCCGCCCGGGTGGCAGCCGGGCGCGCGGCGGCGTGGGGGCGACGGCAGCTGATCGTATGGGCTTACCGTGACCGCGGTCCTGCCCAGCCGCCCAGCCCGTCGCGGAGGTCTCAGACGTGACCCCACCGGCCCGCTCCCCCAGGCCCCGCCCCCACTCCCGGCCCCGGCCGCCGGAGCGTCGCCGCCGTACGCGCTGGGGCCGCCGCCTCGCCATGGGCACCGCCGCCCTGGTCCTGGCCACCAGCGGCATCGGCCACGCGGTGGTCACCGGCCTCGACGGCGGCATCGACCGCGTCGACCCCTTCAGGGGCCTGTCGAACCGGCCCGGCAGCGGCGGCGGCATGAACATCCTGCTGGTCGGCACGGACGGCCGCGACAAGATCACACCGGCCGAGAAGGCCCGCTACCACCTGGGCGGCGAGCCCTGCCACTGCACCGACACGGTCATGATGGTGCACCTCTCCGCCGACCGGGACCGCGCCAGCGTGGTCAGCCTGCCGCGCGACTCGTACACCGAGATCCCCGAGCACACCGACCCCGCGACCGGCAGGCGCCGCGCCGCCCACCCGCAGAAGCTCAACGCGGCGTACGCGGAGGGCGGCCCCGGCCTGACCGTACGGACCGTCGAGCACATGACCGGCGTGCACCTCGACCACTACCTGGAGGTCGACTTCACCAGCTTCATGAAGACGGTGGACGTGCTCGGCGGGGTACAGGTCTGCACGCCCCGCCCGCTGAAGGACGACTACTCGGGCCTGGACCTGCCGGCGGGCACGTCGAACCTCAACGGCGGCCAGGCCCTCCAGTACGTACGCTCCCGCCACCTCGACGGCGCCTCCGACCTGGGCCGGATGCAGCGCCAGCAGCGGTTCATGGCGTCGCTGATCCACCAGGCCACCAGCAGCGGGATGCTCCTGAACCCGATGAAGCTCCAGGACCTCGCCTCCGCGATGCTCGGCTCGGTCCGCGCGGACCGGGGCTTCGGCAGCACGGACATCCTGGCGCTGGGCCAGGCCATGAAGGACTTCACGCCCGCGTCGTCGGAGTTCGCCTCGGTGCCGCTCGGGGACATGAACTACAGCGTCCCGAACGTCGGCTCCACCGTGAAATGGGACGAGGCCAAGGCCCAGCGGCTGTTCCAGTCGCTCCGCGAGGACCGGCCGATCGCGGCGCGCCAGGGCGGCGACGGTGCACACGGCGCGAAGCCGGTGGACGTGGCGCCCCAGCAGATCCGGGTACGCGTCCTGAACGGCAGCGGCCACCCCGGCCTCGGCCGCGCCGCCGACCACGCCCTGGCCGCCACCGGCTTCAACACGGACAAGGCCCCCGCCACGGCCCAGGGCACCCCGATGCCGCACACGGTCGTCGGCTACGACCCCGGCTGGGACCGCTCGGCCCAGTCCCTGGCCGCAGCCCTCCCCGGCGCCGAACTGCGCCAGGTCCCGAACCAGGGCCCGGTACTCACGGTCACCCTGGGCACCCAGTTCACGGACGCGGCGAAGGGCGTACGGAAGGTACGGGCACAGGAACCGGCGCAGGACAGCGACAGCGCGCGGGCGGTGAAGGGGGACGAGGTGGTGTGCCCGTAGGGGGCGGGGCGGAGAGGGGGCGTACCCGCCCGTCAGTACGCCGCGGGACGGACAGCACGACAGTCCGCCCCAAATGATCTACCATCGGCGGAGCGACGCAGATCCCCATGGCGCCTCGTCACACCCTGCCTCCAGCCGTTACCGGCTGACGCGGGGCCTGACCTCGGGCGACAGAGCAGATCGCGCGCTTCACCGCAGAACGAGGCCCCCTCCGCCGCAGCGCATTTCTCCTTCGGCGCCCCGTTCGCCCGTGCCTGGTACCTCAACGCACAGATCAACATTCGCCGGTCCGAACCAGGGCACGGCGGGTGTACTCACCCACCGTGACATTCCGATCATGGCTCCAGCCTTGATCCGACCACACGCGCACCAGAGAGGACCACAATCCGTGTCTGAGATCATCCGCGCCGAAGTCGCCGTTTCGTACGGCGACCATAACGGCGCCCCGAGCATGGCCGTCATCACCCACGACATCCCCGTCACCACGTGGGCGCCGGGCGGCAGCCTCTACCTCACGCCGGAGGAGAGCGAGGCCGCGCTGAAGGCCGCGGCCCAGGCATTCACCGCGGCTCTGCCCACCGACCGTGGATACGAAATAGCCGGCTCCCTGGTGAGCGAGACGAAGATCGCCGTCTGACCGCTCCACCATCCCGCACCGCCGCCCGCGCGTTTCCCCCGAGACGTGCGGGCGGTGTTGCGCGTGGCCGCGTCAGGCCTCGTCCGGCTGCTGCTCGCGCAGTTCCTTGATCGCGCGGCGGCGGGCGAGCCGGTGCGTGCGGCGGATCTGCGCTTCCTTGAAACGTCGCTCGTTCCGCTCGGTGTCCGGGATCACCGGCGGTACGGCCCGCGGCTTCCCGTCGGCGTCGACCGCCGCGAACACGAGATACGCCGAGCCGACCTGCTGGGCCGGCGTCGATTCGTTCCAGCGCTCGGCCATCACACGCACGCCGATCTCCATGGACGTGCGCCCCGTCCAGTTGCACTGCGCGTGGACGTGGACCAGGTCGCCGACGCGGACCGGCGAGAGGAACGCCATTTCGTCCATGGAGGCCGTGACGGCGGGCCCGCCGGAGTGGCGGCCGGCCACCGCGCCCGCGGCGTCGTCCACCAGTTTCATGATCACGCCGCCGTGGACGGTGCCCATCAGATTGGTGTCGCTACCGGTCATGATGTGGCTCAGCGTCGTACGCGACGCCTCGGTCAGCTTGCCGGGGAGGTCTTCCCCCGGCTCTATAGGGCCGTGATCAGTCATGACACCAGCGTAAACGGCCGGACATGTCCCTCCGGGCGGGAGCGGCCGCGGCCCCGTGACCGCGGCGCCGGCTCGCGCGGTATCGCCGCGGCCGGGTCCCGGGCCTGAATGGTCATGTCCTCCACCATATGTGGACCCGGAATGCATCAGCTCTGCAACAGCAGGGCCCCGATCCGGTCCTCGCCCTGTGAGCCGCCCCGCTCTGGCAGGCACACTTCATCTCATGAACGATTGGCCCGAGGGACGGACCGGTGGCGGCAGGGACCGGTATGGACGCGGCGGCGCCGGCTCCGAGCCGGAAGGCGCCCGAGCCATGCCGCACGTCCGCCGCGGCACGCGGCAGCCCTACCTGCCGCAGCAGCCCCAGGGATACGACGACGGCTACGCCGCCCATCAGGCGGGCGGCTACGACGACGGCTACAACACCGGCCAGGTGTACGGCCGGGGCGGCCAGCCCGGCGGACCGGGCGGGCCCGGCGGCCCCGGAGGACCCGGCGGCGGCCCGTACGGCCGTCCCCCGCGCGCCAACCCGCCCAACTGGCGCAAGCGCATCAAGATCGGCGTGCTGACCCTCGTCGTCGTGGTGCTCGCGGTCTCCATCGGCACGTACTTCTGGGCCGACTCGAAGATGCGCCGCGAGGTCGACCTGAGCAAGGTCGAGGACCGCCCGGGGTCCGGCGAGGGGACCAACTATCTGATCGTGGGCTCCGACAGCCGCGAGGGCCTCTCCGACCAGGACAAGAAGGACCTGCACACGGGCTCGGCCGACGGCAAGCGCACGGACTCGATGATGATCCTGCACACCGGCGACAACGGCTCCACGATGCTGAGCCTGCCGCGCGACTCGTACGTCACCATCCCGGCGTTCACCGGCAAGAAGTCCGGCAAGCGCTACCCCGCCTCGACGCACAAGCTGAACCAGGCGTACTCGGACGGCGGCCCGGAGCTGCTGACCCGGACCATCGAGTACAACACCGGCCTGCGCATCGACCACTACGCGGAGATCGGCTTCGGCGGCTTCCGCAGCCTCGTCGACGCGCTGGGCGGCGTGGACATGTGCCTGGACAAGGCGGTCAAGGACAAGGACTCGGGCGCCGACTTCAAGAAGGGCTGCCAGACCCTCGACGGCAAGCAGTCGCTCGCCTTCGTCCGCCAGCGCCACCAGGAGGCCGACCAGGACCTCGGCCGCATGCGCAACCAGCAGAAGTTCCTCAACACCCTGGCCAAGCAGGCGGCTTCGCCGTCCACGATCCTGAACCCCTTCCGCCTCTACCCGGTCATCGGCTCGGGGCTGGACACGCTGATCGTCGACAAGGACATGGAGCTGTGGAACCTCACCTCGATGTTCTGGGACATGAAGGGCGTGACGGGCGGCGACGGCAAGCAGCTGACGGTGCCGATCTCCTCGGCGAACGTCCCGACGCCGAGCGACGGGGTCGCGGTGAAGTGGGACAAGACCAAGTCGAAGCAGCTGTTCGACCAGCTGAAGAACGACGAGAAGGTCACCGTCTCGGACAAGTGACCACGTCACAGGGGTTGGAGATCCCGGCGCGTCTGGCGGCGTCGTACGACAGGGCCTTCGGCGCGGAGGGAAGGGCCTGGACGGCGGCGCTGCCGGAGCTCGTCTCGCGCCATCTGGACCGGTGGGGGCTGGTACGGGACGGGGCCGCCGGGGCCGGGGAGGCGTCGCTGGTGCTGCCGGTGCGGCGCGCGGACGGTACGCGCGCGGTCCTCAAGCTCCAGCCGCCCCGGCAGGAGACGACGGCCGCGCTCATCGGCCTGCGCGCCTGGGACGGGGCCGGGGCGGTACGGCTGCTCGACCACGACCCGGAGAGCAGCACCATGCTCCTGGAACGGCTGGACGGCGCCCGTACGCTGGCCGCGCTGGAGGACGACGACGAGGCGACGGCGATTCTCGCGGGACTGCTGGCGCGCCTGGTGAGCGTCCCCGCGCCGGCGGGGCTACGCGGCCTGGGGGAGGTCACCGCGGAGATGCTCGCGCGGGCACCGGACGCGGCAGCGGCGCTGATCGACCCGTCCGAACGGCGGCTGCTGCGCGGCTGGGCCTCGGCGGTGGCGGAACTGGCCGACGAGCCCGGCGACCGCCTGCTCCACTGGGACCTGCACTACGGCAACGTCCTGGCAGCCGACCGCGAACCCTGGCTGGCCATCGACCCCGAGCCTCTCTCGGGCGACCCCGGCTTCGACCTGTGGCCGGCCCTGGACAGCCGCTGGGACGACGTGGTCGCCAAGGGCGACGCCCTCCGCATCGTCCGCCGCCGCTTCGACACGCTCACCGAAGCCCTCGCCCTCGACCGCCCCCGCGCGACGGCCTGGACCCTGGCCCGCCTCCTCCAGAACGAGCTCTGGAACGTCGAAGACGGCGCCCGTTCCCTCGCCCCGTCATCGGTCGCGATAGCAGAGTCCCTCCACAACCGCCGCGCCAACTGACCGCCCCGGCAGGCGAGTTCAGACCAGCCACTCCCCCGCGCGCATGAGCGTCCGCCCCGCCATCTCGGAAACCGTCCCCCACGCCTGCACGAATTCGGGAACGATCCGGAACCAGACGTACGAGGGGTGGTCCTCCCGCGGGTCCCAACCGTCCTTGGCGGCGAAGGCGTCGCCCACCCCGGCCGGGAGTCCGTCCCGGTCCAGCGTGCGAACGGCGCCGCGGACCAGGACCACATCCCTGGTGTGCCCGAAGCAGAGCCGGACCTTCCCCGAGGCGGCCAGGTTGCGTCCGGTCGGGTTGGTGTCGCGGGTGCACAGCCACACGGCCTCGCCGTCCCAGTAGAAGGCGAGCGGCACGAGACACGGCTCACCGCCGTCATCGGCGGTCGCGACCCACACGTCCTTGTCCCGCTCCAGCCGCTCCAGCGCCTCGCGCTTACGCCGCTCCGGGCTGCGGGGGCCGTCCGAAAGAGAATCATCTGACGTCATGGCACGACGCTATGACGTGACCTCCGCCGCCGCATCGGTCGGCGGATCTAGGACGCGGGACTCAGGACGCGGGACTCAGGACCCGGTCCTCGCGCCCGGGGGCCGGCGGCAGACGAACGCCCCCGCCGCAGCCGGCAGGGGCGTTCTCGCGAAAGTCGCGTTACGGCAGGTTTCTCGCCATGACGATCCGCTGGACCTGGTTCGTGCCCTCGTAGATTTGGGTGATCTTGGCGTCGCGCATCATGCGCTCGACGGGGTAGTCGCGGGTGTAGCCGTAGCCGCCGAGGAGTTGGACCGCGTCCGTGGTGATGTCCATGGCGGCGTCGGAGGCGTAGCACTTGGCGGCGGCGCCGTAGAAGGTGAGGTCTTCCTTTTCGGCGCCGGCGGCGACGCGTTCGGACTTGGCGGCGGCCGTGTAGGTGAGCTGGCGGGCGGCTTCCAGTTTCATGGCCATGTCGGCGAGCATGAACTGGACGCCCTGGAAGTCGCCGATGGGCTTGCCGAATTGCTTGCGCTCCTGGACGTAGCCCTTGGCGTAGTCGAGGGCGCCCTGGGCGATGCCGAGGGCCTGGGCGGCGATGGTGATGCGGGTGTGGTCGAGGGTCTTCATCGCGGTGGCGAAGCCGGTGCCCTCGGCGCCGATGATGCGGTCGGCGGGGATGCGGACGTTGTCGAGGTAGACCTCGCGGGTCGGCGAGCCCTTGATGCCGAGCTTCTTCTCGGGGGCGCCGAAGGAGACGCCCTCGTCGGCCTTCTCGACGACGAAGGCGGAGATGCCCTTGGTGCGCTTGTCGGGGTCGGTCACGGCCATGACGGTGTAGTAGTCGCTGACGCCCGCGTTGGTGATCCAGCGCTTCACGCCGTTGAGGACGTAGTGGTCGCCGTCGCGGACGGCCTTGGTCTTCATGCCGCCGGCGTCGGAGCCCGCGTCGGGCTCGGAGAGCGCGTACGAGAACATCGCGTCGCCCTGGGCGAGCGGGCCCAGGTACTTCTTCTTCAGCTCCTCGGAGCCCGAGAGCATGACCGGCAGGGAGCCGAGCTTGTTGACGGCCGGGATCAGGGAGGACGAGGCGCAGACGCGGGCGACCTCCTCGATCACGATGACGGTGGCCAGCGCGTCGGCCCCGGCCCCGCCGAACGCCTCGGGCACGTGGATGGCGTGCAGGTCGGCCGCGGTCAGCGCGGTACGGGCCTCCTCCGGGAAGCGCCCCTCCTCGTCCACCTCGGCGGCGAACGGGGCGATCTTCGCCTCGGCGAGTGCGCGCACCGTATCGCGGAGCATGTCGTGCTCCTCGGACGGCCGGTACAGGTCGAAGTCCTTTGATCCCGCCAAGGTGTTCTCACTCCCCTGAGAGTTAACTACCGTTTAGTAACCGCAATTCTAGGGCCGCCACCCCGGCCCGGCCTACGTGAGCTTGCCGACAGATATGCTCGGGAAGGATCAGCCCGCACGCATGTTGGAGCACTCATGGCCCCCAAGATCACCGTGATCGGCACCGGCTACCTCGGGGCCACGCACGCGGCCGCCATGGCCGAACTCGGCTTCGACGTGCTGGGGCTGGACGTGGTCCCCGAGAAGATCGAGATGCTCGCGCAGGGCCGGGTCCCGATGTACGAGCCGGGGCTGGAGGAGCTGCTGCGGCGGCACGTCGCCGGATTCGAGGGGTCCAGCGGGCGGCTGCGCTTCACCACCTCCTGGGAGGAGGTCGGCGAGTTCGGCGACGTCCACTTCGTCTGCGTGAACACCCCGCAGAAGCACGGCGAGTACGCCTGCGACATGTCGTATGTGGACAGCGCCTTCGAATCGCTGGCTCCGCATCTGCGCCGGCCCGCCCTCGTCGTCGGCAAGTCCACCGTCCCCGTCGGCAGCGCCGAGCGGCTCGCCGCCCGCCTCGCCGAGCTGGCCCCGGCCGGCTCCGACGTCGAGCTCGCCTGGAACCCGGAGTTCCTGCGCGAGGGCTTCGCCGTCCAGGACACCCTGCACCCCGACCGCATCGTCGTCGGCGTCGCCGGCGAGAGCGCCGAGCGGCGGCTGCGCGAGGTGTACGCGAAGCCGCTCGCCGAGGGCTCGCCCTTCGTCGTCACCGACTTCCCCACCGCCGAGCTGGTCAAGACCGCCGCCAACTCCTTCCTCGCCACCAAGATCTCCTTCATCAACGCGATGGCCGAGGTCTGCGAGGCCGCCGACGGCGACGTGGCCAAGCTGGCCGAGGCCATCGGGCACGACGAGCGGATCGGGCGGAAGTTCCTGCGCGCCGGCATCGGCTTCGGCGGCGGCTGCCTCCCCAAGGACATCCGCGCCTTCATGGCCCGCGCCGGCGAGCTCGGCGCCGACCAGGCCCTGACCTTCCTCCGGGAGGTCGACTCCATCAACATGCGGCGCCGCGGCCACATGGTCGAATTCGCCCGCGAGGCCGTCGGCGGCTCGTTCCTCGGCAAGCGCATCGCCGTCCTCGGCGCCACCTTCAAGCCCGACTCCGATGACGTACGCGACTCCCCCGCGCTCAACGTCGCGGGCCAGATCCACCTCCAGGGCGGCCAGGTCACCGTCTACGACCCCAAGGGCATGGACAACGCCCGCGCCCTCTTCCCCACCCTGGGGTACGCGGCGACCGCCGCCGAGGCCGCGCAGGGCGCCCACGCCGTGCTGCACCTCACCGAGTGGCGCGAGTTCCGCGACCTCGACCCCGCCGAGCTGGGCAAGGCCGTCTCCGAACCCTTCATCCTCGACGGGCGCAACGCCCTCGACCCCGAGCTGTGGCGCGCGGCCGGCTGGACGTACCGCGCGCTGGGGCGGCCCCGCGCCTGAACCGGCGGGAACGCCAGGACGCCCGGAACCTTCGCGGTTCCGGGCGTCCGTCGTGTGCGCTCGCTGTCGCGTCAGTGGCGCGCGGTCTTCTTCGCGCTCACGTCAGCCGCGTCCACCAGCACATACCGGTGGTTGAACTGGACGGTGTAGTACTTCTTCGCGCCCTTGACCACCGCCTGCGTGGACGGCGAGAAGTCGACGGCGCCGACCGGCGGCTGGTCGGCGACGTACGCCTGTCCGGCCGGGATCGCGTAGTTCTTCGCCGTCAGGGGCTCCTGCTTGGAGGGGGACATGCCCTTGGGGTACTCGGCCGCGTCCGGGTACGCGGTCCCGTACACCTTGGCCGCGTCCTTGCCGGGCGCCTTGATGATCCGTACGTCCTTGGCGGGCGTCGTGTTCTTGCCGCCCGGGTTGTGGATCCAGCCCTTCTGGCCGCCGAACCAGATCGCGGTCCAGTCGCCCTTCTTCTCGGCGACCACGAACTTCTGGCCGGCCTGGACGGTGGTGGTCCAGTCCGAGACGTCGTTCGTGCCCTTGTCGTCCTTGCCGCCGTGCACCACGGGGTCGAGAACGAGCGGGGCGTCCTCGCGGGGCTCGGTGCGGACGAACAGGGCGCTGGACGGGCCGGTCACCGGGCCGCACTTCTTGATGGCGCCGGACGGGTCGTCGTTGGGGCAGATGTTGTACGTCTGCTGGTTCTTCTCGAAGCCCGGCGTGATCGTCACCGCGGACCCGACGGGGCCGACGCCGCGCTTGCCCTCGTCGACCGGGGCGCCGATCATCCGCATGAAGCGGGTCCAGTCCCAGCCGTTGCCCGGGTCCCAGTGCATGCCGGCGATGGTGCCGTTCGAGGGGCCCGTCACATTGTCGTGGCCGAGGATGTGCTGGCGGTCCAGCGGCACGTCGTAGCGGTTCGCCAGGTACTTCACGAGCTTGGCGGTCTGCTCGTACGCCGCCGTCGTGTACCAGTCGGCGCCGTGGGCCGAGAAGCCCTCGTGCTCGATCTGCACCGCGTGCAGGTTGCTGTCGTAGTTGCCGTCGCCGAACGCCACGTCCTTGTTCGGCACCATCTGCGTGACCTCGCCGTCCGAGGACCGCATCACGTACTGCGACGAGGAGCCGCCGGCCGTCTGGAAGGTCTTGATCGCGTTCTCGTACGACCCCTCGGTCGTGTGCAGCACGATCTGCGTGATCTTGACGCCGTTGGCCGGGCGGTTGGAGACCTGGCCGTTGGAGGCCGCCGCCGGCACGAACTTGCAGTTCATCGACGGCGGGCACTCCGCCTTCGGCGAACCGGCGTCCTTCAGCTTCAGCTTGTTGTACTGGGCCGCCATCGGCTTCGCGGACGGCTGGGCCTTCATCGTCACCGACCCGCCGTCCGCCGCGTCGCGCTTCGCGCCGGACTTGATGGCGGCGAACACGCCGTCGACGTACGACGCCGCCGCCTTGCGGTCGGTCAGGCGGCTGTACTTGGCGACCGCGGCGGTCCACTGCGCCGGGTCCTTCGCGGTGCCGCCGGTGAGCTGCTTCTGGTACGCGGCGAGGAGGGCCGCGCCGCCGCGGATGTTCTCCTTCTGGTCGTGCTGGAGCTTGTCGGCGGAGGCGCCGGTCAGCTTCGCGGCGGCCCGCAGCGTGTGCAGTTCGGGGTGGTCGGTGAAGGAGGCGAGGTCGGAGCGGCCGGCCGCGCCCGCGGCGCCGCCGGAGACCATCTTCGACGTCACGTCGGTGAGGTTCATCAGGCCCCAGCCGCCGGTTTCGCTGTATCCGGTGTGGTGCTGCCAGCCGGATTCCTGGTGCGCCACGCCGAGCAGAACGGGCAGCGGCACGTCGAACTCTTCAGCGGCCGCGGCGAATGCGGCCTGAGTGGTGGGCGACTGCGGGTCGTCCGCGTTCATCGCCTGTGCGAGGGACGGCAGGAAAGCGAAAGCGCCAATGGCCAGTGCGCCGCCGACGGCAGCCGTCGGCAGCCAACGCTTTTTCCGCTTGTGCAAAGGGGTTCCCTTCAATGCGACGGTGCGCAGGGCTCCCTCATCAGGAGGGCCATCGACTCGCCCGGTACGCACCCAAAGGTGTGGGGGTGGGCGCGCAATTCCCGTACAGACATGCCGAAGTGGGCGGTGACCACCCCGGCGGTGACGGTTGTCGCGCCGAATGACATCAGATCAGAAAAACATTCGGGATCCCAGGGCGGGGTGGCCGATGACACGTTTATGTGCGGTGTCCGGCAACCGAACAGTGCGATGCGGGCGGCCCGATCCGTACCTTTATCCGGACCTTTCCTCTTTCACGCCCGTTATCCCTGTTCCGGCTTGTCCGGCATTTCGGGGTTATGGATCCGCGCCGGGGCGCCGCGCCGCCCGGCCGCCTTGTTCGCCCGGTACGCGCGCATTTTCGCCCGGCTCCCGCACACCGCCATCGAGCACCACCGGCCGCGCCCCGCCGGGCTGCGGTCGTAGAAGACCCACTGGCAGTCGTGGGCCTCGCACGCCTTGAGCCGGGCCCAGGTCCCGTCCGCGGCCGCGGCCGAGACGGCAGCGGCGATACGGGCCGTGAGCGCGGCGAGCCCCGTCAGGCCGTTGGCGGGGCGCAGCGCCGCCGCGCCCCGCCCGTCCACCGCGAGCACCAGCGGGCCCGCGGCGAACAGCCGGTCCAGCTCCGCGACCTCGGATTCCGCGAGGTCCGTGCCCGTATGGGCCAGGCAGACGGCCCGCAGCGCCTCGCGCAGTTCCTGGGCCCCGGACCGTTCCCGCTCGGCGAGCCCGAAGCGGGCCGGCCCGCCGGGGGCCGCCAGGGCGTCCTGCCCGGTCTCGACGTCGAGGGTGTTCACCAGGTCCTGGACGAGGGCGAGGCCGCCGGGCGCCGTTCTTTCCGCGCTCATGCTTGCGACGTTACCTCCATTGGGGGAGTATGCAGTAACGGTTACCAACAGATAGCTCTTACTAGTAACTTCCCCTCAGGAGGAATCATGGCCATCGCCACGCTGGGCGCCGTCGCACTGGACTGTCCCGACCCCGTCGCGCTCGCCGGCTTCTACGCGGAGCTGCTGGGCGGAGAGGTGGTGGACGAGGGCGACGGCTGGGTGGAGCTCGTCGGGGCGGGCGGCATCGTGCTGGCCTTCCAGGAGGCCCCCGACCATGTGCCGCCGCGCTGGCCGGACCCCGCCGCGCCGCAGCAGTTCCACCTCGACCTGCGGGTGCCGGTGATCGACGAGGTGCACGAGCGCGTCCTGGCGCTCGGGGCGCGGCTGCTCGACGACAATGGCGGCGAACCGCGTTCCTGGCGTGTTTACGCCGATCCAGCGGGGCACCCGTTCTGTCTGTGCGGCCAGTGATCTGGCGGCTGACCAGGCGGTGAGCCGCCTGATCAGCCGACCGGGGAGGGCGCGCGGAACGTGAGACCGTGGCCGGAATCCGGCCACCGTACAGAGCAGGAACGTACAGAGCAGGAAGCAGAGCAGAGACCGAGGAGGAGTCCCCATGCCCATCGCGAAGCTCCGCGTCACCGTCGTGGACTGTCCCGAGCCGCTGCGGCTCGCCGAGTTCTACGCGCACATCCTCGGCGGCCGGATCGAGGGCGACGCCGACGCGGACTGGGTCGACCTGTACACGCCCGACGGGCAGCGGCTCGCCTTCCAGCGCGCGCCCGGGTTCGCCCCGCCGAAATGGCCGAGCGCCGACGACAATTCCCAGCAGATCCATCTCGACCTGGACGTCGACGACATGGAGACGCGGCAGGAGCAGGTGATGGCGCTGGGGGCGACCGCGCTCGACCTCGACGACGACGGCGGGAAGCGCGATTTCCGGGTCTTCGCGGACCCCGTGGGGCATCCCTTCTGCCTGATCAGGCCGCAATAGGCGCGACCGGCCGCAGCGGGCCGCGCTCCCGCGCCGAGCGGTCCGGGGGCCGGGTCCCGGCCCCCGGGCCGCTCAGATACGCGCCCCGTCGAGGCGGCCGATCGTCGCCATCGACGGGGCGCGCCGCCGTCCGCCGGCGCGCGCCGCGAATTCCGCGCCGCGCATCACGCGCAGCGTGTTCTCCCAGGTGAGCTTGGCGATGTCGGTGTCCGACCAGCCGCGGTCGAGGAGTTCCGCGATCAGATACGGGTAGCGGGAGGTGTTCTCCAGGCCCCTCGGGCGGGGCAGCGGGCCGCCCGCGTCACCGTCCGCGGCGGCGGGCGAGGACTCCGGGCCGCCGTCGTAGCAGCCGCTGAGCCCGACATGGGCGGCGCCCGCCGCCTCCCGTACGTGGTCGAGGTGGTCGGCGATGTCCGACAGCGTCGCGGGGCGCCCGCCGCGCGCCATGCGCTCCGGCTCGAACGTGACCATGCACAGCCCGCCGTTGACCGGCAGCCGCTCCAGGATGTCATCGGGCACGTCGCCCGGCCGGCCGGTCAGCGCGGCCGCCGCCGAGCGCGAGAAGAGGACCGGGGCCTTGGAGACGGCCAGGGTCTGCCGCATGACGTCGACGGAGCTCATGGAGAGGTCGATGAGCATGCCGAGCCGGTTCATCTCCCGGACCACCTCCTCGCCGAAGAGGGTCAGGCCGCCCGCCCGCGGCTCGTCCAGCGCCGAGTCCGCCCACGGGGTCCTGCGGTCGTGGGTGAGCGCCATGGTGCGCACGCCGAGGCCGTACAGCCCGCGCAGGGTGCCCAGCGAGCTGTCGATGGAGTGCCCGCTCGCGGCTCCGAGCAGCGAGGCGATCCGGCCGCGGTTGCGGGCGTCGCCGATCTCGTCGGCGGTGAGGGCGAGGCGCAGCGACTCCGGGTAGGCGCGGACCAGCGTGTGCACGAAGTCGATCTGATCGAGGGTCGCGCTGACCGCCCGGTCCCCGGCCGCTTCCGCCGGCACGTGGACGGACCAGAACTGCGCCCCGACGCCGCCCGCGCGCAGCGCCGGGAAGTTGGTGTGCAGCGTGGCGTCGTCGAGGTCGAGGTCGTAGTAGCGGCCCGGTGTCAGGTCGTGGCCGGACCGCGCCCGCAGCGTCCAGGGCAGGCCGTTGTGGCCGTCGGCGACGGGGCGTACGGCCAGCAGCTGTCGCGCCCGGGTCACGGAGGCCGGGTCGGCGGCGGAGTCGGCGGCGGGGTCGGGGGCGGAGTCGGCGGCGGACGGGGCCGCGAGGTCCGGGGCGGGCCCGGTCGCGGGCGCCGGGTCCGGCGCGGGGGCGGAGGCGGGGGCAGGGGTGAATGCTCGGGGGCTCCCCTGGAGGACGGGGGCTGTGTCGGCCATGAAGGGGCTCCGTGCTCGTCGCGGCGCAATAACGGCCACGGTGACACGTGGATCCCGCCGCACCGCGCTGCGCGGCGCGTATGGGCTAGAGCGCCCGCCCTGACGGAGCACGGCCGACGAAGGGGCGCCGAGGACCGGGCCCCGGCGCCCCTGCGGCCGTCAGCCCTGCTCCGGCGCCCCGTCCAGCTGCTCGATCGTCGCGTTAGACGGGCCCCGCTCGCTTCGCAGCCCGCGCGCCACGTCCTCTGCGGCGCGCAGCGTGCGTACCGCGTTCTGCCAGGTCAGCTTGGACAGGTCGGCCTCCGACCAGCGGCGGTGCAGCAGTTCCGCGATGAGGTTGGGGTAGCCGGAGACGTCTTCGAGGCCGGCCGGGGTGAAGGCCGTGCCGTCGAAGTCGCCGCCGATGCCGATGTGGTCGACGCCCGCGACCTCGCGCATGTGGTCGAGGTGGTCGGCGACCGTCGCCGCGGTGGCCATGGGCCGGGGGTGGGCGGCCTCGTACGCGCGCTGGACCCGCATGCCGTCGGCGGTGGTGTCGAGGTGGTGGAGGCCGTGGGCGCGCATGTTGTCGTCCGCGGCCCGCGTCCAGGCGACCGCCTCCGGGAGGATGAACTTGGGCACGAACGTCGCCATCGCCGTGCCGCCGTTGGCCGCGAGGGTCTCCAGCACGTCGTCCGGGATGTTGCGCGGGTGGTCGCAGACGGCGCGCGCGGAGGAGTGCGAGAAGATCACCGGCGCCTCGCTGACGCGCAGCGCGTCGCGCATCGTGGCGGGCGCGACGTGCGAGAGGTCGACGAGCATCCCGGCCCGGTTCATCTCGCGGACGACCTCCTCGCCGAAGCGGGTGAGGCCGTTCGCGCGCGGCTCGTCCGTCGCCGAGTCCGCCCACGCGACGTTGTCGTTGTGGGTGAGGGTCATATAGCGCACGCCGAGCGCGTACAGGGCGCGCAGCGTGGCGAGGGACTCGTCGATGCTGTGGCCGCCCTCGGCGCCCATGAGGGAGGCGATGCGGCCCTCGGCCCGCGCCGCCTCCATGTCGTCCGCGGTGAACGCGAGCCGCAGGTCGCCGGGGTAGCGGTCGGCCAGCTGCCGTACGCAGTCGATCTGTTCGAGGGTCGCGGCGACGGCGTGGCCGCCGGGCATGTCGCTGCGCACGTACACGGACCAGAACTGCGCGCCGACGCCGCCGGCCCGCAGCCGGGCCAGGTCGGTGTGCAGTCGGCCGCGCTGGTCGGCGGCGATGTCGCACCGGTCGAGGTCGTAGCGGACCTGCTCGCGCAGGGCCCAGGGGAGGTCGTTGTGGCCGTCGACCACGGGGTGGCCGGCGAGCAGTTCGCGCGCCCTCGCCAGATGGCCGGCCGCCCCGGAATCCGCCGTCTCAGTCGTCTCGGACACCTCTGACTCCTCCGTCATCGTCACTTGCCGCCGAAGCCGAAACCACCCGACCGGCCGCTCTCCACCTTGGCCCGCAGCCGCTTGCCCTTCTCCGCGGCCTGCTCGTTCAGCTCGTCCTGGAAGTGCCGCATCCGGGCCAGCAGCTCGCTGTCGTGCGCGGCGAGCATGCGGACCGCGAGCAGCCCCGCGTTGCGGGCGCCGCCCACCGAGACGGTGGCGACCGGGACGCCGGCCGGCATCTGCACGATGGACAGCAGGGAGTCCATGCCGTCGAGGTACTTGAGCGGTACGGGCACGCCGATCACCGGCAGCGGGGTCACGGAGGCCAGCATGCCGGGCAGGTGCGCCGCTCCCCCGGCGCCCGCGATGACCGCCTTGAGGCCGCGGCCCGCGGCGCGCTCGCCGTAGTCGATCATCTCGCGCGGCATCCGGTGCGCGGAGACGACGTCGACCTCGTAGGGGATCTCGAACTCGTCGAGGGCCTGGGCGGCGGCCTCCATGACGGGCCAGTCGGAGTCCGAGCCCATGACGATGCCGACCAGCGGGGCGGCGCCCGCGTCGGAGCCGGTCGCGGGCGTGGTGCCGGGGGGCGTGGGCGCGCTCATTCGGTGATCGTTCCTCGCAGGTATCCGGCGGCGTGGCTCGCGCGCTCCCGCACGTCCGCCAGGTCGTCACCGTAGGTGTTGACGTGCCCGACCTTGCGGCCGGGCTTCACGTCCTTTCCATACATATGGATCTTGAGGCCCGGGTCCCGCGCCATGCAATGGAGGTAGGCGGCGTACATGTCCGGGTAGTCGCCGCCGAGGACGTTGGCCATCACGGTCCACGGGGCGCGCGGCCGGGGGTCGCCCAGCGGCAGGTCCAGCACGGCCCGTACGTGGTTGGCGAACTGCGAGGTCACCGCGCCGTCCTGGGTCCAGTGGCCGGAGTTGTGCGGGCGCATCGCCAGCTCGTTGACGAGGACGCGCCCGTCGGGCGTCTCGAACAGCTCGACGGCCAGATGGCCGACGACGCCCAGCTCCCCCGCGATCTTCAGGGCGAGCTCCTGCGCGGCGGCGGACTGCTGCGCGGACAGCCCCGGCGCGGGCGCGATCACCGTGTCGCAGACGCCGTCGACCTGGATCGACTCGACCACCGGGTAGGCGACGGCCTGGCCGTGCGGGGACCGTACGACGTTGGCGGCCAGCTCGCGCGTGAAGCCGACCTTTTCCTCGGCGAGCACGGGCACCCCGGCCCGGAACGGCTCGGCGGCCTCCGCCTCGCTCCGTACGATCCACACGCCCTTGCCGTCGTAGCCGCCGCGCACCGTCTTGAGCACGACCGGGAAGCCGTCGCCCTCCGCCGCGAAGCGCGCCACGTCGGCGGGGTTCTCCACGATCCGGTGCCGGGGGCACGGCACGCCGATCTCGGTGAGCTTCGCCCGCATCACGCCCTTGTCCTGGGCGTGCACCAGCGCGTCGGGGCCGGGGCGTACGGGCACGCCGTCGGCCTCCAGCGCGCGCAGGTGCTCCGTGGGCACATGCTCGTGGTCGAAGGTGATCACGTCGCAGCCCTGTGCGAACGCACGAAGAGTCGCGAGGTCGCGGTGGTCGCCGACGACGACGTCGCCGACGACCTGCGCCGCGGACTCCTGCGGGGTATCGCTGAGCAGCTTGAACCTGATGCCGAGGGGGATGCCTGCCTCGTGGGTCATACGGGCGAGCTGACCGCCGCCGACCATGCCGACTACCGGGAACGTCACGCGGACCAGGGTATCCGCCCGGCCGGATACCGCCGCCCCCGCCTTGGACGTTCCTCCAATCGCCCCTATGATCGACGCAGTTTGACGCGTACCCGACGCGTTCGGCCGTCGGCGCGGGCCGCCCTGCCGGCCGCGCCGCCGCTGCGATCAGCCGCCGCACCGCTGTGACCAGCCGGAGCGCCCTCCGCGGCCACTCCATTGCCCAACCGCGGGAGCACGCCTCGGGGTCGCTGGTTAGCATGAAGAAGCTGGACCCACGCTGACCGACGCCGACCGACACTGCTGGACGCCGCCTTCCGCCGGACTCTGGAGCTTGAAGATCACTATGGGAGAACCGAGCGCACTCCGTTCTCGGGCGGATCGGCTGATCCGCGAGGTCGCCAAGTTCGGGGCGGTCGGAGGCGCGGGCGTGCTCGTCAATCTCGCGGTCTTCAACCTCGTACGGCACGCCAGCGACCTGCCGGTCGTGCGCGCGAGCATCGTGGCGACGGCCGTCTCGATCATCTTCAACTACGTGGGGTTCCGCTACTTCACCTACCGCGACCGGGACAAGCAGGGGCGCACGAAGGAGCTGACGCTCTTCCTGCTGTTCAGCGCCATCGGCCTGGTGATCGAGAACGGCACGCTCTACACGGCGACGTACGCCTTCCACTGGGACAGCCCGCTGCAGAGCAACGTCTTCAAGTTCCTCGGCATCGGCATCGCCACCCTCTTCCGCTTCTGGTCCTACCGGACCTGGGTGTTCAAGGCGCTGCCGGCCCGCGAGGCGGTGGAGACCGCTGAATCGTTCCTGACCGACCCGCGGACCCACGTCCGGGTCATCAACAAGTAGCGCGGACGGGACCGGACGGCCCGGCCCTCACGGCTCCCGCGAGTCCCGCGCCTGGTCCGCGTCCCGGCTCAGGAACAGCGCGAAGACCGGCGGGTACCCCTGGAGCAGCTCCAGCCGCCCGCCGTCCGCCTCGGCGAGGTCGCGGGCGACGGCGAGCCCGAGCCCCGTCGAGTTCCGGCCGCTGACCGTACGCTCGAACACCCGCGAGCCGAGGTCCGCCGGGACCCCCCGGCCCTCGTCGGAGACCTCCACGACGGCCTGGTTGCCGGTGACGCGGGTGCGCAGCGCCACGGTGCCGTCCCCGTGCATGAGCGAGTTCTCGATGAGGGTGGCCAGCACCTGGGAGACCGCGCCGGGCGTGCCGACGGCCCGCAGCCCCTGCTTGCCGGAGCGGACGATGGCCCGGCCCTCGCTGCGGGAGGCGGGCCGCCACTCCTCGATCTGCTGCTTGACGACCTCGTCGAGGTCGAAGGTGACGGCCGAACCGGACTGCGGGTCGCGGGAATTGGTCAGCAGCCGCTGCACGACGTCGGTGAGCCGTTCCACCTGGGTCAGGGCGATCGTCGCCTCCTCCTTGACCGTGTCCGGGTCGTCGGTGAGCGTGATCTCCTCCAGCCGCATGGAGAGCGCGGTCAGGGGCGTGCGGAGCTGGTGCGAGGCGTCCGCGGCGAGCCGCCGCTCGGCGGTGAGCATCCGGGCGATCCGCTCGGCGCTGGCGTCCAGGACGTCGGCGACCCGGTCCAGCTCGGCGACGCCGTAGCGGCGGTGGCGCGGCCGGGGATCGCCGGAGCCGAGCCGTTCGGCGGTCTCGGCGAGGTCGGTGAGCGGGGTCGCGAGCCGGTTGGCCTGCCGTACGGCCAGGAAGACGGCGGCGACGACGGCGAGCAGCGCCACCCCGAGGATGACCATCAGGGTCCGGCCGATCTCCTGGCTGACCGTGGTGCGGGACTCCACGACCGTGATCGTCTCGCCCCGCTCGCCCTTCTGGGTGGCGGTGATGACCTCGCCCGCGGGGTGCTTGCCCAGCTCGATGGCGGCGCGGCCGGGGATCTCGATCTTGGCGTAGCGGTTCGGCGTGATCTGCTCGCGCAGCACCCCGGAGGCCACCCGCTCGCCGCCCAACAGCCGGCTGTCGACGATGCTGACCAGCCGTACGGCCTCGGACTGCACGCTTTCCTGCGCGCTGCTCTCGATCGTGCGGGTCTCCACGATGACGAGCGAGATGCCGAAGACGGCGATCACGACGAGCACCACGGCGAGCGTGGAGTTGATCAGACGGCGGCGCACTGTGCCCTCCGGGGCGGGGTGGTACGAGTCTCGGCCCCCGGGCGGGGCGCCCGCGCGGGGCGCGCCGCGCCGTGGCGCGTCCGCCCCGTGTCGCCGACCGCGGACCACGGTCGCCGGCCCCCGCCCGGCGAGGCCCTGGGGCCTGCTAGCTCTTCTCGAAGCGGAACCCGACGCCGCGCACCGTGGCGATGTAGCGCGGGTTGGCGGCGTCGTCGCCGAGCTTCTTGCGGAGCCAGGAGATGTGCATGTCGAGCGTCTTGGTCGACGACCACCAGGTGGTGTCCCAGACCTCGCGCATCAGCTGGTCGCGGGTGACCACCCGGCCGGCGTCGCGGACCAGCACCCGCAGCAGGTCGAATTCCTTGGCGGTGAGCTGGAGTTCCTCGTCGGCCATCCAGGCGCGGTGCGACTCGACGTCGATCCGCACCCCGTGGGTGGCCGGCGGCTGCTGGGCGGACTCGACCGCGCCGCGGCGCAGCAGCGCCCGTACCCGGGCGAGCAGCTCGGCGAGGCGGAACGGCTTGGTGACGTAGTCGTCGGCCCCGGCGTCCAGGCCGACCACGGTGTCCACCTCGTCGGCGCGGGCGGTGAGCACCAGCACCGGGAAGCCGTGGCCCTCCGTGCGCAATCGGCGGCAGACCTCCAGCCCGTCCATGCCTGGGAGACCGAGGTCGAGTACGAGCAGGTCCACGCCTCCCTGGAGGCCGGCGTCGAGCGCCGTGGGACCGTCCTCGCGCACCTCGACCTCGTACCCCTCGCGGCGCAGCGCGCGTGCGAGCGGCTCCGAGATGGACGCGTCATCCTCGGCGAGCAGTACTCGGGTCATGGGGTGATGGTAGTCCGCCGAGCCGCACGTCAGAGGTGCCCTCACCCCGCCCTGCGAGTTCACTCACCCAACTGGCCTTTAACCTTCGAATATAGGCGGGTAGTTCCCGATTCTCCTGTGATCCATGTCTCAACTCCTTTCTTATCCGGGCGGGGTGTGACGTATGGTGACGGGACGTCTGCAGCACCACGGGGGGACCTTCGGCACTTAACGCGCGCCGTGGGTCTCTGATGTGCACGGGGCCGGCATCCCCGGCCCTGATTCACAGCGAATGACCTGTCGGCCAGGTCCGCCGCGCGCCCGCGCGCGATGGACGTGGATGCCGGTGTGCGGCTGTCCCATCCGATTACTTCGTTCCCCGGGGTGTCGGTCCCCCGGACGTGGGAAGTGGGCGGTGCGGCGCCGGTTCCGGCCCACCCCCATCCGGGCGTGTGAGTTCTTCTCCGCGCGTCCCGACCACACAAGGATCGACCATGGCGTCCAGCCTGACGAAGGGCGCCGAGAAGCAGGGAACCCCTGATTCCGGCGGCAAGACCTTCTTCGGCCACCCCCGCGGCCTGGCCACTCTCTTCATGACCGAGATGTGGGAGCGCTTCAGCTTCTACGGCATGAGGGCACTGCTCGTCCTTTACCTGATCTCCGGTGGACCGGATGCCAAGACCGGCGGTCAGGGCGGCGGCCTGGCGATGTCGCTCGCCACGGCGTCCGCGATCTACTCCGTCTACATGGCGACGGTCTACCTGCTGGCGATGCCCGGCGGCTGGATCGGCGACCGGATCTGGGGCCCGCGCAAGACCGTCGCGATCGCGGCCAGCGTCATCGTCTGCGGCCACCTGGTGCTCGCCATCCCCGGCGCGCCGACGTTCTTCGTCGGCATGGTGCTGGTCGCGGTCGGCTCCGGCCTGCTGAAGGCCAACATCTCGACGATGGTCGGCCAGCTGTACGACGGCCCGCAGGACCCGCGCCGCGACAGCGGCTTCTCCATCTTCTACATCGGCATCAACGTGGGCGGCGTCGCCGCCCCGATCGCCGTCGGCACCGTCGGCCAGACCGTCAACTGGCACCTGGGCTTCGCGGTCGCCGCGCTCGGCATGGCGCTGGGTCTGATCCAGTTCCTGATCGGCACCCGCCACCTCAACCCGATCAGCAGCGTGGTCCCGACGCCGCTGGAGCGCGAGGAGCGCAACGCCTGGCTCCGCAAGGGCCTGATCTGGGTGGCCGTCGCGGCCGTCTTCTACATCGTGGTCGTCTCCGCCGGGCTCTTCACGATCAACTGGGCGCTGATCCCGATCGCGCTCATCGGCCTGTTCACGCCGATCGCCGTGCTGTTCCGCATCAAGCGGGACAAGGAGCTCACCGACGTCGAGCAGACCAAGATGAGCGGCTACATCTGGTTCTTCGTCGCCGCCGCCGTGTTCTTCATGATCTTCGACCAGGCCGGCTCGACGCTGAACGTCTTCGCCGACAAGAACACCGCCTCCAAGGTCCTCGGGCTGGGCTTCCCGTCCTCGTGGTTCCAGTCGGTGAACTCGGCGTGGGTGATGGTGCTCGCGCCGTTCTTCGCCTGGATGTGGATGGCGCTGAACCGCCGCGGCAAGGAGCCGACCACCACGGTCAAGTTCGCGACGGCCATGCTGCTGATCGGCGCCTCGTACGTCATCTTCATCGTGCCGATGCTGATGACCCAGGACGGCTCGAAGGCCAGCCCGATGTGGCTGCTCACCGTCTACATGGTGCAGACCATGGGTGAGATGTGCCTCTCCCCCGTCGGCCTCTCGGTGACCACCAAGCTGGCGCCGCAGAAGTACGCCAGCCAGATGCTGGGCGTCTGGTTCCTCGCGGTCACCGCCGGCGACTGCGTGGTGACCCTCGCCGTCACCGCGGGCGCGGACCTCAACGGCGTCGCGGTCATCGCGGTGGAGGCGGCGCTGGCGGCCCTCGCCGGTGTGGCGATCTACTTCAACCGCAAGAAGGTCAGCGCGCTCCTGGGCGACGTCCGCTGACGTCTTCGGGCACCTGCTGACAGGGCCCCGGCCGCGGTTCTCCACCGCGACCGGGGCCCTTTCGCGTACGTCCTGGACGGCCGGCGGCCTCAGCGCCGCAGCCGCCGCCACGGGGTGAAGGTGAAGACCGCGGCGCCGAGGAGCACGGCGCACCCCGCGATCAGGCCGAGGGCCTTGAGGCTGCCGTGGTCGTCCGCGCCGGTCGCGGCGAGACCGCCGGACGTGGCGGCCGAGCCGCCGGAGGCACCGGCGCCCGTGCCGCCCGCGGAGGCCGGGTGGCCGCCCGTACCGCCGCTGGAGCCGCCGCTGCCGCTCCCGCCGGAGACGCCGCCCTGCTGCGCGGTGGTGTCGAGCTGGAGGGAGGCCCCCGGGTCCTTCGCCGGGGTGCAGGTCGTGGTGGTGCCGAGCGCGTTGACGGTCAGGACGCCGGGCGTCAGCGTGGCCTTGCCGCTCGCGCCGGGCTTGTACGCGCCCTTGAGGTCGGGGATCGCGATGGGCTGGCCGGTCTTGATCGGGTCCTTGTTCGGCGCGCCCTCCGTCTTCACGGTCCCCTTGTCCGCGCCCCCGACCTTGACGGCCATCGAGGGCTTCACCGAGCCCGCGGGGATGTCGGCCGGGCTGTCCATGACGGACTTGCCGAACTTGACCGTCAGGTCGTAGCCCCCGCCGTTCTTCTTGGCGTTGATCTGCACCGGCGAGGTGGCGTTCTTGTCGCCGATGGGCGTCTTGCACTGGTAGTCGACGCTGACTTCCTTGCCGGTGAACGAGTCGCCGCCGTCGGAGCCGCCGCTGGAACCGCCGGTGCTGCCGCTGGAACCGCCGGTGCTGCCGCCGCTGTTACCACCGGCGGTGCTGCCGCCGGAGGACGACGAACCGCCGCTCGTGGTCGTACCGCCGGCCGCGGTGCCGCCGCTGGAGCCCGTACCGCCACTGGTGCTCGTACCGCCGCTGCCGGTCGAACCGCCGCTCGTGCTGCCGCCTCCGTCGGTCACCTTGATGGTCGCGCCGGGCTTGACCGTCTCCTTCGCCGAGCACTTGGTGTCGGTGGAGATCGGCTTGTTGACGTTGATGCTGTACGCACCGGGCGTCAGCGTGACGTCACCGGCCTTCGTCAGCTTCACCTTGGCCTTCATGTCGGACAGCACCATCGGGCTGTTCTTGGGGATCGGCGGGTTCTGCCGGGGCCCCTCCATCGGGACCTCGCCGCTCTGCGCGCCGCCGAGCGTGAGCTTGCCGGTCGGCTTGACGGTGTCCTTGCCCAGATCGAGGATGTTCGGGTTCTTGGAGGCGGCCTCGACCGTCTTCCAGACCACCTCGACCTCGTCGCCGACCTTCGCCGTGGCCGGGGCCGTGATGTCCACCTTGGTGGTGCCCTTGACCGGCGGCAGGCCGGAGATCGGCGGCGGCAAACACTCGGTCTTGTACGAGACTTCGGCGGCCTGCGCGGTACCCGTGGTCAGCGCCACGCCCGCGCCGCCGAGCAGCAGCGCGACGGTCGCCGCGCCCGCTCTCCGATGCGTTCTCACGTAGTCCCCTTCGTTTTCGTCTGCCTCGTCGGATGTTCGTCACTCGGTCGTTCATCACTGGGTCGTTCACTGGGTCGTTCATCACTCGGTCGTTCATCACGGGGGTGCTCGTCACTCGGTGCGGAAGTCCGGGGCGGTGCGCCCGGCAGGGTGTCCGGGGTGAACCAGGGCAGCGAGCCGGTCTGTTCGGGCTCCTCGCGGCCCTTGCGGGCGGCGGCCCTGCGTCCGGCGGCCGGGCGGCGCGGGAGGGCGGCGGCGAAGGCGGGGCGCGGAATGCCGGGGAGGCCGGGGACGCGGCGGTGGGCTGGGCGGGTGCCGACCGTGGGGGGCCGCGGCCGCAGCCGGTCGACGACCGCCATGCCGATCCGGAAGACCGCCGCCGGGATCACCACGCACAGCAGGATCCAGAAGACCGTGACGCCCCACGGCCGCCCCACCGCCCACGGCTGCTCGACCAGCACCTTGCCGCCGTACTTGAGCGAGACGAGGTAGTCGCCGTACGCGCCCGCCGACAGCTCCACCGGCAGTTCGACCCGCGCCTTCTTCCCCGGCGGTATCGCGCCGCGCCACTGCTGCTCCTCCCAGGAGGGGGCGAGCACCCCGTGCGAGGTGCCGACCTGGAAGACGGGGTCCTTGGCGGGCGTGGAGCCCAGATTGGCGACGGTGACCACCAGCCGGCGCTGCGGGGGCGCGCCGAACCAGGTCAGCACCCCGCCGGAGCCCTTGAGCCGCGCGCCGAGCACGCTCAGCCGCTCGCCGCCCGACTGGGCGGGCAGCGGTGCGACGGGGTGGCCCGCGACGCTGAAGTCGGCGTCCGCGGCGGCCGCCTCGCCCGTCACGGTCGCGGCGTGCACCACGCACGGGCAGGGTTTCGGCGGCTCGCTGACCGCCAGCTTCTCGCTGAACGCGCCGTCGCCGCCGGTGGTGACGGCGCGGCCGTCCGCGTTGGCGCAGGCGTTGGTGCCGCCGATCATCTTCTGCCCGCAGATGAGCAGCGTCAGCAGGGTGTGCGGTCGCCAGCCGGTGCCGCTGACGGTGATGGAGCCGCCCGTGCCGGCCTCTCTCTTGTCGACGGTGACGGCGGGCCCGTCGGCGGCCGGCGCCGCGCTCGCGAACCCCGCCGACGGCAGGGCGAGCGCGAGCGCCGTCAGGAGTACGGCCAGGGCCCGGTGCCGGGCCCGGCGCCGCGGGTTCGCGGGGTGGGGGGATGGGGGGTGGTGGGGGGCTGGGGACCGCGGCCCCGTCGCCTGTCGCTGCGTACTGCCGATCACGTTCTTGCTCCTGACCCCGTACCGGCCAATTCCTCTCGCTCCCCCGTCTCTTCACCGGCCGGTCCCCCGGCCTCCGGCGGCGCCCGTCTGCGCCTGCGGCGCGCGAACCAGACCGCTCCCGCCAGGCAGAGGCCGGCGGCGAGCGCGACGGCCCCGCCCCAGGGCAGGGCGCGGTAGGAGGCGGTGGCCGTGGCGTGCGCGCCGCCGCCCGCGGTCGCGGTGAGCTCGACGCGCACCGAGTCGAACGACGGCGCGTCCGCCCACTTCTCCGACAGCCGCACCCGCTGCCCCGGCCGCAGTTCGACGGGGAGCGTGCGGGCCGGGCGGTGCAGGACCTGGCCGAACAGCCCGTCGGCGCTGACCGCGAGGCGCGGCGTGAGGGTGACGTTGCCGTGGTTGACGAGCGCGTAGCGGATGCGCGCGCCCGCGCCCCGGCCGGTGACGCGCACGTCCTCCACGGACAGCGCGGCGAGCGTCGGCCCGCTGACGCGCAGCGCGAGGCGCACCCCGGCCCGCCGGCCGTCGCCGCTCACGACGATCGCGCCGGGGTGGTCGCCGGGCACCGCGTCGGCCGGGACGGTCACGGTGAACGGCACGTCGGCCCGTGTGCGGGGCGGGACCTTGACGGTCTTCGAGGCGAGGGAGAGCCACGCCCCGGCGTCGCCGGCCGTACCCCTCTTCTCGGCCCCGTCGGCGTCCGCGCCGCGCAGCCGCACGGTGCGCGGCACGGCGCCGGGGTTGGTGATGGAGATCTTGTCGGTGAGTACGGTGCCGGGCGCGCCCTCCAGGTAGAAGTACGGCCGGCCGGACGCGCCCGCTCCGGTGGAGCCGCCGGGCGCGGGCGCGGCGGACCACGTCTCGGGTGCGGCGGCCGTCGCCGCCGCGGGCGCGCCCAGCAGCGCCGCGGCGGTGGCTGCCGCGACGACGGCGCTGCGGGTACGGGACGGCATGTGCGGGCTCCCTGCGGCTCGTACGCGATGGCGCGCGGGGCGGGACGGCTGCGCCGAGGCGGCCGGGCCGCCTCTCTTCCCGCACCGTCCTCCTCCGGAAGGGGGGTTCCGCCGGGGCCGCGCCCCGGTTGCGGAGGTGTCGGACGGTGTGGGTGACCGATGTGCGAAATGTTCCGGTGGCCCGGTGGTGGGGGTGTCCGGGTGGTCCGGCGCCCGGCCGCTCCGACGGCCCGGTCTGCCGGTCAACGGCCTTTAGCGGACGGCCTTCTGGCGGCGCGTCAGCCACAGCGTGCCCGCCACTCCGGCGAGCAGCACGGTGCCGCCGAGCGTGCCGAAGGCGACCGCGTTGTCGGAGGGTCCGGTCTGCGGGAGCTGGCCGCCGCCGGTCGAACTGGAGCCGCCCGACGCGCTGGAGCCCGTACCGCCCGTACTCCCCGAGCCACCCGAGGAACTCGAACCGCCCGAGGAGCCCGACCCGCCCGAGGAGCCCGTGCCGCCCGAGGAGCCGCCCGCGCCCTTGACGTCGAGGGACAGCGACGGCTTGGGGTTGTTGTTCGGCGTGCAGGTGGTGGTCGTGCCCATCGCCTTGATGGTGAGGGTGGAGGCGGTGAAGGTGACCTTGCCGCTCTTCTTGGGCGTGTAGGTGCCCGACAGGTCACTGATCTTGATGGCGGTGTTGGCCGGTATCGCCGCGTCGTTGGGCGGGCCCGTGACGGCCACGGTGCCGGTCTCCGCGCCGCCGAGCTTGATGAGCGCGCTTGGCTTCATCGCGCCCTTGCCGAGTTCGATGGGGCTGGAGGACACGCCCTTCTGGAAGGACATGGTGAGCTTGTACGAGCCGCCGCTCGCCACGCTCTTGATGTCGATCGGCGAGACCGCGCCCTTGTTTCCGATCGGTGTCTTGCACTGGTAGTCGACGTCGACCGTGTCGGCGTGCGCCGCGGGGGCGGCCAGCAGGACTGTCCCGCCGGCCAGCGCCGCCGCGACCGCGAGCGCGCCGCCCCGGCCGACCGCGTGGCGTTTCGTGTGGGACACGTCGGGTTCCCCTCTCGTCACGTACTCCTCGAACGCCCGTCGTGCGCCGCCGCGGAATGTTACTGACGGCACATCAGATCGGGCGCCGACAGTACGCCGGGGACCATGGAGAGGGAAGACAAAGAACACGCCGGATCGCGGCGGGTGCGTGGACGCGTGGGAGAGGACGTACGGAAGGGGCGACGCGCGACGGTCGCCGGGCGGGGACCGGAACGGCGCTCAGGACGGGGCCGCGAGCTCCGCCCAGACCGTCTTCCCGGCGCCGCCCGCGTTCCGCACGACGCCCCAGTCGAGGCAGAGCCGCTGCACGATGAACATGCCGTGGCCGCCGGGCCGCCCTGCCCGGTGCGGGGTGCGCGGCTCGGGCGTGCCGGAGCCGAGGTCGACGACCTCCAGGCGCAGCACTTTCCCGCTGCACGCCACTCTGAGCTCCTCGGGGCCCTCCGCGTGCAGACACGCGTTGGTGACCAGCTCGGAGACGACCAGCAGAACGTCCTCGGCGGCGGCCCGCTGATCGGCGGAGGCGGCGGGCAGCCAGCCCCAGTCGTGCAGGGCCTCGCGCGTGAAGTCGCGGGCGCGCGGTACCGCCCCGCTGGCTCCTATGAGGTGGAGGCGGCGGACCTGCCCGGCCGGGGGCGGGGCCGCGGCCGAAGCGGCGCCGCCCGGCTCCGGACCGCGGTCGCCCGGCGGGGACGGCCGGGTGGTGCTCATCAGCGCTTCACCTCACCGATTCACCGATTACAGGACTGACGGAAACCTGGGACATTCAACGGATTCAGGTCTCTCCTGCCCGTCCGCTCGGTGAGAACACCCACTTCTTCGATACGGGTCGTGTGACACGGGTAACGCCCAGGTTGCCCACAGTGGCAGGAGAGGCGACCGCTCAGTCCGCGAGGGCGGCTTCGAGCGTGTCGTGAACGGTGAAGACCGCCTCGGCGCCGGTGATCTCGAAGACCCTGGCGACCACGGGCAGCATTCCGGCCAGATGGACCCCGCCGCCCGCGGCCTCGGCCTTGAGCCGGGCCCCGAGGAGCACGTTGAGTCCGGTGGAGTCGCAGAACTCCAGCTGCGAGCAGTCGACCACGAGGCGCGAGCACCCCTCGTCCACGCAGCTCTCCAGCGGTTCGCGCAGCAGCTCGGCGGTGTGGTGATCCAGCTCACCCACCGGAGTCAGAACCGCGCTCGCCCCATGCCGACGGACCCCGACATGCAGCCGGCCCCTGCTTGCACTGCCGACCATCCCGCGGTCCATGCGCACCCCTTCTCGGTTGCTTGCCTGGCGCTTGGGGAAGCCTACGCCTTCACAACGGCGTCCGGTAGCCAAAGATCCGTCATTCCAGGGCGAATACGGACAACTCGCACTTGCCATGGGTAGGTAAAGACCGGTAGGGCTAGTAAGAACGACAAACACGGCCGGCTTTGGAGGCGCCGCACACCGCAGCAACTGGTCATGGCATCGGCAGCCATATGCCGAGAATGATGGAGGACACCATGTCACCCCGGCTCGACGAACTGCGCACCGATATTCCTCGGGAGACCGCCTCGTCGACACCCCCGCCCGAGCACCGCGCCGAGCAGGCCGCCCCGGCCGCCGGCACCGCTGAGACCGCACGCACCGCCGAGACGGCCGACGCCGCCGGCCCGGCCGACGACATCGCCCTCGGCGACGTACCGCTCGACGAGCTCCCCGAGATCCCGCCGTACGACGAGGTCGGACCGGTGGACGCGCGGGCCCTGTCCAAGACGCTCTTCGAACGCCTTGAGTCGCTGGAGGAGGGCACCCACGAGCACGCGTACGTCCGCAACACCCTGGTCGAGCTCAACCTGGCGCTCGTGAAGTTCGCCGCCTCCCGGTTCCGCTCCCGCAGCGAGCCGATGGAGGACATCGTCCAGGTCGGCACCATCGGTCTGATCAAGGCCATCGACCGGTTCGAGCTCAGCCGCGGCGTCGAGTTCCCCACCTTCGCGATGCCGACGATCGTCGGCGAGATCAAGCGCTTCTTCCGCGACACCAGCTGGTCCGTCCGGGTGCCGAGGCGGCTCCAGGAGCTCCGGCTCGACCTGGCCAAGGCCGGCGACGAACTGGCCCAGAAGCTGGACCGCTCGCCCACCGTGGCCGAGCTGGCCGCGCGCCTCTCGCTGACCAACGAGGAGGTCGTCGAGGGCATGGCCGCGAGCAACGCGTACACCGCGAGCTCGCTGGACGCCCAGCCCGAGGAGGACGACACCGAGGGCGCCCTCGCGGACCGCATCGGCTACGAGGACCACGGGCTGGAGGGCATCGAGTACGTCGAGTCGCTCAAGCCGCTGATCGCCGAGCTGCCCCCGCGGGACCGGAAGATCCTCTCGCTGCGGTTCGTCGCCAATATGACGCAGTCCGAGATCGGCGAGGAGCTGAACATCTCCCAGATGCACGTCTCCCGGCTGCTCTCGCGCACGCTCGTCAAGCTCCGCAAGGGCCTGATGATCGACGAGTAGGAGCGGCGCCCGGCACCGGGCTCCCCCCACGGCTTCGAGGCCCCGGCTCCAGCGGACTCCACCGCTGTCGAGCCGGGGCCTCGCCCGTACTCTCGTGCCTACCCTGCCCGCTCCCCGTTGTGCCACACCGCCGAGACCAGCGGGACGCCCGGCCGGTAGGCGAGGTGCACGTGGCTCGGGGCGTCGAGGAGGGCGAGGTCGGCCGCCGCGCCCGCGGTGACAATCCCGACGTCGGTGCGGCGCAGCGCGCGGGCGCCGCCCGCGGTGGCCGACCAGAGCGCCTCGTCGGGGGACATGCCCATGTCGCGGACGGCCAGCGCGATGCAGAACGGCATGGAGCTGGTGAAGGACGAGCCCGGGTTGCAGTCCGTGGACAGCGCCACGGTCGCGCCCGCGTCGAGGATGCGGCGGGCGTCGGGCCACTCGGCGCGGGTGGAGAACTCCGCGCCCGGCAGCAGCGTCGCGACGGTGTCGCTGTTCGCGAGCGCGTCGAGGTCCGCGGCGTCCAGGTGGGTGCAGTGGTCGGCGGAGGCCGCGCCGAGCTCCACGGCGAGCCGCACGCCCGGCCCGTGGGAGAGCTGGTTGGCGTGGACGCGCACGCCGAGCCCCTTCTCGCGGCCCGCGGTGAGGATCGCGCGGGACTGGTCGGCGTCGAAGGCGCCCTTCTCGCAGAAGACGTCGATCCAGCGGGCGTGCGGGGCGCAGGCGTCCAGCATCGGCCCGGTGACCAGCTCCACGTACCCGGCCGGGTCGTCCGCGTAGTCCGGGGAGACGATGTGCGCGCCGAGGAAGGTGACCTCGTCGGTGTGGGCGGCGGCGATGCGCAGCGCGCGGGCCTCGTCCTCGGTGTTGAGGCCGTACCCGGACTTGGTCTCGATGGTCGTGGTGCCCTGGAGCAGCGCCTCGCGCAGATAGTGGACGAGCCCCGCCTCCAGCTCGGCGTCGGTGGCGGCGCGGGTCGCGGCGACGGTGGTGCGGATTCCTCCGGCGCTGTAACTCCGGCCGGACATCCGGGCGTTGAACTCGGCCGTGCGGTCGCCCGCGAAGACCAGGTGGGAGTGGGAGTCCACGAACCCGGGGATCGCGGCCCGGCCGCCCGCGTCGTGGACGGCGTCGGCGGCGGGGGCGTCGGCGGCGGGACCGACCCAGGCGAAGCGGCCGTCCGCGATGACGACGGCGGCCTCCTCGATCAGCCCGAGCGGCCCCCGGTCGAGGGCGGGGTCGTTGGTGACGAGGCTGCCGATGCCGGTGATGAGGGTGGACGCGGGGGGTGTCATGTTTCCTCTCCGTGGGATGGGCGCAGCGCCGCGACGGCGTCGGCGAGGGCCGCGGGGACGTCCGGTACGAGGGTGTGCTCCCCGTCCCGTACGACGTGCCGTCCGCCGACGACCGTATGGCGGACGTCGGCGCCGGTCGCGGCGAACACGGCGGTCTCCGCGCCGAGCCGGGGCAGCGCGCCCGCCGTGCGGACGGTGTCCAGGGCGACGGTGGTCAGGTCGGCGAGCGACCCGGCGGCGATCTCGCCCGCGTCGTGCCAGCCGAGGGCCGCGTGGCCGTCCGCGGTGGCGGCGCGCAGCAGGGCGGCGGCCGTCCAGTGCCCGCGGGCGCGGGTGCGCAGCCGCTCGTCGAGCTCCATGGCGCGGGCCTCTTCGAAGAGGTCGATGACGGCGTGGCTGTCGCTGCCCAGCGACAGCGGGGAGCCCGCGCGCTGGAGGCGGGCGGCGGGGCCGATGCCGTCGGCGAGGTCGCGTTCGGTGGTGGGGCACATGCAGGTGCCGGTGCGGCTGTCGCCGAGGAGGGCGATGTCCGTGTCGGTCAGGTGCGTGGCGTGCACGGCGGTGGTGCGGGGCCCGAGCACGCCGTGGTCGGCGAGGAGCCGGGCGGGGGTGACGCCGTGGGCCCGCGCGCAGGCGTCGTTCTCGGCGGTCTGCTCGGAGAGGTGGACGTGCAGCGGCGCCGAGCGCTCGGCCGCCCAGTCGGCGACCGTCCGCAGCTCGGCCGCGGGGACGGCCCGTACGGAGTGGACGGCCGCGCCGATCCGGGCGTGGCCGGGGGCCTTGAGGGCGGCGGCGCGCTCGGCCCAGGCGTCGGCGGTGCCGTCGCTGAACCGCAGCTGGTGGCGGTTGGGCGGCTCGCCGAACCCGGAGGAGAGGTAGGCGGTGTCGAGGAGGGTGATGCGGATGCCGGCCTCGGCGGCGGCGGCGATCAGCGCGTCGCCCATCGCGTTGGGCTCGTCGAAGCGGGCGCCGCCGGGCGCGTGGTGGAGGTAGTGGAACTCGCCGACGCAGGAGATGCCGGCGAGCGCCATCTCGGCGTAGACGGCGCGCGCGAGGGCGTAGTACGTGTCCGGGGTGAGCCGGGCGGCCACCTGGTACATGACCTCGCGCCAGGTCCAGAACGTGCCCGAGCCCACCTGGACGGTGGAGCGCAGGGCGCGGTGGAAGGCGTGGCTGTGGGCGTTGGCGAGGCCGGGGAGGGTGAGGCCGCGCAGCACGACCGCGCCCGGCGGCGGGGTCTCGGCCCCGGTCCGTACGGCCGTGATGCGGCCGTCGGCCGTCTCTATCGCCACGCCCGGTTCGACGTTGGTCCCCAGCCAGGCGTGCTCCGCCCAGTACGTCACCTGCACGCGAGGCCCTCCACTACGTCGGCGAGTGCGGCGACCCCGGCCAGGCAGTCGTCCTCGGCGGCGGATTCGGCCGGTGAGTGCGAGATGCCGGTGGGGTTCCGTACGAACAGCATGGCGGTGGGGACCGTACCGGACAAAATGCCCGCGTCGTGTCCGGCGCCGGTGGCGAGGACCGGGGCCTTCCCGCCGAGGAGGGCGCCCAGCTCGTCGCGGAGGGCGTGGCCGAACTCGATGACGGGCGTGAAGGACTCCCGGACCACCGCGACGTCCACGCCGTCGCGCGCGCCGCGCTCGGCGGCGGCCTGCTCGATCTCGGCGACGACGCGGTCCAGGGTCTCCTGGTCGGCGGCGCGCGAGTCGAGCCAGCCGCGCACGAGGGAGGGGATGGCGTTGACGCCGTTGGGCTCGACGGCGACCTTGCCGAAGGTGGCGAGCGCCCCCGCGAGCCGGGCCTTCTTACGGGCGGCGAGGACGGTGTTGGCGTAGGTCAGCATCGGGTCGCGGCGGTCTTCGAGCCGGGTGGTGCCGGCGTGGTTGGCCTCGCCCCGGAAGTCGAACCGCCAGCGGCCGTGCGGCCAGATCGCGGAGGCGATGCCGACGGCGTCGCCGGAGAGGTCCAGCGCCCGGCCCTGCTCGACGTGGAGCTCCACGAACGCGCCGATCCGCGCCAGCCGCTCGGGGTCGGGGCCGATGGCATCGGGGTCGTACCCGGCGTGCTCCATGGCCTCGGGCAGCGAGACGCCGTCCGCGTCGCGCAGCTCGCGCGCCTGCTCGGCGGTGAGCTGCCCGGCGGTGAGCCGGGAGCCGACGCAGGCGAGCCCGAAGCGGGCGCCCTCCTCGTCGCCGAAGTTCACGATGGCCAGCGGCTTGGCGAACTCGGCCCCCTTACGGCGGAGTTCGTCGAGCGCGGCGAAGGAGGAGACCACGCCGAGCGGCCCGTCGAAGGCGCCGCCGTCCGGGACGGAGTCCAGGTGCGAGCCGGTGACGACGGCGTCGCCCGCGGCCGGGTCGCCGTGCCAGGCCCACTGGTTGCCGTTGCGGTCGGTCTCGTAGGCCAGGCCGCGGGACTCGGCCTGCGCGCGGAACCAGGACCGGCAGTCCGCGTCGGCCGGCGTCCAGGCGTGGCGGCGGTAGCCGCCGGTGGCCGCGTGGCGGCCGAGGGGTGCGAGGTCGCGCCACATCTCCTGAAAGGAAGGGGGATTTCCCCCAGCCCCGCCCCTTCCCGGAACCGGGGCCGCGCCCCCGGGCCCCCGTCGGCCTGCGGCCTTGTCCTCAAATGCCGGACGGGCTGAATTCCCGGCGCCGCCGTCGGAAGACGTCACGCGCCGTCACCCGTGCCCTCCCGCATCGGGATGCGGACCCCGCGCTCCGCCGCGACCTCGTCGGCGCGCTCGTACCCGGCGTCCACATGCCGGATGACGCCCATGCCCGGGTCGTTGGTCAGCACGCGGCGGATCTTCTCTCCCGCGAGCTTCGTGCCGTCGGCGACCGAGACCTGTCCGGCGTGGATGGAGCGGCCCATGCCGACGCCGCCGCCGTGGTGGAGGGAGACCCAGGAGGCGCCGGAGGCGACGTTGACCATGGCGTTGAGCAGCGGCCAGTCCGCGATGGCGTCCGAGCCGTCGAGCATGGCCTCGGTCTCGCGGTACGGGGAGGCGACCGAGCCGCAGTCGAGGTGGTCGCGGCCGATGGCGAGGGGGGCCTGGAGCTCGCCGGAGGCCACCATGTCGTTGAAGCGCTCGCCGGCCTTGTCGCGCTCGCCGTAGCCGAGCCAGCAGATGCGGGCGGGGAGGCCCTGGAAGTGGACGCGCTCCCCCGCGAGCTTGATCCAGCGGGCGAGGGACTCGTTCTCCGGGAAGAGGTCGAGGATCGCCCGGTCGGTCTTGTGGATGTCGGACGCCTCGCCGGACAGCGCGGCCCAGCGGAACGGGCCCTTGCCCTCGGCGAAGAGCGGCCGGATGTAGGCCGGTACGAAGCCGGGGAACGCGAACGCGCGCCCGTACCCTGCCAGTTGGGCCTCGCCTCGGATCGAGTTGCCGTAGTCGAAGACCTCGGCGCCCGCGTCCATGAACCCGACCATGGCCTCGACGTGCCGGGCCATCGACTCGCGGGCCCGCTGGGTGAAGTCGGCGGGCTTCTCGGCCGCGTAGGTGGCCATCTCGTCGAAGTCGACGCCGAGCGGGAGGTAGGCGAGCGGGTCGTGGGCGCTGGTCTGATCGGTGACGATGTCGATCGGCGCGCCCTCGGCGAGCATCCGCGGCAGCAGCTCGGCGGCGTTGCCGAGCAGCCCGATGGAGAGCGGGCGGCGGGCGTCGCGGGCCTCGGTGGCGAGCTGGAGGGCGTGCTCCAGGGAGTCGGCCCGTACGTCGAGATAGCGGTGCTCGATGCGGCGCTCGATGGCGCGCGGGTCGCAGTCGATACAGATCGCGACGCCGTCGTTCATGGTCACGGCGAGCGGCTGGGCGCCGCCCATGCCGCCGAGCCCGGCGGTCAGGGTGATCGTCCCGGCGAGCGAGCCGCCGAACTTCCTGGCAGCGACGGCCGCGAAGGTCTCGTACGTGCCCTGGAGGATGCCCTGGGTGCCGATGTAGATCCAGGACCCGGCGGTCATCTGCCCGTACATGGTGAGGCCGAGGGCCTCCAGCCGCCGGAACTCCTCCCAGTTGGCCCAGTCCCCCACCAGGTTGGAGTTGGCCAGGAGCACGCGCGGCGCCCATTCGTGCGTCTGCATGACGCCGACGGGGCGGCCGGACTGGACGAGCATCGTCTCGTCCTGCTTGAGGGTCTTCAGCGTGCGCACCATGGCGTCGAAGGAGCGCCAGTCGCGGGCGGCCTTGCCGGTCCCGCCGTAGACCACGAGCTGGTCGGGGTGCTCGGCGACCTCCGGGTCGAGGTTGTTCTGGAGCATCCGCAGGGCGGCTTCCTGCTGCCAGCCCTGGGCGCTGATCTCCGTGCCGCGCGGTGCCCGTACGGGTCGTGGTCCTGACATGGGCCGTGCCTCCCTGACGTCGCATGGATCGAGCTATTCACATCTTTGCCAGACTGAATAACGCTAGTCAACAGGTCGGCGGGGCACGGCCCACGGAGCCGGGCGGTCGCAGGGCTCGGAGCGGTCCGGACGCTCAGAGAGTGAAGCCGGCGGGGAACGGATCGGTCGGGTCCAGCAGGTACTGCCCCATGCCGGTGATCCAGGCGCGGCCGGTGACGGTCGGGAGTACGGCCGTACGGTCGCCGACCCGGGTGGTGCCGGTGAGGCGGCCGGTGAACCGGGTGCCGATGAGCGACTCGTTGACGAAGTCCTGGTGCAGGGGCAGTTCGCCGCGCGCGTGGAGCTGGGCCATCCGGGCGCTGGTGCCCGTACCGCACGGCGAACGGTCGAACCAGCCGGGGTGGATGGCCATCGCGTTGCGGGAGTCGGAGCCGTCCCGGCCGGGGACGGTGAACTGGACGTGCCGGCAGCCGGAGATCGCCGGGTCGGTGGGGTGCACGGGCCGGTCGTGCTTGTTGATCGCCTCCATGACGGCCAGCCCGGCGGCGAGGATCTCGTCGCCGCGGGCCGAGGAGAAGGGCAGGCCGAGGGCGGCGAGCGGGGTGATGGCGTAGAAGTTGCCGCCGTAGGCGAGGTCGTAGCGGACCTCGCCGAGGCCGGGCACCTCGACGCGGGCGTCGAGGGCGGCGGCGAAGGACGGCACGTTGTGGATGGTGACGTGCTCGGCGCGGCCGTCCCGCACCGCGACGCGGGCCTCGACCAGCCCGGCGGGCGTGTCGAGACGGACGGTGGTGGTGGGCTCGGCGACCTCGACCATGCCGGTCTCCACGAGGACCGTCGCGACCCCGATCGTGCCGTGGCCGCACATGGGGAGACAGCCGGAGACCTCGATGTAGATGACGCCCCAGTCGGCGTCGGGCCGGGCGGGGGGCTGGAGAATGGCCCCGCTCATGGCGGAGTGGCCGCGGGGCTCGTTCACCAGCAAGCGGCGGATGTGGTCGAGGTGTTCCATGAAGTAGGCGCGCCGCTCCGCCATGGTGGCGCCGGGGACGGTGCCGACGCCGCCGGTGATGACGCGGGTGGGCATGCCTTCGGTGTGCGAGTCGACGGCGCTGAAGTAGCGCGCGGCGCGCATCAGCGACCGTCCTCGATGGCTTGAACGGCTTGGACGGCCCGCTTCATGTCGGCGTCGAGCTGGGCCAGCCGGTCGGGCGGGAGGGGGCCACGGGGCGGGCGGCAGGGCCCGCCGGGGCGGCCGACGAGGTCCATGCCGTGCTTGATCGCCTGGACGAACTCGGTCCGCGAATCCCAGCGGAAGGCCGCGACCAGCGGCTCGTACAGGGCTCTGGCCTCGGCGAGGCGGCCGGCGAGGGCGAGTTCGTAGAGGCGGACGGACGCGGCGGGGAAGACGTTCGGGAACCCGGCGAACCAGCCGGTGGCCCCCATGAGGAGGGCTTCGAGCACGAGGTCGTCGGCCCCGGCGACGGGCTCCAGGCCCGGGGCCTGCTCCCTGATGTGCAGGATGCGGCGGACGTCGCCGGAGAACTCCTTCACGGCGACGACGCCGTCGATCAGCGCCAGCTCGCGGAGGATCTCGGGGGTGAGGTCGACCTTGGTGTCCAGGGGGTTGTTGTAGACCATGACGGGCAGCCCCGCCGCGGCGACCTCCGTGTAGTGGTGCACGATCTCGGCGGTGTTGGCCCGGTAGAGCGTCGGCGGCAGACAGAGCACCCCGTCGGCCCCGTCCTCGGCCGCCGCCTCGGCCCAGGCCCGCGCCTGATGGGCGCCGGGCCCGTGCACCCCGACGACGACGAGCGCGTCCCCGCCGACCGCCTCGACGGCCGTACGGGCGACGGCGCGCCGCTCGTCGTCGGTGAGGGAGGAGTACTCGCCGAGCGAGCCGTTCGGGCCTATGCCATGCACTCCCTCGTCGACGAGCCAACGGCAGTGCTCGGCGTACCGGTCCAGATCGGGCCGCAGCCCGGCGGGGGCGGCGGGGTCCTCGGCGTACGGGAGGGTGGTGGCGACGATGAGGCCGGTGAGGGTGGTGGGGGCCTTAGGACCGGGCATGGCGCTTCCCTTCGATATGCGGCGGCTGGGTGGTGCCGGCAGGGCCGTGCCGTTCACGGAGCCGTGGACTCGGGTTCCTCGCGGGGCCCGGCCAGATCGGCCAGGTCGCCCAGACGGATGGGGTGGGCGATGGGGCGGCGGTCGACGGCGTGCGGGTCGGCGAGGGCGGGCGCGTCGGGTGAGCCGGGCGCGCGCAGAAGGCCGTCGGCGAGGGCGGGTGCATCGGGTGAGCCGGGCGCGCGCAGAAGGCTGTCGGCGATCTCGGCCACGTTGCGGCCGCACACGCGCCCCTGGCAGAGCCCGAGCCCGGCCCGGCAGGTCAGCTTGATCGCCCGCATCCCATCCGCCCCGCGGTCGAGCACGGCGTCCCGCACCTGCCCGTACGTCACTTCCTCGCAGCGGCAGACCACGGTGTCGTCCGCCAGCCACGACCGCCATCCGTCCCGGACCGGGTGCGCGTCGGCGAGGGCGGCGGCGAAACGCCGGGCGGAGCGGACGCGCGCGCCGAGGGCCGGCAGGGTGGCCGTGGTGGTCGCGGGAGGGGCGGCGGGTGGCGCGGCGGGCCGAGTGACGCCGGGTGGCGCGGCGGCTGCGGGCCCAGCCAAGGGCGTCACGGCGGCCGTGGCATCGACAGTGTCGTCAGACGACGCAGGCGCGGCAGGCGCCCCGACCGGACCCGCGGCGGGGGTCGCGGACCCGGCGGGTGGCGTAGGCGCGGCAGGCGCCCCGACCGGACCCGCACTGGCCGGCCCCTCGTGAACGGCGGACCCCGCAGTGGCAGCGGCCGACTCCGACGCCGTGGGCGAGGCGGGCCCGGCAGCCTGCGGGGCGGGCGCGGGTGGCGCCGCAGGCCGAGTGACGCCGGGCGCCCCGGCGGCTGCGGGCCCCGCGTCGAAGGACACGGGCGCGACGTGGGCAGCGGATCCCGCGGGTGGCGTAGGCGCGGCAGGCGCCCCGACCGGACCCGCACTAGCCGGCCCCTCGTGAGCGGCGGACCCCGACGCCGTGCACGACGCGGGCCCGGCAGCCTGCGGGGCGGGCGCGGGTGGCGCCGCGGGCCGGGTGACGCCGGACGCCCCGGCGACTGCGGGCCCCGCGTCGGAGGACACAGGCGCGACGTGAGCCGCGGACCCGGCGGGTGGCGTAGGCGCGGCAGGCACCCCGACCGGCCCCGCGCCGGGCGCCCCGGCAGTGGTCGCGCTCGCGACGGCGAGGCTCAACGCGGCGACCGAGCCCGCCAGTTCGCCCTCGGCGGCAGCCAACTCGGCGCCGCCGATCCCCGTGAGCTCTCCGGCCGCGTAGACGCCCGGCACGGTGGTGGCCTGGCGGTCGTCGACGGCGACGTGGCCGCCGTGGAGGGCGCAGCCCGCGGCTAGGGCGAGTTCGAGTTGGGGGGTGAAGCCGTAGCCGACGCATACGGCGTCGACGCCTTCGAGGCGGTGTTCGCTGCCGGGCCGGATCCGCCACCTGGCGTCGAGCCGGGCGACGGTGACGGCTTCGACGCGGTCGTGGCCGTGCGCGGCGACGACGGTGCCGCGCGAATGGTAGGGGACGCGGTGGCGGGCCAGTTCGGCGGCGTAGGAGGAGAGTTCGGACGCCTTGGCCCGGCCTCCACTGCGAGCGACCGCGACCGGGTGCCGTAACCAGCGGGCCGGGGAGCCCGCCTCGTACACGCCGAGCACGCGCGCGCCGACGGCGAGCAGGGAGGTCGCGACAGGCAGCAGGAACGGGCCCGTCCCCGCCACGACGACGCGCCGCCCGACCGCGGCCCGCTGTCCCTTCGCGAGCGCCTGCGCCGCGCCGGCCGTCACCACTCCGGGCAGTTCCCAGCCAGGGAACGGCAGGGCCCGGTCGTACGCGCCGGTGCACAGGATGAGCGCGTCGGCGGTGAGCGTACGGGCCGTACGGCCGGTTCCGTCGGCGGGCCCCTGCTGGACGTGGACGAGGTGACGGCGGCCGGGAACGGGCTCCAGGGCCCAGACGTCGGCACGGTCCAGATACTCGACGCGGGGATGGTCAGCGACCGCCCGCTCCAGCGGATGCCCGCCCCCGCCGGAGAACCCCACGGGCGGCAGCCGGTGGAACTGGCCCCCGACCCGCGCGCCCCCGTCGACCAGCGCCACCCGCGCCCCGCCGTCGGCCGCCGCCAACGCGGCGGCCGCCCCGGCGGGCCCGGCCCCGACGACCACGACCAGCGGCTCGGCCGGGGGCCGGTCCGCGCGCCGCGCCTGGACGTCGGGGCTGCGCGGCCCGCACCCCGCTTCCGTCTCGGCCGCAGCCGCAGCCGCGATCCCCGGGCCCGCTGCGCCCGTGCCTGCCCCGCCCGCGCCTGCCGCATCCGAGCCGCCCGCGGCCACCGCACCCATGGCAGTCGTGCCTAGGTCCGTCGCAGGAAGGGCCCCCGGCCCCGTCCCGGCGGCAAGCCCCTCGGCCCGCCGACCGGCGTCACCGACGTCACCGGCGTCACCGACGTCACCGCCGACACCGGCGTCGTCGGCTCCGCCCCTGGCCGGCCGCGCCTCCGTCGTCGATTCCCTTGCCCCCGGACGCCGCTGCGGCCCCTGCGCACCGTCCTCCCGCGCAGGTGACCGCCGCCCCCCGTAGGGGAGTTCGGCCCCCCGCAGCGTCTCGATCCGGTCGCCGTCCGCGACCTCCCGCCGGCAGGCCCGCACATCCGGCAGGCCGTTGACCGCCACCAGGCAGTCGTGGCAGACGCCGATGCCGCAGAACAGGCCGCGCGGGCGGCCCCCGTCCCGCGTCGTACGCCATGAGGTGCGGCCCGCGGCGAGGAGGACGGCGGCCACGCTCTGGCCCGGCAGGGCCAGTTGGAGGGCACCGTCCACGTACACGCGGACGGTCCGCTCCGGCTGCTGCGGTCTCATCGGATGGCGGCCTCCAGACCCGGGCGGGCGACGCGGAAGGGTTCCGGGTTGAGGTGGGGTTTCTCGCCCGCGTAGAGCTCGGCGAGGAGTTCGCCCGTCGCGGCGGCGAGGCCGATGCCGGCGCCCTCGTGGCCGGTGGCGTGCCACAGGCCGCGCAGGCGGGGGTCCTCGCCGATGACGGGGAGGTGGTCGGGGGTGTACGGGCGGAAACCGCCGTACGCGCGCATCACCGGTACGTCCCGCAGCGCCGGGAAGAGCCCGGCGGCCTTCCGCGCGAGGGCGCTCAGCACGGCGGCCCGCACGGTCTCGTCGAAGCCGACGCGCTGGCGGCTGGAGCCGATGAGGACGGTCCCGGCGCGGGTCGCCTCGACGACCGTGGAGGTCTGGAGCGCGGCGTCGCCGCTGCCGACGGCCCCGACGTAGTCGGCGTCGTACACCTTGTGCCGCACCGTGCCCGGCGGCAGCGGCGCCGTGACGAGGACCATGCCGCGGCGCGGCAGCACCGGCAGCGGCGCGCCCGCCGCCGCCGCGAACTCCCCGGCCCACGGCCCGCAGGCGTTGACGGCCGCGCCGCACGGCACGGGCCCGGCCGTGGTCCGTACCGCCCGCACCGCGCCGTCGCCGCGGCGCTCGACACCGAGCGCGCGGACGCCCGTACGGACCGCCCCGCCCCGCGCCCGTACGGCGGCGAGCAGCGCGGTGGCGGCCAGTACGGGCTGGAGCTGGGCGTCCTCGGGGTAGAACACGGCGGCGCGCACGTCGCGCGTCAAGTGCGGCTCGTACGACGCCACTTCGCCGGCCGCGAGGTCGACGGCGGTCACGCCCGCCGCGCGCTGCGCCGCCGCGAAGGGGCCCAGGGCCGCCGCGCCCGCCTCCGCCGTGGCGACGACGAGGCCGCCCTTCGGCTCGTACTCGCACTCCGCGCGCCCCGGCCCCAGCTCCTCGGCGAGCGCCGCCAGGAGCGGCGGCCAGCGGGCCAAGGAGGCGCGGGCGAGGTCGAGTTCGGGGCCGGGCGGCTTGTCGGAGACGAGGAGGTTGCCCTCGCCGCGCGCCGTGGTGCCGGAGCTGACGCCCGCGTGGTCGAGCACGGCGACGCGCAGGCCGCGCCGGGAGAGCGCCTCGGCGCAGGCCGCGCCGATGACGCCGCTGCCGACGACGGCGACGTCGGGGTGGAAGGGGAGGAGGGGCAGCGAGGGGGACAGGGGGAGCCGGAGAGCGCGCACGGGCGTACCGCCGTTCCGCCGAGGGGGCGCCGTGACGCTATTGCGGCTCCGGTGGAAGGTCAACACCGCCGGAGGGCATGGAACAGGCCACAGAACGGTGGCCCCGGCGCCCGCTCAATGATGAAGTGGACTGATGAACCAAGGAAACTCAGAGGCCGAACGGTCGGCCGCGCGCCGCGACGCCGCGGTGCGGGCCGCCGTGGAGCAGGGCTTGATCGGCCCGGCCGAACCGGTCGTCGGACTGCTGGACGTGACGGGCATCCGCGCCTCCGCCAGGGCGCTGCGCGCGGCGTTCGAGGAGGTCGCCGCACCCGGCACGGAGGTGCTGCACGCCTTCGCGGTGAAGGCGGCGTCCCTGGTGCCGGTGTTGCGGCTGCTGTACGAGGAGGGGCTGGGCTGCGAGGTGGCCAGCCCCGGCGAACTGGCGCTGGCCCGCGCGGCGGGCGTGCCGCCGGACCGCACGGTCCTGGACTCGCCCGCCAAGACCCCGGCCGAACTGCGCGAGGCGCTCGCCCTGGGCATCGCCCTCAACGCCGACAATCCGGATGAACTGGCCCGCCTGGACGCCCTCGTCCGCTCCGCGCCGACCTCCTCGCCGCTGGGCCTGCGGGTGAACCCGCAGGTGGGCGGCGGTTCGATCGGCGCGCTGAGCACGGCCACGAAGACCTCGAAGTTCGGCGTGGCGCTGCGCGACGAGGGCGCGCGGGAGTGGGTCGTACGGGCCTTCGCCGACCGCCCCTGGCTGACGCGGCTGCACGCGCACGTGGGGTCGCAGGGGATGCCGCTGGAACTGATGGCGCGCGGCGTGCGGGAGACGTACGAACTGGCGGAGGAGATCAACCGCGCGGCGGGCCGGCAGCAGGTCGACACGGTCGACATCGGCGGCGGGCTGCCGGTGAACTTCGGTTCCGACGACGTCGATCCGACGTACCGCGCGTACGCCCGGCTGCTGGCCGGGACCGCGCCGGGGCTGTTCGACGGGCGGTACGGCCTGGTCACGGAGTTCGGCCGGTCGCTGCTCGCGAAGAACGGCACGATCGTCGCCCGCGTCGAATACGCCAAGTCGGCCGGCGGCCGGGCCATCGCCGTGACCCACGCGGGCGCCCAGGTCGCGATGCGCACCGTCTTCGCCCCCCAGTCCTGGCCGCTGCGCGTAGCGGCCTTCGACGAAAAGGGCCTCCCGAAAACGGGCGACCCTCTCCCCCAGGACGTAGCCGGCCCCTGCTGCTTCGCCGGCGACCTGATCGCCGAGAACCGCCCCCTCCCCCGCCTGGAAGCAGGCGACCACGCGGCTCTCCTCGACACCGGCGCCTACTACTTCTCCACCCACTTCGCCTACAACAGCCTCCCCCGCCCCGGCGTCTACGGCTTCGCGACGAACCCGGACGACGACACGGTGCGCTTCACCCCCGTACGCGCCCCGCAGCCCATCGCCGACCTGGTCGCGGAAAGCGGCGGAGAATATACGAACGGCCTCAGCGACCTGCGGTGACGAGGCCGGCTACGGCAGGAGGGTGAACGCCGTTACGTGCTTGGGGCGCACGGCGGAGAAGTGGCGACGGTCGATGGTGGCGACCTCGGTCAGCCTCAGCCGCTCGGCGACGGCGACGACGGCCGCGTCGACCGTGCCCAGGGGGAAGTCCGCGTACTTCCGGAGCAGTTCGGCGATGCGGACGTAGTCCGCGCTCACCAGGTCCACGACTTCGAGCGTGCCGACGGCGAAGAGGTCGATGAAGACCGCTTCGTCGTCGGGGCCCAGCCGGCGCTCGATGAGCCACCCGGTCTCCGCCACTACCGGCGCCGGTACCAGCAGGCGGCCACGCAGCGCGCTCACATGGCTGACGCACCTGTGGTGGTCGTCGTCGCCTTCATCGGCGATCGCGTAGAGGACACCGGTGTCCAGGAGGTGTTCTCTCACCGGTCCTCGTCGCTCCACTCCTGGATCAGCTCGCGGTGCCTGCGCGCCGTGTCGGAGTGGCCTGAGCGGCCCATGCCGACGAATGCCGCGAATCCAGGGCGTTCGATGGCCGGCGGCATGGTGTCGTCCTCGTCGACGTACGGGGCGAGGTCGGGGTCGGACCTCAGCAGGGCCAGCGCGCGGGACGCGCGGTCCGGGGGGAGCCGGTCCAGCAGGTGGCGCAAGCGCTCGTAGTCCTCCGCGGCCGTCATGACTGCGAGCCTACGCGGCCGGGCGGGCCGGGTCCGGGCTCCTGCGCCGCGCTCACCCGAACGTGCCCGCCCCCCCCCATGTCATACCCCGGTATCACCGCCCCTTTGGCTCCGTCGTATGACGCCCCGGGTGCCCTCCCCGCCATAGCGTCGGCCTCACTGAACCGCCGGTCCCTCGGCGGGATACGGGAGGAGAGCGCCATGTCGGCGTACGAGAGCAGGCAGAACACTCGGCGGCCGAGTCGCCGCCGCGTCATGGCGGGGGTCGCCGCGCTGGCGGCGGTGGGGGTGCTGGGATCGGCGGGGGCGGCCGGGGCGGCGGCGCCGGTCCACGCGCGGGGCGTGAGCTCCCCGGCCGCGGGGGCTCAGCGGGTGGCGGCGCGCGCCGAGCTGCCCGCGCCCACCGGCCCGTACGGGATCGGGACCAGTTCCCTGCGGCTGACCGACCACGGCCGGGCCGACCCTTGGAAGCCCGCGCAGCGGCGGGAGCTGATGGTCAGCTTCTGGTATCCCGCCGAGGGCGGCGGCAAGCGGACCGCCCCCTATATGCGGCCGGGCGCGGCGGCGCACTTCGGGTCCGCCGGCGGCGCCGCCTCCTTCAACCACGGCCTGCCCGTCGGCACGGCGGACTGGGCCGCCACCCGCACCCACGCCGTCGAGGGCGCGCCCGTCGCGCGCGGCGGCAAGCGGCCCGTCGTCCTGTACTCGGCGGGGCTCGGCGATCCGCGGACCTGGAACACCGCTCTCGTGGAGGAGCTGGCCTCCCGCGGCTACGTCGTCGTGACCGTGGACCACACCTACGAGGCGTCCGAGGTCGAGTTTCCCGGCGGGCGGCTCGTCCCCTCCGTCTTCCCGGGCCTGCTCACGCAGCCCGGTCTCGACGTCGGCAAGGTGCTGCGCACGTCCATGAAGACCCGCGTCGCCGACACCCGCTTCGTCCTCGACCGGCTCGGCGGGCTGCGCCACGAGCGCGGGCTGCCCCGCGGCCTCGCCCGCTCCCTCGACCTGCGCCGCGTCGGCATGGCCGGCCAGTCCGCCGGCGGCTTCACCGCCGCCCAGGCCATGCACGACGACCGGCGCATCAAGGCCGGGATCAACATGGACGGCCAGATGGACTTCCCGGACGCCAAGGGGCAGGGCAGCGAGCTGAGTTCGGTGGCGCGGGACGGGCTGGACCGGCCGTTCCTGCTGATGGGCACCGACGCCGAAGGTTCCGGGGACTACCGTCGGCAGCCCTCCTGGAACGCGTTCTGGAAGAACACCCGCGGCTGGCGCGCGAACCTCACGATGACGGGTGGGGCGCACGGCTCGTACACCGACGCCGCCGCCCTCCTCCCGCAGCTCGCCCGCCAGGGAGCGGTCCCGGTGGACGTCCTCACGAGGAACGTCGGGACCGTGCGGCCCGAGCGGGCGGTCGCGGCCGTACGCGCGTACACGGTCTCCTTCTTCGACCGCTGGCTGCGGGGACAGGACGACCACCTGCTGGAGAAGGGCTCGAAGCGTTTCCCCGAGATGGTCCGCGCCGAATAGCCGGAACCGCTTAGCCGGAACCGCTATTCGGCGAACAGCCCCCGCTCCGTCGCCTTGGCGTCGAACTCCTCCAACCTGGCCTGCGCGTCCGGCAGTTCGTCGCACATCGCCTCCAGTAGCACCCGCCCCAGCAGCATCGGCGCGCAGGCCGTGTCGAAGGCCAGGCCGGTGCCCACGGCCGCGGGCAGCAGGAGGTCGCTGTGGTGCACCACGGGCGCGAAGGCGCTGTCGGCGACGGTGACCACCCGCAGCCCGGCGCCGCGCGCGTACTCCAGCGCCTCGACGACCTCGCGCGGGTGGCGCGGCAGCGCGAAGCAGAGGAGGGCGGTGCCGCCCGCCCGTACGGCCGCGTCCACGCGGTCCGCGAGCATCGTGCCGCCCTCGTCCAGGAGCCGTACGTCCGGGTGGACCTTCCGGGCGAAGTAGGTGAATCCGGCGGCCTGGGCGGAGGCGGCGCGCAGCCCGAGGACCGGCAGCGGGCGCGAGTGGGCGAGGAGCCGGCCGGCCTCGGCGACGGGCTCCGGGTCGGCGAGGAGCGCCGCGAGGTGGCGCAGGTTGTCGATCTCGGCGTGCACGGCCTGCTGGTATTCGTTGTACGAGCCCTCGCCCGCGAGCCGCCCGGCGGGGGCGACCTCGCGCAGGTGCCGGCGCAGCGCCGGGTAGCCGTCGAAGCCGAGCGCGACGGCGAAGCGGGTGACGGAGGGCTGGCTGACGCCGGCCAGTTCGGCGAGTTCGACGCTGGAGTAGAACGGCGCGTCGCCGGCCTGCCGCACCATGCAGTGCGCGATGCGCCGCTGGGTGGGGGTCAGCCGGTGTCCCTCGAAGAGCTTCTGGAGCCGCGCGGCGGCCCCGGAAACCCCTTCTGAGCTGCCGTTTTCGGTGGCGCTCCCGCCATTGCCCTGCATGCTGTCCTCCTGGCGTTTCCCGCCGGACTATTGACTTCTATTCACTCACCTATGACTGTGCATGACTATATGCAGCCCCGGGCCCCGCCCGAACGCACCGCCATAGGGAGGCACGGGATATTGGCCATCGAACGCCGCTCCATCGACGTCGTCCCGGACGACGAACGCCATGGCACCGCCTTCAGCCAGTTCACGCTCTGGCTCGGCGCCAACCTCCAGATCACCGCCGTCGTCACCGGCGCGCTCGCCGTCGTCTTCGGCGCGACCGCGCTCTGGGCGCTGGTCGGGCTGCTGCTCGGCAACCTGCTCGGCGGCGCCGTCATGGCGCTGCACTCCGCGCAGGGGCCCAAGCTCGGGCTGCCCCAAATGATCTCCTCCCGTGCCCAGTTCGGCGTGCGCGGCGCCGTCGTGCCGCTGCTCCTGGTCATCCTCATGTACATCGGCTTCTTCGCCAGCGGCACGGTCCTCGCCGGCCAGGCGGTCGGCGAGCTGACGCACCTCGGCGACACAGCGGGCATCGTGATCTTCGCACTGGTCACCGGCGTCACGGCAGCCGTCGGCTACCGCCTCATCCACGCGCTCGGCCGCGTCGCCTCCGTCGTCTGCGCCGTCGCCTTCCTCTACCTCGGCGCGCGCCTGCTCCACCGCGCCGACCTCGGCGCGCTGCTGCACGATCGCTCCTTCGGACTGCCCGTCTTCCTGCTCGCGGTCTCCCTGGCCGCCTCCTGGCAGCTCGCGTTCGGCCCGTACGTCGCCGACTACTCCCGCTATCTGCCGCGCTCCACCTCCGGCCGGGCCACGTTCTGGTGGACGCTGGGCGGCTCCGTGCTCGGGGCGCAGTGGTCGATGACCTTCGGGGCGCTGGCGGCGGCCGCCGCGGGCGGCGCGTTCGTCGGGCACGAGGTCACCTACATCGTGGGCCTGGGCGGGGACGCGGCGCTGATCACCTCGGCCCTGTACTTCGTCATCGCGTTCGGCAAGCTGACCATCAACGTGCTCAACACCTACGGCGGCTTCATGTCCATGGTGACCAGCATCGGCGGCTTCCGGGAGCAGCGGACGATCACGCCGCGCGCCCGCGCCGCGTACATCGCCGGGATCATGGTCGCGGGCACGGCGGTCGCGCTGCTCGGCAAGGACAGCTTCCTGTCCTCCTTCAAGGACTTCCTGCTCTTCCTGCTGACCTTCTTCACGCCGTGGAGCGCCGTCAACCTGGTCGACTTCTATCTGATCTCCAAGGAGCGCTACGACATCGCGGCGCTCAGCGACCCCGCCGGGCGGTACGGCGCGTGGCGCGCGCCGGCCCTGATCGCGTACGGGGTGGGGGTGCTGGCCCAGTTCCCGTTCCTGGCGACGTCGTTCTACACGGGGCCGCTGGTCGGTCCGCTGGGCGGCGCGGACATCTCCTGGATCGTGGGGCTGGTCGTGCCGGCCGCCCTGTACTGGCTGCTCGCGCGCGGCGGTGCGGCGGCCGACGGCGCCGCACCGGAGGAAGGGCCTACGCCGGCGGCAGCAGCTTCTTCTGCGGCTTCCCCATCGCGTTCCTCGGCAGCTCCTCGATGAAGCGGACCCGGCGCGGCCGCTTGTGCGCCGAGAGCCGCCCGGCGACGAAGTCGATCAGCTCGCCGTCGCCGACCCCGTCGGCCACCACATAGGCGACGATCTCCTGCCCGAGGTCCTCGTGCGGGACGCCGACGACGGCCGCCTCGCGCACCGCCGGATGGTCGAGCAGCGCGTTCTCCACCTCGCCCGCGCCGATCCGGTAGCCGCCCGACTTGATCAGGTCGGTGGAGGCGCGGCCGACGATGCGGTGCGCGCCGTCCGCCTCGATGGCCGCGATGTCGCCCGTACGGAACCAGCCGTCGGCCGTGAAGGCGGCGGCCGTGGACTCGGGGCGGCCGAGATAGCCGTCGAAGAGGGTGGGGCCGCTGATCTCCAGCTCGCCGATCTCCGCGCCCGGCTCGGCGGCGATCCGGGTGCGCACGCCCGCGATCGGCGTCCCCACAAAGCCGGGCCGCCGCTCGCCGTCGGCGCGGGCGGCCACGGTGATCAGCGTCTCGGTCATGCCGTACCGCTCCACGGGCCGCTGCCCGGTGAGCGCTTCGAGGTCGCGGAAGACGGGGGCGGGCAGCGCCGCGCTGCCCGACACCAGCAGCCGGGCCCCGGCCAGGGCGCGCGCGGCGTCGTGGTCGCGGGCCACCCGGCCCCAGACCGTGGGCACCCCGAAGTACAGGCTGCCGCCCGCCGCCGCGTACGCCTGCGGGGTCGGGCGGCCCGTGTGGACGAGGCGGCAGCCGGTGCGCAGTGCCCCGAGCACGCCGAGGACCAGCCCGTGCACATGGAACAGCGGCAGTCCGTGGACGAGCGTGTCCTCGGCGCTCCACTGCCAGGCGTCCGCGAGGCCGTCGAGCCCGGCGGCGACGGCGCGGCGCCCGATGAGCGCGCCCTTGGGCGCGCCGGTGGTGCCCGAGGTGTAGAGGATGAACGCCGCCGCCTCCGCGGACGGCCGCGCGACCCGGAACCCGGCGCGCTCGCCCATGTCCACGGTCAGCTCCTCGCCCGCCCCGAGCACGATCTCCGCGCCCGAGTCGCGCAGGATGTGGTCCCGCTCGGCGGGCCCCGAGTCCGGCGGCAGCGGCACCACGGGCACCCCGGCCAGCAGGCCGCCGACCACGGCGGCCACCGTCTCCAGCGTGGCGTCGGCCCGTACGGCCACGGATTTCGCGCCCGCGATACGGGCCGCCACCGCGCCGCCCGCGTCCAGCAACTCCGCGCGGGAGCAGGGGCGGCCCGCGACGGTCAGCGCGTCGGGGCGGTCGGGGGCGTCGGGGTCCGTCAGAGAGGTCAGCAGGGAGGCGGAGTCGTGCACGGCTGCTCCTTCCACGGGGCCGGGTCGGCCCCACCGCGAATACGGGGGTTAGCCCCACTTTCACGGGGCTTCGCCGACCGTATCGTTGCCGTTATGACGGCCCGCGACCCAGAGTTGAAGAAGGAGCTCGACGCCACCTTGCAGACCCGCAAGGAACTGGGCGTGGAGTACGAGTCGGAGCTGGTCGACTCGTTCCTGGAGAAGGTCGAGCAGAAGCTCGACGGAACGCTCGACAAGCGGGTGCGACGCCGCCTCGCCGAGCAGCAGATGTCGACGGCCCGGGGACCGCAGCAGCGGCCGGGCGCCGGCCCCGGCGTGGACGGCTTCGGCGAGCGGTTCGGCTTCGCCGCCGTCTCGCTGGTGCTCGCCATCCCGCTGTCCGCGATCGGCGCGGTCAACGCGGGCCTCGCGGGGCTGCTCGTGACCTGGGTCGGCATCGTCGGCGTCAACGTCGTCAACGCGGCGGGGTACGTGCCCTGGTTCCGGCAGCGGACCCGCAAGGGGGACGACGACTGGTCGTAGAGCCGGCCGCGGGGGACGGACGGCCCGCGCCCGCGGGCGCGGCCACGGGGGAAGAACGGCCGGGGAGTGGCGCGGGGACCGCCGCACCCCGGCCGGAGCCGGGGGCGGGACGACGGCGGTCCCCGCGAGGGACGCGGAACCGGGTGAGGACCGGCGCTCGCGCCCCGGGCGTCCGCGGAGGTCCGGGAGCCGCTCCGGAGGTCCTTGACGCCACACGGGTGTCGGTTCGAACGGACGTCCTCGCCGACACCCCTCAATATGCCGGTCCCGTGTTAAATGCGTGCTGCGGGCGCGTGACTCATACGTACCGTTTACGCGAAACAAGCGTCCCCTGTCGGCCTGTTCACTCCACGGCGACGTCCTGGGCGCTGCCCTTGCGCTCCGGCGCCCGGCCCTCCTCCTGCGGCAGCCGGCGCTCCAGGCGCAGCATCAGCACCGAGCCCAGCCCGGCGAGGAGGCCCACGGTGAGCCAGGGAAGCAGCCGGTTCTGGCTGAAGAGCAGGCCGAACAGGCTGGGCGCGATGACGCTCGCGCCGGCGAAGGCGTACTGGAACGCCGCGAGGTAGGTGCCCCGCGAACCGGCCGGCGCCGCTGCCGCGGCGAGCGCGTTCGACACGGGCCCGTAGGTCATCTCCGCGGCGGAGAAGCACACCACCACGACCACCAGGAACGGCACCAGCGCCGCGGACGGCAGCAGGGCGGCCGTCGCGGTCGCGGCGCACCACACCACCCACAGCCCGCCGGCCCACGCCATGGCGCGGGCGCGGGTGCAGCGGCGGCGGACGAAGCGGCTGACCGCGGCGGTGCAGGTGGCCAGCAGCGCGGTGTTCAGGGCCAGCAGGGCGCCCGGCGCCCAGCCCGGCCCGTGCAGGCCCTCGACGACGTAGGCGGGCAGCGAGAGGGCCAGGAAGTTGCTGCACAGGGAGAAGATCGTGCACGTCCCGATCAGCGCGAGGTAGGGCCGGTCCCGCAGCAGCGCGGGGAGGCCGGAGCGGCCGGAGCGGTCCTCCCCCGCCGCCGGCTGCTGGGCGTGCGAGGTGGTCGGCACCGCGAAGACGACCGTCAGGGCCGCCGCCAGGAACGCCAGCGCGCTGCCGAGGATCAGCCCGTCGTAGACGCGCGAGGAGTCGGCGGCGAGCAGCGCGCCCGCGATCAGCGCCCCGCCGCCGGCGCCCGTCTCGCGGAGCATTCCGGTGCGCGCGAACCAGTACTCCTTGGCGTCCACGCCTTTGGCGGACGTCCCCTCGGCGTCCGCCTGGTCGGCGATGAGGGTGAAGACCGAGGACCAGTAGACCCGTGTGCCGGCCTTCATCACCAGGACGGCGACCACCAGCGAACTCGCTCCGGAGACCGTCAGATAGAGCAGGAAGCCGAGCCCTTGCAGCGCCTGCCCGCCGGCGACCACCAGCCGCGGCCCGATCCGGTCGACCAGCCGCCCGATGGCCAGCGGCACCGGCAGGGCCGCCGCGCTGGCCACGCTGACGAGCACGCCGACGGTCCCCAGGTCCAGGTCGGTGACCCGGAGGAAGTACAGCAGCGACAGCGGGAGGTACAGGCCCGTGCCGAGCGAGTCGATGCCCACCGCCGCCAGGAGCGGCCATCTCCTCGGGCCGCTCCGTCCCGTGCCGTAGTCCCTCGCCGCCCGTGCCACGCGATGCACCACCCTCGCTCCGCCCCGCCTGTGTGAGACCTTCGCCGTACGTGTCGCGGGCGTCGGCGTCCCGTGCCCTTTCCTTCCCGTTCTCCCCTACGGATTCCCGGCGTTCCGGCCGCGCCGGTCAACCGAACCATCGCTCCAGTTCGAGCGCCACGCCGTCGTCCTCCGCCGCCGCGGTGACCGCGTCGGCCGCGTCACGGACGTCCTGGGGCGCCTGCGCGACCGCGACGCCGCGGCCGGCCTCGCGCAGCATCTCGATGTCGTTGCACCCGTCGCCGATGGCGAGCACGTCGGCGTCGGCCAGCCCGAGTCCGGCGCGGACCTGGCGCAGCCCCGACGCCTTCGAGACGTCGAGCGGCGTCAGGTCCAGCCAGGCCGACCAGCCGACGGTGTGGGCCGTGCCCCTCAGATCGACCTCGCCCGCCAGCCGCGCGAACTCCTCGGGGGTCGCCGCCGGGTCGCGGACTATCACCCGGCCGGCCGGGCGGGCGAGCAGGTCGGCGAGCGGGGCCAGGACCGTCTCGCCGGGCAGTTCGCCCGCGGGGAACGGCGCGGTGACGCGGTAGCCGCTCTCGTACTCGACCGCGACCAGGGCCGACGGCCGCCGGGCGAGGAAGGCCCGCACCGCCGGCGCCGGGTCGAACGTCTCCTGGCGCACGGTCTCCAGCGGCGCGTAGCGGCACAGCACCGCGCCGTTGCTCGCCACCATCCACAGCCGGTCGCCGCGCTGCCCGTACAGGCCGAGGCGGTCGGCGACGCGGGTCATGCCCAGCGGGGAGCGGCCGGAGCAGAGCACGACCTCGGCGCCCGCGTCCAGGGCGGCCCGCAGCGCCTTGAGGATCTTGCTGCCGGCCGGTTCGGGCGCCGCTTCCTCCCCCTCGGTCCAGGCCGGGAGGGTGCCGTCGATGTCGAGCGCCACCAGGCGCGGGCGCCACCTCACGCCGGCTCCAGGAGTACGCGCATGAGCCTGGCCAGCGGGACGGCGGACGGGTCCCCGGCGTCGTCCACGGCCTTCGCGAGCGCCGCCGCGAGGGGCGCGGACTGGCCGGGCCGCCGCCCGAACACCTTGCCGTAGCCGCGCGGCGTGACCCCGCTGAACGGGGCGACCCGCACCTTGTCCGGCGCGGCGCCGTCGAGGGTGAGGGCGTCCGCGTGGAAGGGGTAGCGCGCGGAGTCGGCGGGCCCGAGGAAGCGGACCTTCGAGACCCCGGTGACGATGAGCTGGCGCAGGCACTGCCGGCACGGCGGCCGGGTGACCACGGCCTCCGCGCCCACGACGTCGGCGCCGTGCCGGGCGGCCGAGGCCAGGGCCGCCAGCTCGGCGTGGACCACCCGGCCGAGGCTCTCCAGCGCCCGCGCGACGCCGTCGTGGCCCGGCCCGCTGTCGAGGTCGGCGACGAACCGCGCGGCCAGCGCCCGGAGGTCGCCGAGGCTCCCGCCCCGGTCCTCCTCGGCGAACTGGAGCACCGCGCGGACCAGCGCCACCTTCGCCTCGTGCGCCGGGTCGACGCCGCCCAGCAGGTCGCGGGCGTCGTCGGGGGAATCGGCCCAGTACTGGCCGCCGCCCGCGCGCGGCACCTCGTTGGTGCCCAGCGCGATGACGTCGCCCACCTCGTCGAGGAGGGCGCAGCCGACGCTGCCGCGCATCCCCGCGGACCGGCCCGCCTGGGCCTCCGCGAGGAACATCGCGTGCTCGTACCGGTTCGGCCGCAGGTCCGGGCCGCCGGCCAGGGTCGCCGCCGCGCCGTCCAGCCCCGGCCGGCCGTCGCCCTCCGGGGCGACCACGTAGTCGGCCAGGCCGAACATCAGGCCCTGTCCGGACGGCCCGTCCGCGCGGGCCAGCAGCCGGAAGTCGGGGCCGAGGAGCTTGTCGAGCACGGCCGACCAGCGCCACGGGTCGGGGAGCGGCACCACGAGGGCGTCGTGGTCCCGCATCCGGTGGACGAGCGTGGTGAGGACCTCCTCGGCCGGTACGGCGTCCGTGACGGCGAAGAGCCCGGTGTCGGTGGAGACCGTCAGACCGCGCTCCTTGAGCATGCCGTGGACGGCGTCGAGCGAGCTGTCGGCCAGCTCCGGGGTCAGGGCGACGACGGTGCTCACGCGCTCACCGCGCCGTCGCCCCGGCCCGGCAGCGCGCGCCGGTCGTAGAGCTCCGTGCCCTGCCGCCGGTGCACGAACCGGCCGTGGCCCTCGGGCCCCACCCACTGCCCCTTGCGGACCAGCGGCTCCCCCCGCAGGAGGACGGCGTGCACGCTCCCCCGCAGGGCCAGGCTCTCGAACGCCGAGTGGTCGACCCGCATGTGGTGGTCGGACGGGCCGGTGCGCGTCACGCCGTTCGGGTCGAGGAGGGTGATGTCGGCGTGCGCCCCCGGCGCGAGCGACCCCTTGTCGGGGTCCATGCCGAACAGCCGCGCGGGGGTCGTGGCGGTCACGTCGACGAACCGGGACAGCGGGATCTTCCCGCGGAGCGCGGCGTCGTAGAGCAGGGGCGCCCGGTACTCGATGCCCGCGATGCCGCCGGGCAGCTTCGTGAAGTCGCGCTGATCGGCCGGGAAGAGGGTGGACCGGCAGAACGGGCAGTGGTCGGACGACACCACGGACAGGTCGCCCGCCGCCAGCGCCCACCACAGCCGCTCGCGGTGCTCCTCGGTGCGCAGCGGCGGCGCGCACACGAAGTCGGCGCCTTCCTCCCACGGCCGGTCGAGCTCCGCGACGTCCAGGTAGAGGTAGTGCGGGCAGGTTTCGGCGAAGACGGGGAGCCCGCGCCTGCGGGCGTCGGCTATCGCGTCCAGCGCCTCGGCGGAGGAGACGTGGACGAAGTAGAGCGTGGGCATCCCGGCCAGCTCGGCGAGGAAGATGGCGCGGCGGGTGGCCTCGCCCTCGATGGCCGGCGTGGCGGTCCTGGCGTGCCACGGCAGGGACAGGTGGCCGCGTTCCCTGGCCCGTTCCCGCAGGAACTCCATGGCCAGGCCGTTCTCCGCGTGGACCATCACCGTGACGCCGAGTTCCGCGGCGCGTTCCATAGCGGCCAGGAGCCGGCTGTCGTCGCTGTAGAGGTCGCCGGGGAACGCCATGAACAGCTTGACGCTCGGCACGCCGGCCGCCACGAGCTGCGGAAACTGTCCGAGGGACGTCTCGTCGACGTCGCCGACGATCTGGTGGAAGCCGTAGTCGACCGCGCACCGCCCGCGGGCCCGCTCGCTCGCGTCGGCGAGCCGGTCGAGGAGGTCCTCACCGGGTCCTTGGCGGACGAAGTCGACGACCGAGGTGGTGCCGCCGAACGCCGCCGCCCTGGTGCCCGAGGCGAAGTCGTCCGCGGTCGAGACGCCGGCGACCACGGTCTCCAGATGGGTGTGCACGTCGACGAAGCCCGGCGCCACGTGCAGGTCCGTGGCGTCGATGACCTCGTCGGCGTCGGTCGCCGTTCCCGGCGCGCGCCACGCGTCGATGCGGCCGTCGCGGACCACCAGGTCCACGGTGTGCGCTCCGGACGCGGTCAGGACGGTGCCGCCGCGGATGGCCAGTGTCGTCATCGGGTCGCGCCTCCGTCGTATCGCGGGTCCGCCGGTCGCCGGTCGGCGCCGCTGCCCGTATCAAGGTCCGTATCGATGCCCGTATCGATGCCCGTATCAAGGTCCGTATCAAGGTCCTTAGCAAGGTCCGTATCGAGGTCCGCAGCAAGATCCGCGGCAAGGTCGATATCGATATCGATGTCCCGCGCCTCGGCGAGCACGCGGACGAAGGCCCGCTCGCGCGCGAGGAAGTCCTCGCGGTTGCGCCGCAGCAGCTCGGTGATCGCGCCGACGTCGCGGGTCGGGCGGTTCGTGACGTCGCGCAGCAGGCCGTTCTGGCTGAGCTGGTGCAGGTCCGAGGAGACCGACTGGGTGGTCGAGAAGCGCATCGGGATGGAGATGTTGCCGTCGGTCAGGGTCTCGACCTCGTGGACCCAGAACGGCGGGATGTAGAGGATCTCGCCCGCGGACAGGACCCCCTCGTAGCGCACTTCGCCGGACCAGTCGGGCTGGGCCGCGAGGCTGAGCCCCGGCGCGGGCGCCAGGTCGTAGCGCTCGTCGTCCTGCCACGCCGACTGGAGGTTCACGGTGTCGAGCGGGTGGACCAGGGTGTAGCGCTTGGCGCCCCGTACCTGGATCAGGAAGCTGTGCCACCAGTCGTGGTGTCCGGGTGTCACGTTCCCCGCCTGGCTGAACCAGACCCCGGTCGCCTCGGGCCGGTACGCGGCGCCGACGTCGGGGACCGTGAAGTCCCGTGCCAGCTCCTCGTATCCGCGCTCGGCGGCCCCGATGCGGAGGTAGAGCGAGCCGTCGACGATCCGCCGCTCCCCGAAGAGGTGCGCGAGGGCGTCGCCGAAGGTCATCGTCTTGGTGGCGTTGACCTGCTTGAGCACGGTGTTGCGCGCCGCCTCCCCGGTCACGAAGGGGGCGACCTCGACGTCGCCCATCCGCTCGGTGAGCGAGGCCAGGCCCCAGTCCGTGCAGCACGCCCACCGCGCGGCGACCCCGGTGATGAGCAGCGGCGTCTCGCCGAGCATCGGCCGTCCGTCCGTACCGCCGCGCACCGGCAGCACGTCCACGCGCGCGGCCTCCCGGCCGGTCACAGGGCGGCCTCGGCGGTGATGGAGGCGTCCGCGGCGGCCCATCCCGTCGCGGGCCAGCCGGGGTGGCTCTCGTACGCGGCGTCGAAGACGCGGATCTGGTGCTGGAGGCTCCGGGCGTAGGCGAACATCATCTTCTCGCGGGCCTCCGCGGTGGTCGCGCACTCGTCCATCACCGCGGCGTGGGCCTCGGCCATCGCGCTGCCCGCCTTGTTCGCGTAGTACTGGGCCCAGGCGCCGAAGGCGGGCGGGCCCTTGATGTCGACGCCCTTGTACCGCTCCCCGACGACCCGCGTGAACATCGCGCACGGGTACAGGGCGGCGGCGATCTCGCCGATGCCGCCGTCGAGCCCCGTCTTGAGCATGTGGTTGGCGTACGCCTCGCGGGCCGGCGTCAGCGCCCCCGCGTCGAAGCGCACCGCGGTGTGCCCCAGGCTCTCGACCAGCGACTGCTTGAAGCCGGTCTCCTCGGTGACGAAGTACTCGGAGAGCAGGTTCGCCGTCGTCCTCGACCACGCGGAGCCCGTGGGCGACTTCGTCAGCCCGAGCGCCAGCGTGCGGTGGATGTAGGGGATGAACGGCGCGTCGTCGACCTGGAAGGCCAGGAACCGCCCGGTGGTCATCCTCCCCCGCTCCAGGTCGGTCAGCCAGGGGTGGTTCTCGTACGCCTCCCAGCCGGCCGCCGTCGCCTCCCGGCACTGGTCGGTGAAGGTGGTCGGCGCCTGTGCGCCGGTGTCGGCAGCGCTCACGTTGTCACCTCTCCGCTGTCGGCGATCAGCCATCGCGACAGCACGTCGTCGTACGGGACGGCCGGGTTTCCCGGTGTCGTGGTCACGGTGAACTCCCACTCCCCGCCGGGCGGGGAGGCGATGTCGTGCGCCGCGAGCGGCGTCGGGAAGAACCGCTCGGAGGCGAAGAGGTCCGCCGGGTACGTCGCCCAGTCGCACGACGCGAGCGCGAGGCAGACCTGCGCGCCGACGGGGCTTTCGAGCATGTTGCCGACGACCGCGCCGACGCCGGAGCGGGCCGCGAGCTCCCCGATGTCGGCGGCGGCGCGCAGACCGCCCACGCGTCCGGGTTTGACGTTGACGTATCCGCAGCTGCCGAGCTCCAGGGCGGTCTCCAGGTCGTGGAGCGAGCGGACGGACTCGTCGAGGCAGACCGGGGTCTCCAGCCGCCGCTGGAGTTCGGCGTGGCCGAGCAGGTCGTCCTCGGCCAGCGGCTGTTCGATCATGGCCAGGCCGAGCGGGTCCAGCAGTGCGAGGCGGTCGATGTCGTCCCGGCGGAACGTCGCGTTGCAGTCGACGTGGAGGGTGGCGCCGGGGAACGCGCGCCGCACCTCGCGGAGTTGGCTGATCTTCGTCCCCCGGCCCATCTTCAACTTGACTCGCGGGCATCCGGAGCCGACCGCGTCCGCGATCTTCGCCAGCAGTTCACCGGTGTCGGCGTGGATGTCGAAGTCCGCGCCGGCCGGCACCGCCGCGCGCGTCCCGCCGGCGTACGAGCTGAGCGGGCGCCCCTCGATGGCGCCGCGCAGCGCCCACCAGGCCGTCTCGACGGCGGCCTTGGCGAAGGTGTTGCCCCGGATCTCCGCGAAGAGGCCGGTCAGCGCGTCGATGTCGTCGACGGCGGCCCCGGCCAGGCGGGGGAGCAGGTAGTCGCGCACCAGCGTGAACGTCGGCTCTCCCCACTCCCCGCAGAACCGCGGCCAGGTGCCCGGGGCCGCCTCGCCCCACCCGGTCGTCTCCCCGCTGGTGAGCCGGACGAGCACGGTGTCGATGTCGGACTGCGCCCCGAACGACGTCTTCCAGGGCTCCTTCAACGGCATGCGCAGCATGAACACCCGCGCGGAATCGATCTGCATGGGCTCCTTTCCGCTGTCCGGCCCGCCAGGGGGCCTCACCGGGTCAGCTCACGAACGGCTCGCGAGCCACTTCTTGGCCTGTTCGGCGTACTGCGGCGCCCACTGCGGGCTCCAGCGCCGGAAGTAGACGTGCATGTTCAGGGCGTGCAGCGCATTCCCGAGCTCGATGCGCCGCTCCCAGTCGCCGGGCATCGGGCACGCCGCGTCGTAGGCCGCGAGGAAGGCCGCCCGGCCCTCTCCGAACGCGTCGAAGATGTGCTCGTCGAGCTTGCCGAAGTCGCGGAACCGGTCCGCGTACGTGGCGTGTTCGAAGTCCAGGACGCAGCTGATCCGGCCGTCGCGCACCAGGAAATTGGGCAGCCACAGGTCGCCGTGGTTGAGGGCCGGGACGTTCGCCGAGTCGTCCAGCCCCGCCACGGCGGCGCCGATCGCGGACCGGAGGGCGTCGGCGTCGCCGATCAGGGAGAGCTCGGCCCCCGGGATCAGCGCCTCCACCTCGGCCTCGACGGACTCCTTCAGCGTCGACGCCACGGGCCCGCCCAGCACGGGCCCGAAGTGGGGCCCCCTGATGGCGTGCAGCCGCCCGATGACGTCGCCGAGGTCCTCGACCAGCGCCGTCCGCTGTCCGAGGTCGAGGGACTCCCACACCTCGCCCGCGGCGTCGCCCTCCTCGTACTCCTGGATGAGCAACGGGCCGTCCATGGACGGGTCGTGCTCCACCAGCCGCCGATACCGCACCACGGGGATGCCGTGGTCCGCCGCGACCTTGGCGTTGGCCACGAGCCGCCGCAGATGCTCGGGGTCCGGCTCCCGCTGCGGCACCTTGACCAGCAGCCGGCCGTCATCGGTGTCGGCCACCCACTGCTTGCTCGTGTAGCCCTTGTCGAGCGGGCGGACCGAGGTGACCCGGCTGTCCGGGCACTCCCTTCCCAGGATGTCCCGGATCGTGCTCGCGGTATCGGTGGACATGGAAATCACCTGCTGTTTGCTGGGGAAAGACGGGTCGGGACCTGCGTCGGAGCGATCTTGAGGCGCCCCTGCATCAGGACAACGTAGGCCATGCGCATGGCCGTAGCGCCCCGCCGGACCCGTTCCCAGACGAGATCGGCGACGCCGAGCCGCGCCGCCTCCGCCATGAGGAACACCACCGCGTCACGGGATTTGGCCGAGTGCCCCATCTCCACGTTGTCGTCGGCGATATGCAGCCGCGTGAAGCTCGTGTCGTACCCGAGGCCGGTCAGTCCGTCGGCCTTCGAGATGCCGGCGGTGCCCAGGCCGTGGAACTCGCAGACCATGTTCACGCCGACGATCTCCGGCAGCCGGCTCGCCGGGAACTCCGCGACGGCCAGCCGGAGCACCGGGGCGTGGAAGCCCTCGTCGAGGAAGTCGACGTCCTCGACGAACTCCCTGGTCCAGAACTTGGGGAGCCGGTGGCCGAGCCCCACGAGCAGGTCCTCGTACAGCACGCCGTGGCTGTGGCCGGGCTTGCCGTTGCCGATCTCGTCCCAGTAGATGTCGTAGAGCAGCCGCTCGGTGTCCGACAGCGCGACGCTCCGGGTCAGCCCCTGTAGCCACGCGCCGTCGACCAGGTTGTCGGCCGCCCCGTGGAAGCTGCGGTCGTGATGGGCCCGGCCGCCGTCGGTCACCGGCGAGACCGGGGCCGACGCCATGGCCTGGTAGGTCGCGTGCATCCACTCCGGGAACTCCTCGGCGTCGTAGCGCTCGGGGAGTTCCCAGGTGAACACCGGCTTCTCCATGCGCTGCGCCTCGTCCAGCCAGTAGGCGACGAAGGCGGCGGCCCGGCGTACGGTCCGGGCCCGGTCGTGCCCGACGACGAGGTCGCGGAACAGCTGCCGGGTCTGCGGGCCGTCGAACACGGCGGGGACCGGCTCGTCCTGCGAGCGGCCGGGCCCGGACCGCCCGCCGCTCGCGGACGGAGACTCGACCAAGGACACGGACAAGGACTCGGACAGCGACGGCGCGGGGACCGCCCGGTCGCCGACGGGGTCGGCGAGCCAGGTGATCCAGCGCCGGATGACGGCGATGTCCTCGGCGCTGAAGATCTTGCCCATCGGCGCGTGCACCGGCGTGAGCGTCGTGAGGAACGGGCTCCGGTCGGGCGCCCCGGCCTTGATCCAGTTCGACGTGGCGAGCGCGTCCAGGAGGTCCTGGCTCCCCTCCGGAGACCGGTCGAAGTACTGGTCCAGCGGGGTGCCGTGCAGCGCGGACGTGCCGTGCGCGTGGCGCGCGGACGGCGTCTTGCGCTCCACGAGGTCCCGCATGGCCGACTCCGGCGCGCGCAGCGCGTTGAGGCAGATCCGCCGCCACTCGGCCCGGTGCAGGCGGACGGCGTCGTCCAGCAGCCGCGCGAACCTCTCGAAGCGCCGGGCGCCGTCCGGGGCGAGGCCGGAGTCGGTGAACTCGCGCAGCGCCGCGGCGACGTCCGGCGCGACCTCGGCCGGCCGCAGCCGCTCGGGCGCGGGCCAGTCGACGCCCTCGGTTCCGTCCGCGACCGCCGCGAGGCAGGAGGAGATCCAGTCCGGGATCGCGTACAGCGCGCCGGTCAGGGTCGGTTCGACGACGGCCAGCAGCTCGGGCGTATAGCGGTACGGCGAGTTGGCGAGCGCGAGGAGGATGCCGGGCAGGAGGTACGCGGCCTCGTCCAGCCGCAGGGACCGCAGGTAGGCGTCGCTGCCCACGTCGCCGCTCGGCTTGCCCAGCTCGCGCAGCAGTCCTCCGGTCGCCTTCGGCAGCCGGCCCTGCCGGCCGGGCGCGAAGCGGTACGCGTGGCTCAGTTCGGCCAGCCGCGCGCCGGTGGGCAGATGGCAGAACGGCGCGCGGGCGAACGGGGCCAGCCAGACGCCGTCCTGGTCGGCGAGGACGGCCAGCTGCCGGGCGGCGGCCGCGGCGACCACCCGGATCTCGTCCGCGCCGAGGTCCGCGAACTCCGGTTCGTCCGCGCGGAGTTCGCGCTCCAGTCGGTCCAGTTCGCCGGCCGGTAACGGCGGCGCCTCGATCAGTCCGTCGAGGAAGCGCTCCGCGCGCGCCAGCTCGTCGGGCGCGGGCTCCTTGACGCCCAGCCCCCGGTACAGCCCGGTCAGTGATCCCATCGAAAACCTTCTGTGTGTGTGATCAGGTCACGTCCTGCGTCACGGTGCGGGCGCGCGGCGCTCACCCGACCGCGCCGGCGGTACGGACCTCCGCCATGACGTCCTCGACCGCGGCGTCGAGGGCGTCGAGGTCCACCTGGTCGGTGAACCTGAGGATCTTCACCGGCGCGAAGGCGTCGAGCCCCATGATGAGACCGGCGTACTCCTTGCCCTCTTCGAGGAGCAGCACCATCGGCACCTTGTTGGCCGACGCCCAGCCGACCTCGATGTGCGTGCCGGGCGACGCCGGGCTCCCCGGCGCCGCGACGATCACGTCGGACGAGCAGATCTGCTCGTAGTCGAGCACCGTGAACTGCTCGGGCTCCAGGAACGCCTGGCCCCACTTCTCCCGCCGGTGGGCGTTGTGCACGACGCAGCCCTTGGCGTCGTAGTGCTTGAGGATCCGGTTGATCGTCTCGAACGCCTCGGTGTCGAACTCGCCGGTCTCCTTGTCGACGTAGGCCCAGAAGGGCGCGGCGACGAAGACTGTCTCGATCTTGGTGCCCATGTCGGTAGTGCCTCCGTTGTCGGTGGTGCGCTGCCGGTGGTGCGCTGCCGGTGTGCGCCGGCCTGGTTCCTGTGCGGTTGTCGCGGCTCCTGTGCGGTGCTCGCGGCTCCTGTGCGGTGCTCGCGGCTCCTGTGCGGTGCTCGCGGCTCCTGTGCGGTGCTCGCGGCTCCTGTGCGGTGCTCGCGGTTCCCGCGCGGTGGCGGAGAGCTGGTTCAGCTGCGATCGCAAAGGGTTATCGATCCGCGGCCCGCACGATGTCGATCATCAAACGGGTGTCCAGCACCGCTTCGCGCGCATCGGTGAGAGGACGGCTGTCCGTGGTCACGCACTCATGGAAATGCTTCAGCTGCGCCTTGAAAGCTTCTTCGTGCGTTCCGGTGATGACTTCCTCCACCGCGTTTCCCCTCGCCTGCCCCGGTGCGGGGTCGGGCTCGTCACGCCAGACCCTGACGACCGACGGTGTGTCGCGGAGGAACGGGTTGGATATATCGATCCGTACCGTACGGTCCTCACCCCACACCGTGAGGCTCTCCTCGAATCGGCGCACCGAGGTGGAGGCGCCGAGGAAGGAGCACTGGAATCCGTCGGCGTACTGGAGGGAAGCGGTCAGGAGTTTCCCGTCCCGGGAGGTGTGCGCCTTGATCGAAGCGGGGTGTTCGGGGAAGGCGGCACGGTACAGATTGATGTCGTGGCTCCAGACCCCGAACATGTCCATGTAGGCGTCGAGCGCGTAGGCGTGTGAATTCTTCAGCTCCCTCTCGACTCTGGCACGGCGTGTGTCCTCCACGGGCCGCGGGTTCTCCGACCGCGTGATTCCGGTGAGCTCGGGAATGATCCAGTTTCCGTAGTCCGGGCCCACGACGATGTCGACGCGCGCCGCCAGCGGGCGGGCGATCCCGGCGATTTCCGCGAGCCCGCGCCGCACCCCGCTGTCGAAGCGCTTCATATAGCCCACCATCACCGTGATCCCCGACCGCTCGGAGACCCGGGCCACTTCCTCGGTCTCCGCGAGGGTGTACCCCAGGGGTTTCTCGGTGAATACGTGCTTCCCGCGCCCTACGGACGTCAGGATGGGCTCCACGTGGTCGGCGTTCAGGACCAGGACCGCGTGAATGTCGGCCTCTTCCGCCAGCATGTCGTCCAGCGAGGAGTAGGCCCGGGGAATATGGAAGCGGTTCGCCACGGATTCCGCAAGATCCAGGGAGCGGTCGCAGACGGCCGCGACCTCGAAGAGGTCACGCGATTCGGTCAGATACGGCAGATGCATCAGCTGGGAGATCATGCCGCAGCCCAGCACGCCGACTCGTATTCGGTGCACGCGGATCCCTTTCTCCGTCAACTATCTCTGCTGGGCGAGTTGTAGCTCGGTCACTTTTCCGAGGATGTCGATGACACCCGCGAGTACGGGGCGATCCGAGAAGTGCCACGCTCCTGTCGCGGCCTCGGCCGGCACATCGGAATGCGCGACGAACGCGCTGCGCACGCCCGGCACGTCCGGTATCCAGTCGGCGGCCGAGTCCCCGACCATCAGCATGTTCCGCTCGCCCGCCGCGGCCAGCTCGGCGAAGGCCCTGCGTTTCCCGAGCCGCGTCGGGGAGTAGGGATGCAGCCCCGCGAACGTACGCGCCGGACTGATGTCGACGGACAGTTCCCAACGGTCGCGAAGAGCCCATTCCGTGAGGTGCCGAATCGCCGACTCGATGAAGTCGGCAGGCCCGAAGAGGCTCAGCGAGGCGCGGCGGTTGGCTCCGAAACCCCATTCGCGGGCGGCGGGCGCGGAGCCGCCGAATTCGGGGGCCAGGACATCGGCGACCCTGCGCAGCCCGGACTGGCGGGCGAGTTCCGCCATCCGCTCGGCGATCGCGGTTCTGCGGGAGAAAGGCGTCATGACGCGTACGGTGCCGTCAGCCGCCACGTTCCCGTTCTCCGCGATGACGGGGAAATCCGGCGGCGTGCCGAGCCCGATGGCGCGCCCGAATTCCCAGAGCTGCTCCAGCGGGGAATCCGAGCACAGCCCGACGCGGACCCCGGCCGACCGCAGCGCCCGCACCCCCTCCCGGAACGCGACGGATGTCCGGGGGTCCGCCGCACCGCTCCGCGGGACGGAGGGCACCAGAGTGCCGTTGACGTCGAGGAACACCGTGTCGATCCGGTCGCCCGGGCCGCCGCTCATGTCAGCGGTCCCGTGGAGGTGCTGAGGCCGGACATCCGCCACTTGTGCATGAGGTCGAGCCAGTCGTCCATCTGACCCATGAGCCGTTCCAGCACGGCGACGACCGTCTCCTGGGGAGCGGCGACCGCCAGTGAACTCAGCAGGCGGCGGACCATCGGATGCAGGTCCAGGATGCGGACGGGGGTGCCGAGCAGATGGCCGACGCGGCTGAAGAAGTTCGTGTTCGCCACCAGCATGCAGACCGCGAAGTCCTCATCGGACTCGGGCGAGATGCCCGAGCGGGCGGAGGTGCTGACGAAGGGGAGCCAGTACGGGGCTCGGGCCCATTCCCCGTCGGGCGCCTGCACGACCAGCCCCGACACGCCCAGCAGGAAGTTCCTCGTGTCGACCACTTCCATGGCCGGGCGGTGGGCGGCCCGGACGTCCGTCCCCACGGCCGGGCCGTCGGCGGCCCCCGCGTCCGGGCGGTGGGCGGCCCTCGCGCCCCGGCGGTCGCCGGTCCCCACGGCCGCCCGGTCGCCTGTCTCCACGGCCGCGCGGTCGCCTGTCCCCGCGGCCGGGCGATCGGCGGCCCGGTCGTCTGTCGCCACGGCCCGGTACTGGAGGACCGGCTCCACGGGGACCCCCTGGATGCTGCTCCTGTCGGTGTCCGTCACACGGATACCGGGGACGACGCGGCGCACCCGCACCCCCGCGTCGTGGAGCGACCGGATCACCCAGGAGACCGTGCTGCCGGTGATGATGTCGTCGTCGACGAGCGTGTAGCTGTGCCCGGCGGCGGCCAGCGCGCCCAGTTGCTCCCGCATCGGGCGGTGCCGCTGCCCGGCGACGATCCCCACGGGTTCGCTGCCGCCGATCAGGAATCCGCGGGAGACGCGCAGCCGGTGGACATCCCGGTGGATCAGCGGGTCGAGGCTGATGATCCGGTCCCGCCGCCCGCGGAGCCGTACGGCTTGCTCCAGCCGGTGCGCGTCGACCAGGTGGAAAGCCACGTCGACCGATGTCCCGGACATCCGCCGGAAGGCTTCGCGCACCTCCTCCTGAAAGTCGAAATAGCTCTGCTTCAGGGCGGGCACGAGAACTTCCGGCGGGACCGGGTTCCGGCGGGCGAGCAGGTCGTATAACTGCCGCACGCAGTACGACGCGTCATCACGCATGATCACGGTGAAGGTGCCGGCTCCGGGGACGTCGACGAATGTCGTCCCGGAGGCGGCGGGATCCGGCTGTATATGGCATTGGCTGGCGCCACGCATCATGAAGCACACCATTCACGGCTCATCAGCTGCCTGCTGCGGTCGACTTCGCGGCCCGCGTCCACCACCACTTCCAGGGGCATGGGGTGGCAGTGGAAATGCGTCAGCGAGGAATGCAGGCCGTACGCACCCACGTTCGGCACGGCGAGGAGGTCCCCGACCTTCAGTTCCGGCAGGGACCCGGTTCTGGTCCACAGGTCGAGCGGATGGCAGAGCGGCCCGCTGACGATGTCGTCGCCCCTTTCCGCGCGGGTGCGCCCGCCGGCTTCCTCGGTGAACTCGAATTCGGGGTCCAGCAGCGCTTCCTTGCCCAGCCCCGCCATGCCGCCGAGATGGTTGACGCCGGCGTCGAGGACGACGACCCGGCGCCCCTGTGAGATCTTGACGTCGAGAACCCTGGTGAACAGCCGGCCGCAGGTGGCGGTCAGATAGCGGCCCGTCTCGAAGATCAGCCTGCGCTCGCCGTCCCGCCAGTGGGGAATGCGCTTCGCGAGCAGGGCGTGCATTTCCTCCCTGAGCGAGGGAAACTGCGGAAGATCGCCTTCCACGGCATAGGGCGCTCCGAAACCGCCCCCGAGGTCCACCATGGTCAGGGGGTGGCCGAGCCGCTCCTCGACCTTCGCCACGATGTCGAGACCGTACGCGAAAGTGGCGAGCAGCCTCGACTCGTCCGTCTGATTGCTTCCCATATAGAGGTGGATCCCCGCGGTGTCCACATGCTCTCGGCCGCGGAACAGCGCGGGGTCCGCCAGGATCCAGGACAGGTCGGCGCCGAATTGCGAGGGCCCGCCCGTCATCGCCAGCCCGACGCCCGCGGGCGGCTCGGGCGGGTTGACGCGCAGCAGGGCGGAGAGCCGGACGCGCTGGGCCCGGCCCGCCCGGTCCAGTTGGTCCAGCGCGTGCGGGGAGTCGACCGAGAACTGGCGCACGCCCTTCGACACCGCGAGCAGGACATCGGCGTCCCGTTTTCCGGGGCCGGTGTAGATGACGCGCTCGGCGGAGAAACCGGCCCGCAGGGCGGCGTCCAGTTCGCCGGGCGAGCTCACCTCGGCCTCGGAGCCCAGCGCGCATATCTGCCGGAGCACGGTGGGGTGCGGGCTCGCCTTGAGCGAGTAGAACAATTCCGCGGACCGGGGCAGCGAATCCACGAGAAGTGTGTGTGCACGCCGCACGGATCCCAGGTCGTACACATATGCCGGCGTCTCGATGTCAAGACCGTCCGATACACGACGGTGGAGTGGAAATTCTCTCGCGGACGTGATGTACACCCCCCTTGCGCGAACTTCGCGCCCTCTGGCGTTGCGTCAGGAATACCCGTGGCAAGATCGTCCAGGACCGTCACGGCACGACCGGCTTCCCCAAAGGGGGCGATCACCGCCGAGACGATGGAGTTGACTCCTCCTGAGGCAAAAACATACATGGGTTAACGGCTGTGCCACAGCATGATTAGAGACACTTAAGTTGCACCTGTGAAGCCCCGCCCGGCGCGACAGTCCATGATCCACATGGCGCGTCGGCAGCATGCGACGCGGGCGGCTTTTCCGTCGCGCCGCCGCCCATGCCAACGCCTTCAAGTGAAGGGAGAGTTGGCATCGGGGGCGGTCCTTACAGGTCAGCGCCCTCGCCGCAGCGGGCTGTCCGGGACGCGTACCCGCGGCGCCGCCGGAGGCCGACTCCCCGTGTGGCTGAATCGGACTGCCTTACGGATGCCGTGGCCCTACCAAATCGCCCGCCCCGCCGCCCGTCGGCAGTCGGCCGAGCGCCCGGCCGACTGCTCGTACCGCACGGCACATTCGCACCACGAGCGCCACGGTGCATCACGCGTTACGGACACGATGAGTTCGGCCCGAGCGGCTGCGCCGCCGGCGTCCCCGCAGCGCGCCGCCGCGCCGCCGCGCGCCTGCCACGAGCGCTGTCAACTCGGTTCTGAGCAGCGGAAATTCGGTGATCATGCGCGAGGGTCCGGCACCTCCCGCCACGCCTCCACGAGGAGCACGCTCCACCATTTCCGCGAGCAAAATCCGCCGCCTCTTTGGCGGGTTACCGTCGGCGGGCCTTGCTGGCCTCGTGACGCATTCATATGCTTGCGCGTCATGACTCCAGCACCTTTGGCGTCAGTAGGCATCAGGACCCACATTCATTGCCGTGGGTGCGTGGATTGGTCAGTCTCGTTGAAATTCTGCGGCGCCTGGTCGGCGTAATCCGGGGGTATCTCCGTGGTCCATCCTCTGCGATCTGCCAACTTCTCGTTTACTGCGGAGTCGGCCGTTTTCCCACGTCACAGTGGCGTTTACCTGCCGCTGTACGGACTGGAGGGCGCATCCGTCCTTCATGTGCGCGAACTGACGCAACCGCAGCTCCTCGCCCTCTTCGCGCTGGCGTCGGACTTGCAGTCCGGCCGCTGCCGGGCAGTCCGGGCGCTGGAGGACGTCGTCGTTCTCACCGCGTTCTTCGAACCCAGTACGCGCACGCGCCTCTCCTTCGAGAGCGCGGCACACCGGCTGGGCGCCGCCGTGCTCAGCGTGCCGGACGGCCGTGTCAGTAGCGTCCGCAAAGGAGAGAGCCTCGCGGACACCGGAGTCATGCTGAACTCGTACGCCGACATCGTGGTGCTCCGCCACCCTTCCGATACGGCGCTGGACGAGATCCGGAACACCCGGCTGACCGTTCCTCTCATCAATGGCGGCAACGGCTGCGAGGAGCATCCGACGCAGGCCATGGCCGATTGGTACGCCCTCCTCAAGCGGTGCGCGCACCTGCACGACGCGGACGCGCCGCCCGAGCAGCGGATATCGCTGGGAGTCGTCGGGACGCCCCGCAGGATGCGGGCGCTGCGCAGCTTCCTGCTGATGGGGGCGCTCCACTTCCCGCACATCCTGCGGGACGTCACCGTGGTCTCCGAGGACCCGCGCCCGCTCGACGCCGAGCTCGACAACGCTTTCCGCGACGCGCTCCTGCCCGTACGGTGCACCTCCGACCTGCGGCGACACGTCGGCAGCTTCGATGTCGTCTACCAGAACTCGCTGACCCTGGTGGGCACCGAGTACGAGGTGTTCGACGCCGCGTTCCGCATCGACGGCGACACGCCCCTGAAGCCGCACGCCCTGGTGATGCACCCGCTGGCGCGCCTGGGCGAGCTGGGCGCCGACCTGGACGACACCCCGCACAACCTCTACTTCAGCCAGGCGGACGGCGCGGTCTTCATACGCCAGGCGCTGCTGCTCGCGGTGGCCGGAAGGCTCGACCGGGTCCGCTGGCACGAGCCCGAGGAATTGGGGTGAGGGAATGCCGTGAGGTGACCTGACGGATTCATGAGACCACCGGACGACGCCCCCGGACGCCGGGCGCCGACTGTCGCGCCGTTGGTCCACGACTGTTCACGAGGAGTTTCCCAGGTGCAAACTCGTACGAGCTACCCCACATTCGAAGCTGCCTATCTGGACCATCTTATGGCGGTACGGGAATCACCCGAGTACGTCAATGCCCCGAGGGGGTTCCACAGTCAGGAGATCCTCGGCGTCACCTACCGGATCGCGAACCCGCGGGAACGGATCGTACGGATTCCCGAGCGGAAGTCGAATCTGGTCTTCAACTTCGCCGAGTCGCTGTGGTACTTATCCGGCGGCAACTCGCTGGACTTCATCTCGTTCTACGCGCCGTCCATGAAGAAGTACTCGGCGGACGGCCGCAGGCTGGCCGGCACCGCCTACGGGCCCCGGCTGTTCAACTGCGGCGGAGCGGGCTTCAACCAATGGGACAGCATCGTACGGACGCTTCAGCAGGACCCCGACTCCAAGCGTGCCGTGATGCAGATATTCGCCCCGGAGGAGCTCCTCATCGAGGGCAACATCGATGTGGCCTGCACCTTGGGTCTTCAGTACATGATCCGTGAAGGGGCTTTGCACGCCGTCTCCTTCATGAGAGCAAACGACGCCTACCGCGGCACGGTGAGCGACGTGTTCTCGTTCACCTTCCTCCAGGAAGTGCTGGCCACGCAGCTCGGACTCCGCCTGGGCACGTACACCCACACGGTCGGCTCCTACCACCTGTACCAGCACGACGAGACGTACGCCGAGAAGGTCCTCGCCGCGCGTACGGAGCAGCTCAGCACCGAGCCCTTCCCGGCGATGCCCGCCGGGGACAACTGGCCGGCCATCCGCGAAGTCCTGTCCCTGGAAGCCGCGTTGCGGACACAGCGCCTGACGCTTCGCGCGGGCGATGTGAGCAGTCTCGGCCTGGGGAAGTACTGGACCGATGTCGTGGTCCTCTTCGCCCTGCACGCGCAGTGGCGCCACGCGGGCACCGTCGACCGCGCACTGCTCGACGTGCTCGGCCCGCTGTACGCCCGGCTCGTGGAGAACCGCTGGGGCGTTCTCGAACCGCTGTCCCCGGCGGAGTAGCCGCCGCGACAGCACGGCGATATCCACGCAAACGGACCCGGAGCCACCGCGCCACTCCCGCGCGGAGTGGGGGCCGAAACCGGCCACACGAGCTCCGGGCGGACACCGGAAGGGTCGAACCGACGTGACAGACAGCTCAGCGCCCCCGGTATGCCTCACCATCGGGTCCTCCGACTCCGGCGGCGGCGCGGGGATCCAGGGGGACATCAAGGCCCTGGCCTCCATCGGATGTTTCACCGCGACGGTCGTCGTCGGCCTGACCGCCCAGAACACCACGGGCGTCCTCGGCCGGCACCCCGTGCCGGTCGACTTCGTGCGCGCGCAGTTCGACGCCGTACGCGCCGATCTCGCGGTACGGGCCGTGAAGGTGGGGACGGCGTGGAGCGCGGAGCACATCGCCGCCATCGCGGATCTGCTGTCCGGACTGGGGGTCCCCGTCGTCCTGGACCCCGTCATGGTCAGTGCGGCGGGCGGCGACCTGGCCGGCGCCGACGCCCGGGCCGAGCTGATCGGCTCGCTCCTGCCCCTCGCCGAGGTGATCACCCCCAATGTGGCGGAGGCCAGGCTGATCACCGGTGACGGGACGTCCGGGGCGCGGACGCTGGCCCAGCGGATGATCGACCTCGGCGCGCCGGCCGTCGTCGTGACGTCCGGCGGCGAGGACGACGGGGACTGGTTCGCCGACGGCCTGTCGCTGGTCCGCCTGGACCGGCCCAACCACCGCACCGGGGCCGAACACGGCGCGGGATGCGCGCACTCCGCGCTGATCACCGGGTTGCGGGCGCACGGGTTCCCGTTGCCCGAGGCGGTCCGGACGGCGACGGAACTGGCATCCGGAGCGGTACGGGACGGCCTGACGTCGGTCGGCCGGGGTGTGCACCCCGTCGACACGCTGGGACTCCCGCCCCGGTCCCCCAGGCGACGCGTCCCGGCCGACCACGTCTGAGCCAGGGGCGGACGGACGGGTGCTCGATCCGCCCCGACGCCCCGACGCCCCTCACCGCCCGTACGACCACGGCCCCGGACACGCCCGTACAACCGCGGTCTCAGACACGCCCGTACAACCGCGGCCTTGGACCGCCCGCTCGGCGGTGGGCGGTCCAAGGCACCCGCTCGACGCGGGGGGGCCGACCCGTCAGAAGGAGCCCGGCTCCTACTTGGCAGTCTTGGCGGTCTTGGCCAGGAACGCGAGCAGGTCCTGCCGGCTCACGACGCCCTTCGGCTTCCCCTCGACCAGCACTATCGCGGCGTCCGCCGTACCCAGCACGGCCATCAGGTCCGCGACCGGCTCGCCCGAGCCGACCTGCGGCAGCGGGCCGCTCATGTGCTTCTCCAGCGGGTCGCCGAGCGAGGCGCGCTGCGCGAACAGGGCGTCCAGCAGTTCGCGTTCGACGACCGAGCCGATGACCTCGGCGGCCATCACGTCGGGGTGGCCGGCGCCCGGCTTGACGATCGGCATCTGCGAGACGCCGTACTCGCGCAGCACGTCGATGGCCTCGCCGACGGTCTCCTCGGGGTGCATGTGGACCAGCGAGGGCATCGCGCCCTCCTTGTCCCGCAGCACGTCGGCGACGCGGGCCGTCGGGCCGCCCTCCTCCAGGAAGCCGTAGTCGGCCATCCACTCGTCGTTGAAGATCTTCGACAGATAGCCGCGGCCGCTGTCCGGCAGCAGCACGACGACCACGTCGTCGGGGCCGAGCCGCTTGGCGACCTCCAGCGCGCCGACGACCGCCATGCCGCAGGAGCCGCCGACCAGCAGGCCCTCCTCCTTGGCGAGCCGGCGGGTCATCTGGAAGGCGTCCTTGTCGGAGACGGCGACGATCTCGTCGGCGACCGACTGGTCGTAGGCGGTCGGCCAGAAGTCCTCGCCGACGCCCTCGATCAGATACGGGCGGCCGGAGCCGCCGCTGTAGACGGAGCCCTCCGGGTCGGCGCCGATGACCTTGACCCGGCCGTCGCTGGCGTCCTTGAGATAGCGGCCGGTGCCGCTGATGGTGCCGCCGGTGCCGACGCCCGCGACGAAGTGCGTGATACGGCCCTCGGTCTGCTCCCACAGCTCCGGGCCGGTGGAGTGGTAATGGGAAAGCGGGTTATTGGGGTTGCTGTACTGGTCGGGCTTCCAGGCATTGGGCGTCTCGCGCACCAGCCGGTCGGAAACGTTGTAGTACGAATCCGGGTGTTCGGGATCGACGGCGGTCGGGCAGACCACCACCTCGGCCCCGTACGCCCGCAGCACATTGATCTTGTCGGTGGAAACCTTGTCCGGGCAGACGAAAACGCATTTGTAGCCCTTCTGCTGGGCCACGATCGCGAGCCCCACCCCGGTATTGCCGGAGGTCGGCTCGACAATGGTGCCGCCGGGGCGCAGTTCGCCCGACTCCTCGGCGGCCTCGATCATGCGCACGGCGATCCGGTCCTTCACCGAACCGCCCGGATTGAAGTATTCGACCTTGGCAAGGACTGTCGCCGTAATGCCCTCGGTCACGCTGTTGAGCTTGACGAGCGGGGTATTGCCGACGAGCTCGATCATCGAATGGTGAAACTGCACGGTGGTCTCCGCGGTCGGGGGCAGCCGTCGTCGCGTGCCCGTAGTACCAGCCTATTGCGCATCCGTTCACCGGAACGTCGCGTTGCGCGCACGGCCGCTCGGGGCAACAACCTGTTAGCAGGATGTACGGCGCCGTCGCGCTCGGTAGCGGCGGCGCCCGGTACTCAGCGGTGGAGCGGGAGGAGGCCCGGCCTATGTCGATGTCGAGGGCGAGGGCCGCGCGGCGGATCGCGGCGGCGGCGGCGTACGGAGGCGGCGGAATCGGACTGCTCGGCGGGGCGGCGGTCGGGCTGCTGCTCACCGAGGTCCGGCTGGCGAAGCGGGTCGTCGGCGGCGCGAACGAACCACCGCCCTGCGCCGACGGCCGGTACGGCGCCTCCTTCGTGCACCGGCTGCACCAGCCGCCGCTGCGGCTCGGCTTCCTCGGCGACTCCACGGCGGCCGGCCAGGGCGTACACCGGCCGCGCCAGACGCCGGGCGCGCTGCTCGCCACGGGGCTCGCGGCGGTCGCCGAGCGGCCGGTGACGCTGCGCAATGTGGCGGTGCCGGGCGCGCAGTCCGACGACCTGGAGCGGCAGACCACGCGGCTGCTCGCGGACCCCGGGCCGGCCCCCGACGTCTGCGTGATCATGATCGGCGCGAACGACGTGACGCACCGGATGCCGCCCGCCCGGTCGGTGCGGCTGCTGTCGGAGACGGTCCGCAGGCTCCGGGAGGCGGGCTGCGAGGTGGTGGTCGGCACGTGCCCGGACCTGGGCACGATCGAGCCGGTATATCAGCCGCTGCGCTGGGTGGCGCGGCGGCTGAGTCGTCAGCTGGCGGCGGCGCAGACGATCGGGGTCGTCGAGCAGGGCGGCCGCACGGTCTCGCTGGGCGATCTGCTGGGCCCCGAGTTCGCGGAGAACCCGCGCGAGCTGTTCGGGCCGGACAACTACCACCCCTCGGCGGAGGGGTACGCGACGGCGGCCATGGCGGTGCTGCCGACGCTGTGCGCGGCGCTGGGGCTGTGGCCGGCGGACGAGGAGCACCCCGACGAGGCGCGCCGCGAGGGCATCCTGCCGGTGGCGCGGGCGGCGGCGCAGGCCGCGGCGGAGGGCGGCACCGAGGTCACGGGGGCCCGCGGCCGGTGGGCGCTGCTCAAGCACCGCAAGCGGCGGCGGCTGCCGTCGGACGCGGACGCGGCGGAGCGGACCGCGGCGGGGTGAGCGACGGGGTGAGCGACGGGGTGAGCGACGGGGTGAGCGACGGGCCGCCGAGGGGGGCGGCAATGCTGAGCAAGCGCTTAGAAAAGAGGCCCGCATCACAGTGCGCGGGCAGTGACCCCGGCGGTACGGACGGGTAACTTCCCCCAGAGGCCCGCCCGTCACCCGGCCGCCGCGCGCCGCACGAGGCGCCGCGCGGCGGCACCCCTTCTCGCCCTGGAGCCCGTGATGCCCGAAGCCGTGATCGTCTCCACCGCCCGCTCCCCCATCGGCCGCGCCGGCAAGGGCTCCCTCAAGGAACTGCGCCCCGACGACCTCACCGCGACCATCATCGGCGCGGCCCTCGCCAAGGTCCCCGAGCTCGACCCGCGCGACATCGACGACCTCATGCTCGGCTGCGGCCTGCCGGGCGGCGAGCAGGGCCACAACCTCGGCCGCATCGTCGCGGTGCAGATGGGCATGGACCACCTCCCCGGCTGCACGATCACCCGCTACTGCTCCTCCTCGCTCCAGACGTCCCGGATGGCCCTGCACGCCATCAAGGCCGGCGAGGGCGACGTCTTCATCTCGGCGGGCGTGGAGACGGTCTCCCGCTTCGCCAACGGGTCCTCCGACGGCATGCCGGGCACCCACAACCCGCTGTTCGCCGACGCGGAGGCCCGTACGGCCGCGCGCGCCGAGGCGGGCGGCGAGGGCTGGCACGACCCGCGCGAGGACGGCCTCGTGCCGGACGCGTACATGGCGATGGGCCAGACCGCGGAGAACCTGGCCCGCCTCAAGGGCATCACCCGGCAGGACATGGACGAGTTCGGCGTCCGTTCCCAGAACCTCGCCGAGGAGGCCATCAAGAAGGGTTTCTGGGAGCGGGAGATCACCCCGGTCACCACCCCGGACGGCACCGTCGTCAGCAAGGACGACGGGCCCCGCGCGGGCGTCACGATGGAGGGCGTGCAGGGGCTGAAGCCCGTCTTCCGCCCCGATGGCCTGATCACCGCGGGCAACTGCTGTCCGCTCAACGACGGCGCCGCCGCCGTCGTCATCATGTCCGACACCAAGGCCCGCGAGCTCGGCCTGACCCCGCTGGCCCGGATCGTGTCCACCGGCGTCTCCGCGCTCTCCCCCGAGATCATGGGCTACGGGCCGGTCGAGGCCAGCAAGCAGGCGCTGCGCCGCGCGGGGCTCGGCATCGGCGACATCGACCTCGTCGAGATCAACGAGGCGTTCGCCGCCCAGGTCATCCCCTCCTACCGGGACCTCGGCATCGACCTCGACCGCCTCAACGTCAACGGCGGGGCCATCGCCGTGGGTCATCCCTTCGGGATGACCGGAGCCCGTATCACCGGCACCCTCATCAACTCCCTCCAGTTCCACGACAAGCAGTTCGGCCTGGAGACCATGTGCGTCGGCGGCGGCCAGGGCATGGCCATGGTTCTGGAACGCCTCAGCTGAGCTGCGACGACGCGGACGGCTACGGGCGGGGCTCGGGCGGCCCCCGGGCACCGGCCTCACCGGTGCCCGCGCGGGGCCGTACCGCCACGCAGCGCAACCGGCGGCCCGTGCGCCCGGCGCGAGCCCCATAGCGTGCGCGAATCTCCCCCAGGATGTGACCAATCTCCTGGGGGATTTCCGTCTATGCAGGTCAGCGTGGTTGAAAGGCGAACGTCCCGGACCTAGGGCCTGTCCGGTTCGTGACGTTATGCACTGACGCCCGGGGGCGGAGCCCGCGAAGCTGAGGTAGGAATTCGGGGGATCTATAGCAACCGGGAGTCGTCAGTGAGCGCCATGTCCCTTGCCCTGCTGCTGGCAGCGGCCACCGCGACGGCCGCCGGCGCCGCCGCCCTGCACACCACCCGCGGGCTGCGCCGCCAGATCGCCGCCCTGCGCGACGAGCTCGCGGCCGCCGCCGACCGGAGCGCCGCCGCCGCGGTACCCGCCGCCCGCCCCACGCCCACCGCCGAGATACGCGCCGCGGTGGCCGACGCGCTCGCCGAGGAACGCGAGCGCGAGCTGGCCGAGGCCCGTGCCTTCTGGGCCGCCCAGGAGGCGCGCGACGCCGCCGACGCGCCGACGCTGCTCGGCCTGGCCGGGCTCGGCGACGACACGCAGCCGGAGAGCACGCTGTACGTGCCCCGCCAGACCGACTTCGCCGGCCTGGAACCGCTCGTCGACGCCGAACTGGTGGAGGCCGAGGCGCTCGACGCGGAGTCGGAGGCCGCCGACTCCCCGGAACTGGCCGCCGCCCGCCGCCGCCACCCCTCGCACCCGGACTTCAGCCCCGTACCGGCCATCGGCGACCACGACCGCACCGTGGGCCGCCTCACCGAGCTCGCCGACGCGCGCGTACCCCTCGCGGACGTGCGCCCCGGCCCGCTGGGCACCCTGGACGTGTACGTCTTCACCGACGGCACCACCGTCTGCATGACCCCCGGCCACCGGGAGACCGCCGAACGCCTGGCCGACGCCCTGCGCGCGGGCGACACCCCGGTCCTGCTCGGCGGCTCCGGCGTCTCCGGCGCGTACGCCCTGACATTCGGCTGCGGCGGGGAGAGCGTGTACGTCCTGGCGGACCGAGTCATCGCGTCCCTCTGAAGCCCAGCGCCGACAAGCGGCACGTGACGCCCTCCCCTTGGGCGGTCCCCCACGCCCCGCGGCAATGCCACCCACAGACGGTTGCCCTGGCCCCGCGGCAGTGCCACCTGCGGACGGTTGCCCTGGCCCGGCGGCAGTACCGCCCCGGACGGTTGCCCACGACCCGCGGCAGTACCGCCCCTGAACGTTGCCCGCGCCCCGCGACAGGGCCGCCCCCTGGACGCCGTGCGCGACCCGCGCAACGTAGCTGCGCAGCCCCAAGGGGCAGGGCCAGGGCCCCAACCAACGGCAGGCTCCCGCTCACGGGACGCGACCCCGGTCAGGGACAGGCCCCACTCACGGGGGCGGCCCCGACCACGGGGTGACCGCCCCGGTCAGGGGATGACGCCCCCGTCACGGGACGGCCCCGGCCTCGGGAGCGGCAACCCCGGCCAGAGACAGCTCCCCACTCACGGGGCGCGCCCCCGCCCACGAAATGACCACCCCGGTCAGGGGATGACGCCCCCGTCACGGGACGGCCCCGGCCACGGGGCGACGCCCCCGCCCCCGGGGGCGGCAACCCCGGCCACAGGGGTGGCAACCCCGGCCAGGGGTGCCGGCAACCCCGGCCAGAAACAGCTCCCCACTCACGGGACGCGCCCCCGCCCACGAAATGACCACCCCGGTCACGGGATGACGCCCCCGCCCCCGGGACGACCACCCCGGTCACGGGGCGACGCCCCCGCCCCCGGGGGCGGCAACCCCGGCCAGGGGGGTGGCCGGCCGCCATCGCAGGTGCGGCCTCAGAGGCCGCACCGTTTGGCCGCGGCCTCCACGCTGGCGATGGCCTCCTCGACCTCCGCGGCAGGAGCGCCCCGCAGCGCCTCCACGGCGTCGTGTCCGGCGACAGCCACTTGGTCGGCGGCGGCGAAGAGCCCCGCGTCCGGCATGTCGCGGGGGCCTGGTGAATCGGGTTCCTCCAACCTCCTGGCGCGTTCGGCCAGTTCGCGCGCGAGCTCCAGCCCCTCGGCGGCGGCCCCCCGGCTCAGCCGGGACTGCGGCAGGGCGCGCAACCGGTCGGCGAAGGAGTCCACGGCTGTCAGCAGAGACGTCAGATCATCCACGGCGTGAGCCTATGCGCCGCCCGCCGACTGTTGCCAACGCCTGAACACTCAGGCACGGTGACATGAAGGACCAGCATTCGACGCGTCCGGAGGCGCCGATGTCCCACGTCTTCTCCGACGAGACTCACCGGAACCTGCTCTCCCACATCCCCCATTGCACGGGCCGTGAAGTCGCCGACTGGCTGCGCACGGTAGACGAAGGCCCCGCTCTCTTCCGCTTCGAGGAGAAGGTCAGCTGGCTGCGCGGCGAGCACAACCTCGCGTACGGCCACGCCAAAGCGATCATCCACGAGTACGACCTCCGCCGGGCCGCGCGAAAGCTGCTGTAGCGGCGCCCGCACCCCCCGCGACAACGCCGAAGGGCCCGTAAAGGCAATGCCTTGACGGGCCCTTCCGACGTACGACGGCCGGGGCGGCGCGGCCGCGGCCGCAGCCGCTAGTTGTCGTTCAAGATCGCGATCAGTCGCAGCATCTCGGTGTAGATCCACACGAGGGACAGCGTCAGGCCGAAGGCGGCGAGCCAGGACTCCTCGCGCGGAGCGCCGTACCGGATGCCGTCCTCGATCTGCTTGAAGTCCAGCGCCAGGAACGCGGCGCCCAGCAGCACGCCGATGATGCCGACCACGATGCCCAGGCCGCCGGTGCGGATGCCGAGGCCGTCGCCGCCGCCGAAGACGCTGAACAGCAGGTTCACGGCCATCAGCAGCACGAAGCCGATCGCCGCGGCCATCACGAAGCGGTAGAACCGCCGGTCGACCCGGATGAGCCGGGTCTTGTACGCGATGAGCACACCGGCGAAGACGGCCATGGTGCCGAGCACGGCTTGTACGGGCGCGCCGTCGGCGAGGTAGTTGAACGCCTTGCTGATCACGCCGAGGAACAGGCCCTCGAAGAGCGCGTACCCGATGATCAGCGCGGGCACCGGCTTCGCCTTGAACGCCTGGATGAAGCCCAGGACCATCGCGACGAGCCCGGCGGCTGCCCCGGCGCCCCAGGGCAGGTTCATGGTCCAGGCCGCGACGGCGGCGACGACGACCACGCCGAGCGTGATGCCGGTGCGCGTGACGACGTCGTCCATCGTCATCCGGCCGGTCTGCGCCGGCGCCTGCGGGGGGCCGGTCTGGAGATCCTGCTGCCCTGCCGCGTACGGGTTGTTCGCGTACGGGTTCCCGCCGGCGTACGGGGTCGCGGTGGGTGCCCCGGCCTGCGGCGCCGCGTTGAAGCCGGCGTAGCCGCCGCTGTCGCGGCTGAACCCCCGTCGCGAGAAGACCGGGTTGCTGCTCCTCATCTCACTCCTCCGTGGCCACCCTGCGCGGCCTCGCGAACAAGGGTAATGGGTGGGCAAAGAAATAGTTCTACTGCTTGGGGACGATCTTTTCGTCCCTGTCGTCATCTGTACGGCAGAACGCCGCCGACCGCCACTGAGTTCCCGTGCCCCGCCCCTCGCCACCGCTGGTCAGGCGTACACCACCGGTCGGCGCCGGACGCGCGCCGGACCGCTCTGCCCCGTACCCACGACGGCGCGCCCGCAACCGCCCCGGCGGCCAGGCGGTGCGGCGCACCACCAACTGAGCGCCGCACCGTGCCGCGAGCGGAACAAGACGTCGACACGTCGACTCATTCGGCGTCAGTGAATCGTCGAGTGCTTCATGAGGGGCTTGGTCGAGCGATTGGCGCCGGACGGGCCAGAACGGCATTTCATAAGGGCGCAAACGTTCAACACGTGCACGTGCCGATCATTCCGACACCTTGTCCGGGCCATCCATACAGATGCCTGATGGACCTATCGCCCGCACCTTCCGATGCGAAAGCGATCGGACCGGTCCCGGGCGCCGACGCCCCCATCGGCGAAGTCCGCCGGCTCGCCGACAACTCACCAGACAATCCCGGAAGGAGAGCAGATCATGACTGACCCCGCTGCCTTATTCGACATCATCCGAGGACCTGCGGTCGACACGTATCAGGAAAAGGTGACGCTCACCTACCAGGACGACCCCCAGCTGTGGAGCAGGGCCATCGGTGAAAACCTGCTCTTCCAGTGGGGAATCTACAATCACCCGGATTCACCCCGTCCAGTGTCACTGGACGAAGCCGGGGTCCGGTTCTTCGACCGGCAGCTCGAACTGGCAGGCGTGACCGCCCCCGGGCGGCCCTCACCGCAGCGAATCCTTGATCTCGGCTGCGGCTGGGGATTCACCCTCGCGTATCTGGCCCGCCTGTTCCCGGCCTGCCCGCGCCTGGACGGCATCAACATCAGCCGACAGCAACTGGAACACTGCGCCCGGCATGTGGCGCGGCAGGGCACGTCCGACCGAACCCACCTGTACCTGTGCAATGCCCGTGACGTCGACCGGCTGCCCGACCCCGGCCGGCCGTACGACCTGGTGATCATCCGAGGGGTGATCACGCACTTCCCCAACGAGCTGTACGAGACCTCGATCCGGGATCTCGCGAAGCGCGTCGGGCCCGGGGGAACCCTGGTGATATCCGAGAACCTCTACAACGGTGATCTCACCGCATACGAGTCGGCGATCCCCGACGAAACGGACCGGCTCGCCTGCGGTCACCGCAAGACCCCGGAGTACGTCGCCAAAGTCCTGGAGGGCAACGAATTCACCGTGCGGGACAACCGGGTCCTCCCCTCCAACACGGACGTCGCGCACTGGCTCCTGGAAGTCCGGAGCAACATCGAGACGCACTTCCCCGAGAAAACCGTCGACGCGCTGGAAGAACTGCGCGTACTGGCGCAGAACCTCTCCATCGCCCTGCTACAGGACAAATTCTCCGCCTACAGCATCATCGCCGAACGGAGGTGACCCATGCCCCGGCGAACTCTCCCCCGGATCTGGATGCCCCTCCCGGAAGTCGGCCCCAACCCCGCCGTGGCCCAGGCGGACGCCGCGATGTGGCGATGGCTGGACGCCCACAGCCTCTGCCGCACCGACGCGGCACGGCACAACGTGCAGCACACCGACAACGCCTTGTGCATCGGCCTCTACTATCCCCAGGCCCCGGCGCCGGTCCTCGCGCTGATCACCGAATTCACCGGCTGGACGCTCCTCGTGGACGAGGGCTTCGACGCCGGCGCCGCGGGGCGTGACCCGACACGTTGCGCCGCCCTGGTCGAGGACTTCATCACCGTCCTGAACGGCGGACCGCCGCACAGCCGGACGGCTTACGCGCTCGCCGAGGTCTGGGGACGCATCGCCGCAGGGCGGTCGGCGGACTGGTGCACCGTATTCCGCACCGACATGACCAGGTGGCTCTGGGGCTTCTACGCGGAATCCGTCGACCGCGGCAGCGGCCGAATTCCCGACCTGAACACCTATCTCGACCACCGACGCGCCATGTTCGGCGTTCCCTACTACCTGCACCTGTGCGAACTGGCGGTCGGGGCAGACCTGCCCGACCCCATGCGCCGACTGCCCGCCCTCACCGTGCTGCGCAACGCGGCGGCGGACACGACCGCGCTGTGGAACGACATCTGCTCCGTCCCCCGGGAGGCCCGACTCGGCTACACCCACAACGCCGTGCTGCTCGCGCAACGCGAGCAGCACAGGAGCGAGACCGCCGCCCTCCAGTACGTCGCCGACCTTCTGGACGCCCGCACCCGACGGATGATGCAGGCCCGCGAACAGATACCGGCGCAACTCGACGCTGTCGCCGCTCCCCGGCCCGATCGAGAGGCCGCGCTGCGCTGCGCCGACGCCTACCTGGCCGCGGTGCGCGGCAACTTCGACTACCACCGTCGCGCGGTGCGCTACACCGAACTCGCCCACACATCGACGGACAACCGCACGGGGTTCATCGAAGACCTCACCTGAGTGGGCACCATGCGCCGAGGCGGCGGCGCGGCCCCCGCTGTGCGCACTCCTCCTCCTGGCGCAGAACGAAACGGCGTCGGAATGCCTCCGAGGGGCGGCCAGAACTCACGAACCGGCCGAACGGAAACAGCCGCGGATTTCGAAATCCAGTAACTACCGCCAAAAGAAGGCCAGTTGACGCGCACCGACAGGCGGGGCCGGATTGCGGCGCCGATCAGGGATAATGGGGGTGGCCATCGCAGTCGGCGGGAGACCGAATCCGTCGACCGGGCTCCACATGGGTGAAGGAGAGAGTCTTGCACGCCCCTCACATATCTGAAAATGTCTGGTGGATCATCACCGTCGTCACGACGGCCCTCTTCTTCGCCATTTGGCTTCCAATACTTCCGACATCCAAATCCAGGACTCAGATCTCCCTAATCCCCCTCCTCGGCGTAAGTTTCCTGTCGACGCTCGGAAAACTGCGGGGGCACGACCTCGGAACGCTTCTCGCCATCTATTCCACCGTGGTCCTCGGGCTGGCCCTCGGCGCCATAGGGCGCCGTGCGGACGTGCGCGTAGCGGTCCGGCAGGGCGAGGACCCCCTGGGCACGCCGGCCGCCAAGGCGGAACCGGCGAACAGAAGGCTCACGATCCAGATGTCGGTGGCGTTCCTGGCGTCGTTCGCACTGTGGGCGTGGCTCACCTGGGGCAAATGAGACGTCCCCGGCGCAGCCGTACTGGCCGTGCCGGGGACGTCACGCGTTCCTGGGAACGCCGGCTGAAAAGGATCAGCTCCAGTGGAAAATGTACTTACCCCCCGAGGGGGTGCAGGTGTAGCTGTGCAGCATTCCCCGCTGGGCCATGATGTTGCCGTAGGTCTGACATTCCTGGAGCGAGCCGAACGGCACATTCTGCCGAGGCGTGTCCAGCACGCGCACAACCGTGGCCCGGCTCGGTTCCAGCGACGCCGCGGAGGCGGAACCCACCCCGGTCAGCGCCACCGCGGCGGCGGAGAGAGCAGCGAGAGTCAGGGCGGATCGCTTGGTCCACGTGCGCATGAATTCTCCTTCTGTGAATCCTCGGCCTTCCGCGGCGCCCACGACAACCGCCACCAGGTGGCATCGCCCCAGGTACACAGCGTCCCGCCACGCTAGGCCGGTGCCGCTGACGCGGACACACACCTGACTGCTCACTCCTTGCCCAAGCGCTGCCCGCCCCGCTCTCCTCGGCCCGGCGAATCGGCCTACGCCGGGCCGGCTTCCCGGCTGCGCCACGACGAAGCCCCGCCCGTAACTGCTCAGTCGGGCGGGGCCGGTGTGCCTCAGATGTCGCTACGGGCCGCGAACGCGATGAACGAAGCCCACGCATCAGGGGAGACCGTGAGTATGGGCCCGTGCGGAACCTTGCTGTCACGAACGGGGACTACGGGAAAGCCCTCGGCCACCTCGACGCACTGCCCCCCCTCCTGGTTGCTGTAGCTGGACTTGCGCCAGACGGCGGCGCTGAGATCGTGTCGGGACACGCGCGTCAAGGTAGTCGTCCTCCATCACGGATTGGATCAGGTCCCGGGACAAGGCGGGAGGCAGTGCCAGCGCCCGAATGTGATCGTAGGCTACGGCGTACGTCTTGACCTCTTCCGGTTCTTCGGTCAGACGGCCCCAGTCGGCACCTTCGATGTATGCCGCTTCCGAGCCGCCCGGCGTCGTCAGGATCGTCAGCGATCCGCCCATGGCTGGATGATGCCCACTGGAGAACGGCAGAACCTGAATGGTCAGACGGGGGTTCGAATAGGCCTCCAGGAGGTGCGAGAGCTGCTGCCGCATCTCCGCCCGACACCCGACGGGCCTCCGCAGCACGGCCTCGTCCAACACCATCCAGAGCTTCGGGCCGTCAGCCCGAGTCAGTATGGCTTGTCGCCCGAGTCGGGCTGCTACTCGTTCTTCCAGCTGTTCCGGAGACGTCAGCGTTCGCCCCAAAGCCAGCATCGATCGCGCGTAGGACTCGGTTTGGAGCAGCCCTGGTACAACCTGCGCGACATACATGCCCATCGCAGGAGCCAGCGCTTCCAGATCCATGAACTGCTGAGACCAGTCGGGAAAGGTCTCGCGGTAGACGTGCGGCTGAAGTTCGGTGAGAAGCTCGTCCGATCCGAGCGCGCGGTCCAGCGCCCGGGAAATCGCCATCGTGGGCTTTGCGCCCGTGACCCCCTCAAGCTGCGCGATACGTGATCGGTCGACGTTGCTCAAGAGACCGAGCGCCTTCTGGGTGAGCCCCGCAGCCGTGCGGAGTCGGTACAAGCGTCGGCCATACGTGACGGCCAGGGATACAGCGTCAGGACCCATGCCGAGAACCTCGCTCTGCGTGGTGTTACGGAGCAAGCCATAACCGGCTACCCCCTGTTGATCGTACGCGCAAGTACCGATTCTTGAGGCAGGAGTTGGAACTGACGGAAGGGTCATCACGTCCGTGCGCAAAGCGATCGAGCAAGCTTCCGATATTCCGGGCCCAGAGGGCGATGTCGAGGCGCTGTACGAACTGATCCGCGCGGGCGGCTTCTGGCGCATAGCCCCCGACTGGGTGCCCCGCCACTACGCGGAGCCCACCAGGGAGTTGACCGAACGAGTACGGCACGGACTGAGGCGAATGACCACATGAAAAGCACAGCGCGAGCGAACCTGGCCCGGATGATCGAGGAGAGGGGGGTCAACGGAGCACTCCTCGTGTTCACAGACGCCTCTTCACCCGCCTCCGTCGAGGCCGACGAAAGGCCGAGCCCGAGGCGGGCGATTCCGCCCAGCCCCGTCGCGTTCCCCACGTGCCAATGCCCGCAGCACCGGGCCGGTCTGGGGAGGCCGGACACCGCTATCCGTCTGGCCGACAAGAACGCGCCCGGCGAAAGCGGCCGAGAGGCAAGGCCATGAGGCGCACGTTCCGATTCATGGCATGGACGTTCGAGCAGGATGCGACCACGTATCCGGAGTACAGCGCCACGTGCGTAACAGGAGAGGAGAAGGACTGCGGGGAGATGATTCGTTCCGGTGGCTCGGACTGGATCGAGGAATGGATGCGCCGCCACACCCAAACCACCGGCCACACCCGTTACCGCCGAACCTTCGACGACTACGTGACGCTGGAACCTCCCCGTAACGCGAGGGTGTTGTTCCCCGGAAAGGGGACGGCCGCGCCGCCACACTGAGCAGGTGAACAACGGCGCGTGGAACGACCTGTACCGGCAGGGCCCGACCGCGAATCCCCCCGTGCAATGCGTCAAATGCCAGGGAACCGAAGTGATCCTGTCCCAGGTGCCCCACCCTGGGACAGGCGAACTCCAATGGAGACTCACCTGCCTCCGCTGCCGAATCGCCTGGCCGCAGGACCAGCACGGCGGCGCACCCGACGAATACGCCTGAGGAAAGGCGAGTTGGCCGGACGACGGCCTACTCTGGGCGGCCCGACCCCCGCGCGGAGGATTGCCGCAATGGCCGACCGCCACCCCTCGTACGACGCTCAATCCGTCGCCCGGCTGCTCGAAGAGCACTGGGCGCTGCACACGGACGAGATCACGCCCATCGAAGGCGGGATGAACTCCCTGACGTGGGAAGTCCGCTCGGGGAACACCCGCTGGGCGGCGAAGGCGGTACCGCCGGAGGCGAAGGAGGCGTTCGTCTACGGTCTCGGCCTGGCGGAGCGGCTGGACCGGGCGGGCATACCGGCCGGGGCCCCGGTGGCGACGACCGGCGGGCTGACGGCCGTACCCCTCACCCACCGGACGATGGCGCTCCTGCGCTGGGTGGAAGGCCGCGGGCTGACCGGGGAGTCACGCACCGAGCTGGAAACGATGGGCACCGCCTTGGCCCGCGCCCACCGCGCGCTCGGCGCGCTCGGCGCGCGGAACACCGGTGGCGCCGCGCCCGCCCGTCTCCGCCTCCCCACCGAGCACCTGGACGTACGCCGGCCGAATTGCCCGCGGAGACCTCACGGGCATCGACGGCCCGGCCGCGAACGAGACGGGGCTGGAGGCCGCGCACCACTGGCTCGCCGGCCGCGACGTCACGTGAGGTCCGCCCGCTCCGTCCACTCGCGCACGGACATGGCACGCTCCATGCGCCGGGCGATCTCCGTCTTGGACGCCGCGTCCAGGGTCTCCGGGATCTGGTCGAAGGTGGCGGGGAGGACGTCGAGCAGGCTCAAGAGCTGTTCGCCGGTGCTGACGGTCAGCAGCAGCCGGCATCGCCACTGGGGCGACACTTCGGGGCGGTGGCGGAGCTGGTGCACGAGGACGGGAAACAGGTAGTGCGTACCCGCCGCGGGGACGTGTTCGCGGAGCCAGTCGACCGGAAGCCGCTGGCTGAGCCCGCACGCGGCGGCTTCTCGCTCCAGGTCGAGAAGGCGGTCGGTGGCGACGGCTCGGACGGTACGCGGAAGTGCTGGGGCCATGCCGGGATGATGGCAGGCAGGGCCCTGCCCCCCTGTCACAGACCGGAGACGAAGCCCGCGGAGAGGTCCAGTTCGAAGGGGGAGCCGGGGCGCGTCGGGTTCCAGCCTCGGGTCAGTGCGATGAGGATGTGGTTCGCGACGGCGGCGGGCAGGACGGGGTCGGGCCGCACACCGAACCAGTTGCCGGGGTGCGCCTGATCGGTGGTGACCACCAGGACGGCACCGTGCTGGTCGGCGCGCTCGACCGCGTACGTACAGGGCGACCAGCACAGCGCCTGGCTATAGGTCGGCCTCCGCCGAAGCCGCCACCGGTATGCGACCCCGCGCACGACGATGCGCCGGCTGCCCTTCCTGCCCAGTGCCACCGTTCCCTGCCCCTCCGCGGTTCCGGCGCGAGGCTAACGCCCCGGCCACGCCGCCCACCAGGCATTTCGTGCGGGCCGGACAGCCGATACCGGCCAACTGGCCATCCAGGGCGGCCACTTTGCCCACCCAAGATCATTCACGATTTATCCTGGGGAGGCAGTTTCGAGATCTTCCATAGAAAGCGGTTTTCAGCGTATGAGACTCACGCGCGTCTCGGTGGCCGTAGCTGCCGCCGCCATCGCACCGGCCTTACTCCTGTCCTCTCCCGCCTTCGCCGCGGACAGCGCTCCGGCCCCGACGAAACCGGTGACCGGCACCGCCTCGCACACCGATCCGGCAGGGGCCACGGCAGGGGCCGAGACGGGATCGCAGGAAGAAGAGGACCGCGCCGCGATCCGCAAGATCCTCGCCGACAAATCAACCGGCTCGTGCCTCCACGAGGCGGCGCAGGAAGCGCTCGACGGCACCGCGCAGCAGATGCGCCGCTTCCTGGAGCACGACCAGTACCGGGCGCGCCTCAACGACGACCGGATACTCGCCACCCGCATCGAGGACGCCGGCGGCCCGGGGGTGCGGGAAGCCGCGCGGAAGGCGCTGAACTCCAACGACGAGGCGGACCTCCAGTACTTCCTCAGGGTGGGCCAGTACGAAGCCCGGTACGAGGACGACCGGGTACTCATCGCCCGCATCGTGAACAGCGGCGGCCCGACCGTGCGGGCCGCCGGCCGGAAGGCGCTGAACGCCAACAGCGCCCGAGCCCTCCGGGAGTTCATCGACGTGGGCCAGTTCCAGGCGCGGGCCAAGGACGAGGCGGACGCCGCTGCCGCCCGTAACAAGCCCGCTCCGGGCAAGGACCACGACGGCGACAAGGGCGGCAAGGACGCCGAGCCCGGCAACAACAGCAAGGACAGCAAGGACAAGTCCGGCCACCAGGCGAACGGCGGGGCGGGCAAGGACGGCAGCGTGTCGGCCAAGGCCGAGAAGGCAGCCGGGCCCGTCGCCGTCAGCGCGGAGGGCACCGACACCACCACCGTGAAGGCCGCGGCAGCCACCGCCTCGAACTCCGCGACGCCCTTCCAGACCACCACCACAAGCGCCGAACTCGCCTCTACCGGCACCGGCCCCGCCACCCCCTGGGCCCTCGGCGGAACCGCCGTCGCCCTCACCGCCGGCGCCGGCCTCATCCTCGCGGCCCGCCGCCGCCCCTCCGCCGAACGCTGACCCGTGATCGCTGCCTCTGACCGCTGACCGCTGACCGCTGACCGCTGACCGCCCGGGGTCTCTCCCGCCCCGGCGGTCCGTAGACAGCTCGGACGAAGGACCTCACAGGCGAAGACCGGGCCTCGGCCCCGATGGGGCGACGACGCGCCCACGGCCGAGGGACGCGCCCACGGCCGAGGCCCGCAGGTCGGCCGCGCGCCTCCGGGGGGGGGGGCGGCGGGCGCCCAGCCCCCCC